>NZ_JAAUVM010000004.1:0-418712 GCF_012030485.1 Pseudomonas sp. B14(2022)
CGAACCGCCGGCACCGGGTTCGAAACCACGTGCTCCCCAGCCTTCAACGGCGAAACCGATACGGTCTTGATCGCTGTCGCCGGGCCACCGAGCAGCAAAGGCTTCACCGCCTCGGCATGCGCGTCCATGGGAGATTTTCCGAACTGCCCCGCCATGCGCTCCAACCATCGGCGCGCACGTTGAGACTTGATGCCGCCCAGCACCTTGGTACTTATTCGCACCGCCATCCCCATCCCGGCAGTGGCGAGACACAGCAGCAAATTGATCAATACTTCGGCGCTGATTTCCCCGAGCAACTCGTTCATATAGGGCGGCGGCAACAGGCGCATCCAGCTGACCGCTGCCGAGAGATGGATGAACAACAGCGGCTCGTCGCTGAGCACCAACAAGCCCTTGGCGAGGGTGTTGGCGCCGAGGCTCAGCAGCTTTTCAAGTTCGTCCGGGGACAGGTAGTGCAGCAGTTGTTCGGCATAAGCCAACGGGTCGCCAAGCCACTGAAACAGCTGCTTGACAGTGTCCCAGAGCGAGTAGAGCGCTTCGCCGAAGCCGCGCGCGTAGGCTTGATTCAGGGAGAGATAGCGCTTGGGGAAGCTGGCTTCGGAGTAACCCTTCCATAACGGCTCGAAGGTGGTCTCCCATTCACTGCGCAACCAACCGTCCAGTGCGGCAATCACCGACTGATAAGAGGCATACAGCGCCTTGAAATGATCTTTGGAGACGTTGGGGTAGAAGCTGACCCGGTACTGCTGGTTGCGATCACATTCCTTGATTTCAAGAATGCCGCTGGGGCCGATGGTCTTGTGGATCGGCTCGCCCAGGGGCCCGCCCTCTGGATCGACGCGTTGCACCATCACGGGCGTATTGCCAATGGGCACGAACCGAGCGCTCTGGAACATATGCAACAGGGTCAACGTGCCGTTTGCCTGGCACGTTGCTGTGGTGCTGCTGGGAATGATGGCGCGGTTGATCGGCGCGACAAGCGCCACGTCATCCCCGACTTTGAAGACCTGTTCGACATCCAGGGCCGAAAAGCTAAAGAAGCTTTCCGCCCAGTTCTCGTAGGTATTGAGGCAGCGCCCGAAGTCGCTGAGAACGGATTCGACGTCTCGCGTCTTTGAATCCATGGCGGCCAGCACCAGGTAGCCAATGGCTTGGCGGGTCACCTCGATCATGAAACAGCCCCTTCAACCGGGGCTTTAACGAAAAAAACCATCTGCAATCCCTCGCACTGTGTATTCAGGCGAGGGACTTTGCAGCGGTTTTCAGGGCAGGGGAGTAGCGCTTATCCGGCGCTTACGTGGGGCGTTTCGACAACTTTTGTCTTCTCCCGCCCCAGCACCAGGCTGCACAGCGCCGGCAAGAACAACAGCGTCAACACCGTGCCCACCAGCACTCCGCCAATCAGCACGAACGCCAGGGACGACCAGAACACCGACAGCGTCAGCGGAATAAACGCCAGCGCCGCCGCCAGCGCGGTCAGTATTACCGGCCTGGCCCGCCGCACGGTGGCCTCGACGATGGCCTCGCGAATTGCCATGCCGTGTTCCTGGTTCTGGCGAATCTGGTCGGTAAAGATCAACGTGTTGCGCATCAGGATCCCGCCGATCCCGATCAAGCCCAGGATCGCGTTGAACCCGAACGGCTGGTTGAACAGCAGCAAGGTCGGCACCGCGCCAATCAAGCCCAGCGGCGCGGTGGCGAAGACCATGAACATCACGCCGAAGGAACGCACCTGGAACATGATCACCGTGAGGGTCAGCAGGATCATGATCGGGAACAGCGCCGCCAGCGCCACGTTGGCCTTGGCGCTTTCTTCCACCGGGCCGCCGATGTCGATCCGGTAACCGGCCGGTAGTCTGGCGATCAGCGGTTGCAGGTCTTTGTACACGGCCATTTCCACATCGGGCGGTTGCACGCCGTCGATGATGTCGGCGCGCACTTCCACGGTGCTCGCGCGGTTGCGGCGCTTGAGGATCGGTTCTTCCATCACCGCCTGGAACTGCCCGACCTGGGCCAGGGGCACCGACGTGCCGGCGCTGTTGGTCAGGGTCATATTGTTGAGGTTGCCGAGGTTCTCGCGCTGGTTGCCTTGGGCGCGGGCGACCACGGACACGGTGCGGTTGCCCTCACGCACTTCGGTGATGGGGTTGCCGCTGAGCAAGGCGTTGAGCTGGGATTTGACCTCGTTGGGGGTAAAACCCAGCAGGCGCAGGCGGTCTTGATCCAGCACCAGGCGATAACCGCTGGTGCGTTCGCCCCAATCGAGAAAGGCGTCCTTGGTCAGCGTGTTGGCGGCGACGACCTTGCGCACGTCCTCGGACACGCCGCGCAGCACATCCACATTCGGGCCGGATACGCGGAACACCACCGGGAAGGGCACCGGTGGGCCGAACAGCAGTTGTGTCACCCGCACCCGCGCCGCTGGAAACTCACCGGCCGCAATTCGCTCACGCATGCGCAGCTTCAAGGCGTCGCGGACGTGAGAGTCCGGCGTCTGCACGATCAGTTTGGCAAACGCCGGGTCCGGCATTTCGGGGTTCAGCGACAGGAAGAAGCGTGGCGCGCCACCGCCCACATAGGTGTCGACCATGCTGGTCTGCGGCTCTTGCAGCAGCGCTTTTTCCAACTGCGCCGCAACCGCCTCGGTGCTCTTGAAGGCACTGCCGGGCGGCATATACACCTCAAGAATCAGCTCGGACCGGTCGGAGTTGGGGAAGAACTGTTTCTTCACCACGGCCATGCCCAGCACGCACAGTACAAAGGCGCCGATGACCAACCCGGTCACGAGCCAACGCCTGCGTACGCAGGCTTCGACTAAATCACGCAGCTTCTGGTAGTAGCGCCCGGCATAAATCGCGTCGTGGCCACCGGGCACCGGCTTGATCTGCGGCAGCAACTTCACGCCCAGGTACGGCGTGAACACCACCGCCACCAGCCAGGACGAGATCAGTGCAAAGCCGACGATCCAGAAGATATTGCCGGCGTATTCCCCCGCACCTGAACGTGCAAATCCCACCGGCAGAAAGCCGATGATCGTCACCAGCGTACCGGTGAGCATCGGTGCCGCCGTGGAGCTCCAGGCGAAGGTGGCCGCATGAATCCGGTCAAAACCTTCCTCCAGTTTCACCACCATCATTTCAATGGCGATGATTGCGTCATCCACCAGCAAACCCAGGGAAATAATCAGTGCGCCCAGGGTAATGCGGTCGAACTCACGCCCGGTGAGCAACATGATCACGAACACCACCGACAAGGTCAGCGGCACCGCAGCCGCCACCACCAGGCCGACGCGAAAGCCCAGGGCCAGCAGGCTGATGAGCATCACCACCGCGAGGGCGACGAAGAATTTGAGCATGAATTCATTCACCGCCAGGCTGATGTTTTTCGCCTGGTCGGAGACTTTGGCGAAGTTCACGCCCAACGGCAGGTCCGCCTGGATCCGGGCTTCCTGAGCCTTGAGGCTTTTGTCCAGCTCCAGACCGTTCCAGTGCTTTTCCATGATCACGCCGAGCATCAGCGCCGGGTCGCCCTGGTGGCGGATGCGGTAGCTGGGCGGGTCTTCATACCCGCGGCTGACGCTGGCGACATCGGCAATGCGCAGCACGCGACCGTTGACTTCCAGGGGCACGTTTTCGATCAGCGCCAGACTGTCGAAGGCACCGTCGATACGGATATAGGCGCGGGCCCCGGCGGTTTCCACGAAGCCAGACGGCGCCACGGCGTTTTGTGCGGCGAGGGCGCTGAAGATCTGGTCCGGCTTGATGCCCAGGGTCGCCAGGCGCTCATAGGAGAACTCGACGAAGATTCGCTGCGCCTGCTCGCCGAGGATATTGACCTTCTTCACCCCCGGCAGGTTGAGCAGGCCCTGGCGCAACTCTTCGGCCATCTGCACCTGTTGCCGATGGGGCAAGTGCTCGGCCTCCAGGGCGTACAGGGCGAAGTACACATCGGAATATTCATCGTTGAAGAACGGCCCGATCACACCGTTGGGCAGCCTCGCGGCTTCATCGCTGAGTTTTTTGCGCGTCTGGTAGAACAGCTCCTGGATTTCGCTGGGGCGCGTGGACTCCTTGTAGGTCATGCGCATCGACACAAAACCCGGCTGGGCGATGGTCTCGACGCGGTCGTAGTAGTCCAGCTCCTGCAGGCGCTTCTCCAGGCGGTCGGCAACCTGCTCCTGCATCTCCTGGGCAGTAGCGCCGGGCCAGGCGGCGGTAATGGTCATGACCTTGACGGTAAACGACGGGTCTTCGGCGCGTCCCAGTTTGCCGAACGAGAAGATCCCGGCGGCGAGGATCGCAATGATCAAAAACAGCGTGACTGCGCGGTGCTTGACCGCCAGTTCCGAGAGGTTGATGCCGCGCATGCTCATTGGTCCTGTTTGCGGTTGAGGGCCAGCACCTGGGCGGGCAACAGGCGCACCGCATCGCCGCTGTGCAACAGGTGCGCGCCGAGGGCGACGACGATCTGGCCGGGGTTCACGCCGCTGTCGAGCAGGGCGTCTTCCTGGCCGAGGCTGGCGACCTTGACGGCGGCGAAGCTGACCTTGTTATCCGCGCCGATCAGCCACACGCCGGTGCCTTGCCCGGAATCGTGCAACGCACCGATGGGCACGCGAGTTTGTTGCGCCTGGCCGTTGCCTTGCAGGCGCACGGTGATGGTCGAGCCGAGAGCGAAGCGCTCGACGTTACCGTGCAGCACATAACGGGCGCGGTAGGTGCGGGTGATGGGGTCGGCGCTGGCGGACAGTTCGCGCAAGGTGGCCGTTACCGCCTGGTCCGGGGCGCCGAAGGGGAAGGCCAGGGCTTTTTGCGCGGCCTGGTCACGCTGGTTTTCCGGCAGGTTAACGATGGCTTCGCGGGCGCCGTCATGGGCCAGGCGCGCGACGATTTGCCCTTCGGCGACCACTTGGCCGCGGTCCACCCGCACGTCGGTGATGGTGCCGTCGCCGTCGGCCTTGAGTACCGAGTAAGTGCGGCGGTTCTCGATCTGGCTGGCATCGGATTGCGCCGCAGCCAGCTCGGCCTCGGCGACGCGCAGGTTAGTCGCCGACTGGTCGAAGATCTGCCGCGACACCGCGCCGGTACTGGCCAGGCGCTGGTAGCGGTTTTCATCGTCGCGGCGTTGGCGCAGTTGCGCCTGGGCGGCGTTGACGCGGTTTTTCGCCGAGCGCAGGGCCAGCTCGAAGTCGCCGATGTCCAGCACCAGCAGGGTGTCGCCACGGGAGACGTGCTGACCGGGGTCGACCTTGCGTTCGATGACCTTGCCGCTGACCCGGAAGCCCAGGTCGCTTTCCGTACGCGCCGCCACCACGCCGGTGTAGGCGCTTTGCTGAGTGCCGGCGGCTTCGACCTTGGCGGCGAGTACCGGACGTGGTTGCGGCACTTCAGCGGCGGTGTCGGCCTGGCTGTTGCAGCCACTGAGGAGGATCAACAGGGCCAGGGGCGTGAGAAGACGCGAGGGGAGAGGGATCATGTCGGGCTCCGGGGATTACCAGTGGGCAAAAAATTATGGACATAATTTTTTACGCATATTATGGTCGAAATATAAATAAATCCAGCCCCGGATAATCCCCATGTCGAACGCCCCGGCCCCATCGCGAAGCTTATTGTTTTTACTGGTGGCCCTGACGGCACTGGGTGAAGTCTCGACCCAATTGATCATCCCGGGCTTGGGTGTGATCGAGCAGGCACTGCTGGCGCCGTCGGGGTCGGCGCTGATGGCACTGTCGGCGTTTGTCGCCGCCTTTGGCCTGGGGCAACTGCTGTTCGGGCCGCTGTCGGACCGTATCGGCCGCCGCCCGGTGCTGATCGGCGGGCTGTTGCTGTATGTGCTGGCGACCTTGTCGATGCTGCTGGTCAATGACATCCAGCAATTTATTGCCGCTCGCGTCGTGCAAGGCCTCGGCGCCTGCGCTGCGTTGGTACTGGCGCGCACCGTGGTGCGTGACGTGTGGAAGGCCGACGCGGGGCCGGCGCTGGCGCTGACCATGATCGGCATGCTTTACGCCATCGTCGTCGCACCGATGGTCGGCGGTCTGCTGATCAAGCTGCTGGGCTGGCGGGCGCCGATCCTGCTGGCCTTGGCGATTGGCAGTGTGGTGTTGCTGCTGGCGCTGCTGTTCTTCCGCGAGAGCAATCACTTTCTCGACCCCAAGGCCGGACACTGGCGCACCCTCGGCGGGCAATACCTGGATCTGCTCAAGGGCCGCCAGTACCGCGCGTTCGCCGTGGCGCTGGCGTGCACCTATGGCGCCATGTTCGCAGTGATCGCCGGTTCCTCGGCGGTGTATATCAATCTGCTGGGCTTGAGCAGCCTGGAGTACGGCATCAATTTCGGCGTGATCGTGTCGATGCTGATCATCGGTTCCACCTACACCCGGCGCAACATCCAGCGCCTGGGGCCGCAACGGATTGTGGCGATGGGCGTGACGCTGGTGGCCATGGGCGGGATTGCCGCGCTGGTGATTTATGCGCTGTTTGGCCTGTCGGTGCTGGGCCTGGATATTCCCATTGCGCTGGCGACCCTCGGCGGCGGCCTGGTATTGCCCGGGTCTGTGACCGGCGGGGTCATGCCCAACGCTCACCGCGCCGGTTTGGCGGCGGGCTTGATGGGTTTTGCGCAGATGTTCGGCGCGACCTGCAGTGGCCTGTTGCTGAGCCATCTGCGCGACGGCAGTGCCACGCCGATGATCGTGATCCAGGCGTGTTTTGCCGTGACGGCTTTCGTGGCCTTCCATTTGTTACGTGAGCGCCGTAGCGCAGAGGTCGCGGCCGCCTGAGTTGTCACACTTTGTCCAAGTTTATCGGGGCTGGATGATTACGATTCTCTTTTGAGTCTAATCCGAAGGTCTTCGCCCATGCTGCCTGCTTTTCGTTTCTCGCCCCTGGCCCTGTTGGTTGCCGCCAGTCTTCATGCCCACGCGGATGAGCCTGTTGCACTGGAACTCAATGATGTCGTGGTGACTGCATCCGGTTTTGCGCAAAGCGCGGAAGACGCGCCGGCCTCGGTCACCGTGATCGATGGCGAGGAACTGCGCCGCAAGTCCTACCGCGACCTCGGCGACGCAGTACGGGACGTAGAAGGTGTGACGGTCAACGGCGGTGCGAATGAAACCGACATCTCTATCCGTGGCATGCCGGCCGACTACACCCTGATCATGGTCGACGGCAAGCGCCAGAGTGCGCGGGAATCGCGGGTCAATGGCAACAGTGGCTACGAACAGAGCTTTGTACCACCCGCTGCGGCCATCGAGCGTATCGAAGTGGTGCGCGGGCCGATGTCCTCGCTGTATGGCTCGGATGCCATCGGCGGGGTGATCAACGTGATCACGCGCAAGGTCTCTCCGACCTGGGGCGGCTCCATCGGGTATGACTACTCGGCGCGCCAGCACAGCGACCAGGGCAATGCACGCCAGACCCAGTTCTACCTCAGCGGCCCCCTCAAGGAAGATTTCCTCGGTTTGCAGGTGTGGGGCCGCTACCTGGATCGCCAGGCCGACGACGACATCGAGCAGACCAATGGCTTCAGCAAAGCCGACCACCGCGACCTCACCGCACGCCTGGCCTTCACCCCGACCCTCGACCACGACATCCTGTTGGAAGCCGGCGCCACGCGCTTGAAGAATGGCGACGGCATGAGCGCCAACTGGGCCACCCGCGAGCAGGAAAACAACCGCGATCACTGGTCGCTGTCGCACCAGGGCCGCTGGGGCTGGGCCACCTCGGACATCGCGCTGTCCCAGGAAACCTCCAGCCGCGAAGGCAAGGCGACACCAGCGCAGACTGACATCTACGGGCGCAAACCCGAGATCAAGAACACCGTGTTCGACGCCAAGCTGGTGGTGCCCACCGCCCATAACGTCAGCACCGTGGGCGTGCAATGGAATAAAAGCGAACTGACCGACTGGAACCAGGGCCTCGGTGACCGCGTCGACTATAAATTCTCGGTGGTGCAAAAAGCCCTGTTCGCGGAAAACGAGTGGTCGATGACCGACAGCTTCGCGCTGACCACCGGCCTGCGCCTGGATGAGCACGAAGAGTACGGCGCCCACCTCAGCCCGCGGGTCTACGGCGTGTGGCGCGCCACCGAGCAGTGGACGCTCAAGGGCGGTATCGCCCGAGGTTTCAAGGCGCCGGAGCTGCGTGCCGTGGTTGAGGACTATGCTTACCTGCGCCGCAACCGCTTCGTGATGTTCGGCAACCCGGACCTCAAGCCCGAGACCAGCACCAACTATGAAGTCTCGGCGTTGTGGAGCAACCGCGACAACCTGTCCGGCGGCGTGACGCTGTTCTACAACGACTTCCAGGACAAGCTCTCCACCGTCACCACCGACCGGCGCTGGAACGGCTACACCATCATGGACCGGGTCAACGTCGACAAGGCGATCATCCAGGGCGTTGAGCTCAATGGCCAATGGGACATCAACCCCAGCGTGCTGCTCAAGGCCAACTACACCTACACCGACTCCGAACAGAAAAGCGGAGCCAACAAAGGCGCGCCCCTGGCCCTCACACCTGAGCAAAAAGCCAATGTGCGCACCGAATGGACCATCAACGATCGCACCCAGGCCTGGGCCTCGCTGAGCTACTACGGCGAGGAAACCGGCAACACCCTTACCACCGACGAACCGGCGCCGGGCTACACCACCGCCGACCTGGGCGGCTCCTATGACGTGAGCGATTCGTTGACCCTCAACGTCTCCCTCAACAACCTCACCGACAAGCGCCTGGACGATGAAACCTACGGCACGGTGAACTACGGCCGCACCCTGTGGATGGGCGCCACGCTCAACTTCTAGAGCGCGGTGGGCAATCGCACCACCGCGCACAGGCCGGCCGGTGGGCGATTTTCCAAGACCAGTTCACCGCCATGGGCCTGGATGCACGACCGTGCGATCGCCAGGCCCAGCCCCACGCCGCCGTCACTGACACCCCGTTGTACGAAGGGCTCGAAGACTTTGCTCAACCAAGCTTCGGGTAGACCTTGGCCGTGGTCGAGAATCTCGATGCGCAGCCAGCCGTTGTCCTCGCGAACCAGGCTCAGGTCGGCATCGCCGGCGTGGCGCAGGGCGTTGTCGATCAGGTTGGTCAGTGCGCGCTTGAGCGCCAGCGGGCGGCAGGTCAGCAGTAACGGTGGTGCGCCGGCCCAGGTGACGGGCTGTCGCAGGCGTTGGTAACGCTTGGCCAGGTCATCCAGCAGGTCGCTCGACGAAAGCGTGGCAGTCGCTTCCTGCACCGCGTCGTCGCGCACGAAATTCAGGGTTTCTCGTACCATCGCACTCAATTCCCCGAGGCTTTCGAGCATGTCATCGCGGGCTGCGCCAGGCTCCAGCAACTCCACTTGCAGGCGCAGTTCGGTGATCGGCGTATTCAAGTCATGGCTGACCGCTGCGAGCATCCGCGTGCGGCCTTCGACATGCCGGGCGAGGTTGACCTGCATGGTGTTGAAGGCGGCAGTGAGGTCGCGGGCTTCCTGTGGGCCGGTTTCCGGCAGCGGCGCGATCCATTCACCGCGGCTGACGCGCTCGGTGGCCTGGGCCAGGGTCTTGATCGGGCGCACCACGCGAGCAATGAAAAACATCACGATCAGCAGCACCGGCAGGGTCGTCACCGGCAGGCTGTAGGCCAGGACGCGGCCCCATTCATAGGCGCCGGCGGGGTATTGCACGGCATTCAGGTAGGTACCGTTGGGCAGCGGCACGCTGCTGCGCAGGCGCAACGGCGCCCAGCCGGCGGGGCTGAACACATGGGTGCGGGCGTCGGCGCCGCTGATGCGTTCCAACTGCATACCGATGGCGGCGGCGTTATCCAGCTGTAATTGGCGGCGCAGCTCGTTGGCCAGGCGCTGTTCTTCCGGGCGGTGTGCAAACGGCGCCACCTCCGGCGTGGGGGCGATCCAGAAGCGTGTGTCGTCGGTGCTCATGCCGGCCAGCAGGTGCTCGGTTTCATTCGGGCTCAGGTCGATTGCCGTGTGATGTGCAATCCCCAGGCGTTCCAGGCTGAAACTGCGCGACAGCGGGTGGATCAGGCTGCCGGTGCGTTGCAGAAACAACATCGCTATTGCGTTCGACGCCAGCAATGCCAGCAACAACAACAGGCTCAACTGACGTGCCAGGCTGTGCGGCCACAGCCGGCTCAAGGTGTGCATTCGCTGACCTCGGCCGCCAATAGATAGCCGCCGCCCCAGATGGTGCGCAACAGTTCCGGGGTGGCATCGCCCTGGGCCAGCTTGCGGCGCAGGCGGCTGACTTGCCGGTCGATGGCGCGGTCGCTGACATCGCTGTCGGCGGCGGCGGTGAGGTCGATCAGGCGTTCGCGGGGCAGTAGGGTATTGGGATGGGCGAGGAACACCTGCAGCAACCGGCTTTCAGCGGTGCTGAGTTGGATGTCGGGGTGGGCATCGCGGCGTAAGGTGGCGCTGGTCACGCTGAAGTGCCAACCGGAGAACTGATAGGCCCGTGCGCCAGTGCTGGGCGCGGTGGGGCCGGTGGCGCGGCCCTGACGGCGGAGCACGCTGTTGATACGCGCCACCAGCTCCCGGGGTTCGAAGGGCTTGGTGACGTAATCGTCGGCGCCCAGGTCCAGGCCGCGTATGCGGTCGGCGGCAGTGTCGCGGGCGGTCAGCAGGATCACCGGGGTGTTGCTGCGCCGATGCAACTGGTTGCACAACTCAAAGCCATCGCCATCGGGCAGCAGCACGTCGAGCACCACCACATCGAACGCCTGGGTCTTGAGCAATTGCCACATGCCGGCCGCGTCTTCAGCGGTGCGCACCTCAAAGGTGTGACGTCGCAGGTACGTGGCCAGGGGTTCACGAATCTTGCGGTGGTCATCCACCACCAGTACGCGCGGTGCGGCAGGCGCAGGGGCAAACGGCATTGCAGCCCTCGAGGGTTGAGCGGGAGAGGGCGGATATTACTACGAGTCATTATCATTAACGCTGTTTTGTGAGGATGCTGCCTTAAATCGTTCTGCCAGTAGGACGATTAAGGTTGTTTTTACCGTCTAGCGCCGAATTGCTGCGAGTTTTAAGGTGTATGCACTTTGGAGGACCACCATGAAAAAACTCATCGGCATCTACACCAGCCCACGCGCCCACTGGGTCGGCGACGGCTTCCCCGTGCGTACGCTGTTTTCCTACGACTCGATGGGCAAGCACATCAGCCCATTCCTGCTCCTGGACCACGCCGGCCCGGCCGATTTCACCCCGACAGACCAGCGTCGCGGGGTAGGCCAGCACCCCCATCGCGGCTTTGAAACCGTGACCATCGTCTACGACGGCGAAGTCGAACACCGCGATTCCACCGGCGCTGGCGGAACCATCGGCCCGGGTGACGTGCAATGGATGACTGCCGCCAAGGGCATCCTCCACGAGGAGTTCCACTCCGCAGCCTTCGCCCGCAGCGGCGGCGTGATGGAGATGGTGCAACTGTGGGTCAACCTGCCCGCCAAGGACAAAATGGCCGACGCGGGTTACCAGACCATCGTCGACGGCGATATTCCCGTGCTGCCCTTGGCCAATGACGCCGGCCACCTGCGCCTGATCGCCGGTGAATTCGCCGGCACCCAAGGACCGGCGCGCACCTTCACGCCGATCGACGTGTGGGACCTGCGCCTCAACGCCGGCAAGCCCGTCACCCTGGACCTGCACGTCGGGCGCAACACCGCCCTGGTGATCCTGCGCGGCACGGTGCTGGTCAACGGCGAAGAAGTCGCACGCCAAGGCCAACTGGCGTTATTCGAGCGCGACGGCCGCCAACTCAGCCTGGAGGCCAACGACGATGCCAAGGTCCTGCTGCTCAGCGGCGAACCGATTGACGAGCCTATCGTCGGGCATGGACCGTTTGTGATGAATACCGAGCAGGAGATTCATCAGGCGTTTGTGGATTTCCAATCGGGTAAGTTTGGGCGGATGGACGCCTGACGGTTCACCCTAAAAACCTGTGGGGGCGGATTTTATGTGACGAACGGGCTTGTTGTGGCGAGCGGGCTTGCCCCGCGTTGGGCTGCGCAGCAGCCCCAATAAACGCGACGCGGTTTTCCAGACATTCCGAAGCGGATGGTTTCAGGGCCGCTTCGCGCCCCAACGCGGGGCAAGCCCGCTCGCCACAACAAGCCCGTTCACCACCATTGCGCAGCAAGACATTTTGTTTGCGCAATCTCTATTTCATGCGATCTTCCCGTCATTCGCCCTGGAGTCGCCTGGATGCCCTCATTTATCGCTGATCACCCGATGCTGTGCGCCGTGGCGCTGATCTTTATCGACATCGCCGTGTGGCGCCTGATCTCTGCCGACCTGGCCAATTGGAAGCTGGCTGCGCGGTTGGCGATTTTTGCCGTGTTCAGTGCCGTGCTGTTCAACGACGGCATGAACCCCATGCAACTTGCGCCCTATACCGACAACACCGCCTTGCACCTGGCCGCCACGGCCCTGCAGATCGGCTGGTGGCTGTTTGCGGCGCGCACGCTGACGGTGTTGCTGGGCACGGTGATGATGCAGCGGGTGGGTCACACCGGGCGGTTGTTGCAGGACCTGATGGGCGCGGTGATTTTCCTCATCGCGATCATCGCCGCCATGGCCTATGTGCTCGACCTGCCGGTCAAGGGCGTGCTGGCCACCTCCGGCGCGGTGGCGATCATCGTTGGCCTGGCGTTGCAAAGTACCCTGAGCGATGTGTTTTCCGGGATCGTGCTCAACACCACCAAGCCTTATCAGATCGACGACTGGATCTCCATCGACGGCACCGAAGGGCGGGTCACCGACATCGACTGGCGTGCCACACGCCTGCAAACCTCCCAGGGCAGCCTGGCGGTGATCCCCAACTCCCTCGCGGCCAAGGCCAAGATCATCAACTTTTCGCGCCCGGCGGACATGTTCGGCCTGACGGTCAGCCTGCAAGTCAGCCCCCATGCGCGTCCGCAAACCGTGATCGAAGCACTGGAACGTGCGATGCAGGGCTGCCGGCCACTGTTGGCCAAACCCGCGCCGAGCGTGGCATTCAAGACTTCCGCCAGTGGCGGCGTGGAGTATGAAATCAGCGGGTTCGTGCCGGCTATGGCCCTCAAGCGCGAGGTGCGCAACCAGCTCTATGACCTGGCGTTCCGGCACCTGCAAGCAGCGGGCGTGGGCGTGCTGTCCGCCACCGAAAGCAGCGCGCCACCGGCCATGTCTGCCGCGCGGGCGTTGCTGGAGCGTTCGTCGATTTTCTCCACCTTGCGCCAGGAAGAGAAAGACACCTTCAGCCAGAACATGACCCTGCACACCTACCGCGCCGGCGAGATGATCCTGCCGGCGGGGGAGGTCAGCGATCATTTGTTTATCGTCGAGTCCGGCGTGGTCTCGGTGATGTTGACCAAGGGCGGCCATGTATTCGAAGCCGGGCGCATGGGGCCGGGAGAAGTGATTGGCGAGGCCGGGATCTTGTCCGATCAGGCCGTGCTGGCGGACTTTTCCGCCAAGACCTTCTGCACGTTGTACCGCATCGAGAACGAATACCTGAAACCGTGCCTGGATGCGCGCCACGACATTAGCGAGGCGATGAAGGCACTGTTGGAATTCCGCCTGCATGCCGCCCAGGTCCTGACCCAGGAGGCGCCGGTGGTGCCGGTGAAGAAGGGCTTTTTGCAGTGGCTGCGCAAGCGCGGCCTGTGAGAGGCAAGGGCCTGAAAGTGCTGTACTCGATGTCGAATGATCGCCAATGCGGGTTTTCTTGACTGTCTCTGACCACGTGAGGGCTCGACCTTGATTCGACTCACCGACTACATCGCCAACCTTGCTCAATCCCCTCTTGCCCCGTGGGCCGGCTTGGCGCCCTGGGCCCTGGTCGCCCAGGCGCCGGCCGTTGTTCGCCAGATGCTCGCCGACCTGCCGGCCGACGACTACAGCGTGAACGACGAAGTCGCCATCCACCGTACCGCTATCGTCGAACCCGGTGCCTTGCTCAAGCCGCCCCTGATCATCGGCGCCCATTGCTTTATCGCCAGCGGCTCACTGCTGCGCGGTGGGTGCTGGGTGGATGAGCACTGCATCATCGGCCCCGGCGCCGAACTGAAAACCACCTTCATGTTCAGCGGCAGCAAGCTGGCCCACTTCAACTTTGTCGGTGATTCAGTGCTGGGCCATGGGGTCAACCTTGAGGCGGGGAGTATCGTCGCCAACTACCGCAACGAGCGGGACGACAAGGACGTGCTGGTGCGGGTTGACGGGGTATTGCAGCGCACCGGCTGCGACAAGTTTGGCGCGTTGCTGGGGGATCAATGCCGGGTTGGCGCCAATGCGGTATTGGCGCCGGGGGCGGTTCTGGTACCTGCCAGCGTCGTGGGACGCGGACAGGTGTTTGATGCAGAGAACGGCTAGAAGTCGGCGATAAATTGCACGCCGCCGACCACTGCGCCCGTGGTTTGCGTAAGCCCGCCGGGGTATTTCACGTATTGCAGGTTAGGCCGCACCATCAGCCATTTCGTCGCCTGCACGCCATAGTTGATCTCGTAGCTGTACTCGCGGCGCTGCTCGGGCACGTATAGCGGGTCATCGATGTCGGTCACGCCATTGGCGCCGTTGAGCATCTGCGTATTGCGGGTATAGCGGTCGCTGACCTGCAACTTCGATGCGCCGAGGCCGAAGGTGTCGTCCGGGCGTGAATCGAAGGGGCCACGGTAGATCAGGCCGACCTGGATCAGGTGCTTGATCACGCTTTTGTCCGGGTCATTCACCGTCAGGTTCGCGAACACGTTGAGCCCGCGCCTGGCGTTGCCGTCGACCGTGGTTAATTGCTGCTGGCCTGACAGCCACCAGCCGCTGTTGCTGGAATACATCCGATAGGGCTTTCGTGAGCTGGCGGCGTAGTTGCCGTCGGCGTCCTTGAGCATGTCCTTGGTGTCGGCGTTGGCGTAGTAGTAACCGGCGTGGTACTCGGAATTCAGCCCGGCGAGCTGGCCTTTCCAGATGGCCTCGATGGGGAAGCTGGTGCCCTGGGAACCGCTGATAAACGGCTTGAAACCATTGCTGGCTTCGGCGTTGCCGGGGTTCTTGTCGTAGGCGCCGACCTGCATGGCGAACTCATCGGTGAACTGGTACTTGGCCCGCACCGCCCACTGGCTGATCGGAAAGCTGTTCCACACGCCGTTCCAGTTGCCCTCCTGGGAACCGCACAGGGTGACGTTCTGGAACTCGCAGGGGAACTGGTCGAAGTCTTCGCCATGGCCGAAGCGCCCCAGTTTCAGGGCGAACTTGCGCTCGAAGAACTTCTGCTCGTACCAGAACTGCGAGAGCCGCCAGGCATTACCGCCGCCGAAGACTTCCATGGTGGAGGTCAGGCCGGTGGCGTTGGGCTGGTGCACGCGGTCGTTGGTGATGTCCTTGCCATGGCGCTCACCGATGCCGATGCGAAAGGTCGCATCCTGCCAACCGAGGAGTTTTTGCAGGTCCATGTTGACGCCCAGGATCAACTGGTCGCTCCAGCGCGCGGTGGTGTGCGAGTTGTAGCCGCCGCCGAGGTTGGCACCGACTTCGCCGACATACTTGAGGGTGAAGTCGTAGCCTTGTTCGGCCAGTTGGGGGCGCAGGCCGTTCCAATCGCCGAGCATGGCCGGGGAGTTGGGGTCGAGCAGGCCCGCACTGAAGGCACAGGTGGACATGGCGCTGCAGAGCAGGGCCAGGGGGAGGGTGGTGCGCATGGAAGTACTCCTGGAATTGTTGTTTTTATTAGGTACAACACAAACTTCAGGCACACAGAGATCCCTTGTGGGAGAGGGCTTGCCCCCGATGGCGGTGTATCAGTCACTAATGTACCGACTGACACTCCGCTATCGGGGTAAGCCCCCTCCCACAGTGGAAGTGTGGTGTTTGTTAGGGCGCGGGGTTACTGCAGGTTTACGTAGAGGCCGCCATCGACGAGCAACGACGCACCGGTCACATAGCGCGCCATGTCCGAGGCGAGGAACACGATCGGCCCGGCCACATCGTCCGGCTCGCCCAGGCGGCCCAGGGGCGTGCGCGAGGTCATGTAAGCAAGTTTTTCTTCGTCGGCCAGGTCTTCCTTGTTGATGTCGGTGGCGATGGTGCCCGGCAGCACCGAGTTGCAGCGGATCCCATACGGGCCCAAGGCAATCGCGCAGGATTGCATCAACGAATGCAGGCCGGCCTTGGTCGGCGTGTAGTGGGTTTGCATGCCGCCGCCCACCAGCGCACTGATGGAACTGACGGCGATGATCGCGCCGCCACGGCCCTGGTTTTTCATCTGGTTGGCCGCCGCCTGCACGGCGAAGTAGGCGCCGTTGAGGTTGGTGTTGACGGTTTTCAGGTAGACCTCGCGGGGCATGTCGAGGAACGAGTGGAACGGGCAGATGCCGGCATTGTTGACGAACACGTCGACGCTGCCGAAGGCCTGTACTGCGCCGGCCACCAGCGTGTCGCCGGTGTCCGGGTCGGCCGCATCGCCGCCCACTTCGATGGCTTGGCCGCCAAAGGCCTTGATCTCTTCGATCAATGAATGCGCAGCCTCGGTGCCTTGGCCGCTGCCGCTGTGGCCGATCACCACGCGGGCACCCTGGCGGGCACACTCACGGGCTGCGGCGCGTCCGATGCCACGGGAGGCGCCGGTGATGATCACGGTTTTGTCTGCAAGCAACATAAAAATACTCCTAGAAAATCAAGCGGCGTCAGCCGAGGTAATTGCCGTAGCCGACCATGGCGATAGCGCCGAGGATCACCGCGATGCCCGCCACCAGCACGCCCTTGTTGGCCGCGCTGGTGCCGTGCCATTCGCGGAAATACAGGCCCCAGCAGTTGGACACGATGATGATGAATGACATGTGCAGCACCCAGGAACTGGCGTCGTTCTGCAGGCGGCTTTCGCCCATGCCGTAGAAAAAGAACTGCAGGAACCACAGCGTGCCGGCAATGGCCACCAACAGGTAGTTGCCCAGCAGCGGGGTGCTGCGGTCGGTGTAGTTATGGAAGGTGCGGTTGCGCCAGTTCAGCCACAGGCACCAGATGCCGTTGGTGGTCAGGCCGCCCCACATGATCACCATGAAGGTCACGTTGTTCTGGAACAGGCTGTTAGCGCCATGTTCCACCGCTGCCGCCGCCAGTGGGCGACCGGCGGAAATGCCGTAGCTGAAACAGGCACTCAGCACGCCGGAAATCACCGCCACCAGCATGCCCTTGCCCAGGGCGAATTCGCTGACGCTGGCGAACTTCACCGCTGCGGACACTTCCCGTTCCTTGATCAGCCCGGCCTTGCCGCACACCGCGATGCCGATCAGCGATACCGCCACGCCCCAGAGCACCCAATGCCCGCCTTGTGAGGCCAGCATCGAGGTCAGGGTACCTTCGGTGTCCTGGGTGAACAGGTCGCGGTACAGCGCCGGCATCAAGGCGCCGAGGGCCGAGGTGAGGCCCATGATCAGCGACATGCCTAAGGACAGGCCCAGGTAACGCATAGTCAGGCCGAAGGTCAGGCCGCCGATGCCCCACAGCACACCGAACAGGTAGGTCCAGAGCAGGGTGCCGGTGTCGGCATTGCGCAGGATTTCCACCCAGCCTGGCACCGTCAGTTGGGCGGCGATCAGCGGCACGATCAGCCAGGACACCAGGCCGCCGGTGATCCAGTAGCTTTCCCAGGCCCAGCCGCGCACCTTCTTGTAGGGGATGTAGAAACTGCCGGAAGCGAAGCCGCCGATAAAGTGCAGAATCACACCGAGGAGAATGATTTCCACGTGGTCGAATCCTTTTTATTGTTGTTGTGGGTCGGTTAATTCAAGGGCGGCTCAGCTGGAACATCGGCAGCAGGTCGACACTGACCGGCGAGCCGTCTCCATGGCTGGGCATGATGTCCTGCATATGGCGCCACCAGCGTTGCATCAGTGCGGTGCCGGGCAGTTCATCCAGGCCGTGGGTGTCTTCGTGGGTGAGCACGGCGAACAGCGCATTGGCCGCCTTATCGAGGAAAATCCGGTAATCCACTACGCCCGCGTCGAGCAGGGCCTGGGCCAGTTCCGGCCAGATCTCGTCGTGACGCCGGCGATATTCATCAGCCTGGCCCGGGTTGAGGTGCATGCGAAAAGCGCGGGTCTGCATTACAGCGCTCCATGGGGTGGCGTGGGCGTGTAGATACGCACGGCGTTATGCAGGAAAAACTTGGCCTGCACGGTTTCAGGTTTGTCGGCCATGCAGCGTTTGACGAGCCCCAGGGTGGTGGCGAAATCCGCCAGGTGATCGCTGTTGGGCCAGTCGCTGCCGAAGAAGCAGCGCTCTTCGCCAAAGGCCTCCCACAGCACGGCCAGGCGGTCGTGGTAAAACGCAGTGTCGGTGATCAAGCCCTGCGCCCCAAGCTGGGGAATTTCCGCCAGCTTGGCGAACACATTCGGGCGCTCGGCCAGGCGCAGCAGGTCGGCGTGGTACGCCGCCTCCTCACCCAGGAGTACCTGGGCGTTGGGCAGGTGGTCGACGATGATGCGCAACTGTGGCAATGCCTCGCTCAGCTGCAGCAGGCCTTTGAGCAAGCGCGGGTTCGGGTTGGCGCTGTCCAGGCTGCGGCCGGTGGCGGCGAGTTGGCGCAGGCCGTCGATAAACCCCGGGCGGGTCTGGTCGTGCAGCAGGTCGCGGTCCCACAGGTTGCCGTAGCGCAGGCCGAGGAACAGCGGCTCATACGCCAGGGCCTCGAGGTCGGTGGCGAAGTCGGCGTGCAGCGGGTCCAGGTTGCCGACAAAACCGAGCATGCGCGGCTCGCGGCGCAGGGTGTGCAGCAGCCAGCGGTTGTCGTCGCGCCATGGGCTGGCTTCCACGGCAATTGCGCCGATCACATTGTGTGGGCCGGCCAGGGCCCAGTAGTCGGCAGGTAAATGGGCGGCGTACAGCCGATTGCCCGGCTCGGGCCACGGGATGCCCTGGGGGCGACGTGGGTCGAACAGGTGCAGGTGGCTGTCGATGATGGGGCCGCTATAAGGCGTCAGGGGCATCGCGCAATCCTTGTGGGATTTTGTCAGGAAAGGCCCGCACGCTAACGCGCACCGACCCGTTTCACCACCTCAGCTCTGCAGGTACACCACATGGGTATGGGTGTACTCGTAGAGGCCGTGCTTGCCGTCGGCGCCGCCGATCCCGGATTTGCGCACGCCGGCATGGAAGCCTTGCATGGCTTCGAAGTTTTCGCGGTTGACGTAGGTTTCGCCGAAGTCGATCTCGCGCACCGCGTGCATGGCTTTGCCGAGGTCGCGGGTGTAGATCGACGAGGTCAGGCCGTAGTCGCAGTCATTGGCCAGGGCGATGGCTTCGTCGAGGTCGTCGACAATCTGGATCGGCAGCACCGGGCCGAAGATCTCTTCGCGCATGATCTCCATATCGGCCCGGCACCCGGCCAATACCGTCGGCTGGAAGTGAAAGCCGGCACCCAGGTCGGCGATCTGCCCGCCACTGACCAACGTGGCGCCCTGGCTCAGGGCGGTGCGCACTTTGCGGTTGACGCTGTCCAGGCCCTGGCGATTGATCAACGGACCCATTTCCGCATCGGCCATGGCCAGCGGATCGCCGTAGCGGGTCGCGGACATGGCCGCGCTGATACGCTCGATGAATGGCTCGGCAACCTTGCGCTCCACGTACACGCGCTCGGCACAGTTGCACACCTGGCCGGTGTTGATGATGCGCGAATCGCGGATGGCTTTGACCGCCAGGTCCAGGTCGGCATCTGCCAGCACGATGGCCGGCGCCTTGCCGCCCAGCTCCAGGTTGAGCTTGGTGATATTCGGCGCGGCGGCGGCCATGATGCGTGAACCGGTGGCGACGCTGCCGGTGAAGCTGATCATGTCCACGCCCTTGTGGGCAGTCAGTGCAGCGCCGACCTGACCATCGCCGCACACCACATTGAACACGCCGGCGGGCAAGTCGGTCTGGGCCACCAGTTTGGCGAATTCAAAGCAGTTGTTCGGGGTTTCTTCGCTGGGCTTGATCACGATGGTGTTGCCGGTGAGCAGCGCCGGGGCCAGCTTGCGGGCGATCAGGAAGAACGGGAAGTTCCACGGCAGGATCCCGGCCACCACGCCCAACGGTTTGCGGAACAGGAAGATGTTTTCGTTGGGGCGGTCGCTGGTGATGATCTCGCCTTCGATGCGGCGCGCCCATTCGGCCATGTAGTCGAGGTAGTCGGCGGTGAAGTTCACTTCGACCTCGGCCAGGCCGCTGACCTTGCCTTGCTCCAGGGTAATGGTGCGGGCCAGGTGGGCGACGTTTTCCCGCAGCTTGGCGGCGATGCGGCGCAGATGCCCGGCGCGTTCGATCGCGGGTTTGCGCGCCCAGTCTTTTTGCGCACTGCGGGCCGCGGCGAGGGCCTGGTCGACGTCGTCGGCGGTGGACGCCGGGACCTTGGACAACAAGACCCCGGTCGCCGGGTTGAACACATCGATGTGCGCCTGGCTTGGGGTAAAGCGGCCGTTGATAAAGTTCTGGTACACGGGAACGGATGACATGGGCAGCTCCTCAGTAAGTGCGCGATGGCGCGTTCGTTTCAGCCGCAGGGCGGTAGCGGGCCAGGGTGGCCAGGGCGCTCTGGCGCAGCAGGCTGATGTCGATGGCCACCGCGATAAAGCGGCAACCCCAGGCCTGGTAGCGGCGTGCGTCGTCTTCGTTGGGCGCCAGGATGCCGCTGGCCTTGCCGGCGGCGAGGGTGGCCTCCACCGCGTGCTTGATGCGCTCCTGCACTTCAGGGTGGCCGGGGTTGCCGGCGTGGCCGAGGCCGATGGACAGGTCGGCGGGGCCGATAAACACTGCATCCACGCCTTCCACGGCAGCAATCGCCGCGACGTTTTCCACGCCCAGGCGCGACTCCACTTGCACGATCAGGCACAGCTCTTCATGGGCGGTATTGAGGTAGTTGGCCACGCCATCCCAACGGGTGGCGCGAGTCAGGCCGCCACCGACGCCGCGAATGCCATGGGGCGGATAGCGCATGGCACGCACCAGGGCCTGGGCCTGTTCGGCGGTTTCCACCATGGGGATCATCAGGGTCTGGGCGCCGACGTCGAGCAGTTGCTTGATCAGGCTGGCGTCACTGTTGACCGCACGCACCACCGGTGCGGTGGCGTACGGGGCCACGGTCTGCAATTGGTTGAGCACGCTGGGCACGGTATTGGGCGCGTGTTCGCCGTCGATCAGCATCCAGTCGTAGCCGAGGCCGGCGACGATCTCGGCGGCGTAGCCGGTGGCAAAACCGGCCCAGATGCCATATTGGGTGGCGTCCTTGGCCAGGGCGGCCTTGAAACCATTACGGGGCATATTCATGGCGTTTTCCTCAGCGATTGTACGGACGGTGCAACTGGCAATCCGGGTTCAGGTCTACGCCGAAACCGGGCTTGTCGAGCACCGACAAGCGCATGCGGCCATTCACCGGGACCGGCTCGCCGAGCAGTTGCGGGTGGAACATCGGCACCACTTCATCGGCCTTGGGCGCCATCATCAGAAATTCGGCGAACGGGCTGTTATGGCGGGTGGCAACAAAGTGGTAGCTGTACACCGACGAGCCGTGGGGCACGACCATTGCGTTGTGGGCATCGGCCAGGGCGGAGATTTTCACCAGCTCGGTGAGGCCGCCGCACCAACCGACATCCGGCTGGATAATGTCGCAGCAGCCCATCTCCAGGAGCATGCGGAAGCCCCAGCGCGTGGCTTCATGTTCGCCGGTGGTCACCAACATGCCTTTTGGCACGTTGTTGCGCAGGGCGGCGTAGCCCCAGTAGTCGTCGGGAGACAGCGCTTCCTCGATCCACTTGAGCCCGTGTTCATGGGCGCCTATCGCCAGTTTGGTGGCGTAGTTCACATCCAGGCTCATCCAGCAATCGAGCATCAACCAGAACTCCGGGCCGACCCGTTCGCGCATGGTCGCCAGGGCTTCGAGGTTTTTGCGCAGGCCTTCTTCGCCTTCGCTGGGCCCGTGGTGCAGGGGCATCTTGCCGCCGATAAAACCCATCTTCTGCGCCAGGTCCGGGCGCGCGCCGGTGGCGTAGAACTGCAACTCGTCACGCACCGCGCCGCCGAGCAACTGGTGCACCGGCTCCTGGCGGATCTTGCCGAGCAGGTCCCACAGCGCGAGGTCCACCCCGGAAATGGTGTTGATCACCAAACCCTTGCGACCGTAGTAGAGGGTTGACTGGTACATCTGGTCCCAGATCTTCTCGAGGTCCGTGACACGTGCGCCTTCGATAAAGCGTGCCAGGTGTTTTTCGACGATATACGCCGCCGGTTCGCCGCCGGTGGTCACCGCGAAACCGACGGTGCCGTCGCTGGCTTCGATTTCCACCACCAGGGTGCCGAGCACGTTGATGCCGAAGCTGCGGCGGCTCTGGCGATACTCCGGGTATTTGCTCATGGGCGTGCAGATATGGTCGTCAATCCAATGGCCGTCGCCCTGGTCGTGGTAATCGGCGCCGCCGCCTCGCAGGACAAAGGCGCGCACGTGTTTGATGGTGAGATGACCCATGGTATGACTCCTGGAATTAAACAGTGGCCGGCGTGTTCGACGCGGTGCGGCCGGGTGAATGGATGCCCAGTACCAGCAATGCAGCGAGCACCGTGGTGGCGGACAGCAGGTACAAACCGGCCGCCGGGGAATCGAAGGCGCCTTCGGCCCAGTGCTTGATCACTGGGGCGATAAAGCCGCCGAGGGCACCGAAGGAATTGATCAACGCAATGCCGGCTGCGGCGGCGCTGCCGGCCAGGTAGCTGGAGGGGAAGGTCCAGAACACCGGCTGCACCGCGATAAAACCCGAGGCGGCAAAGCACAGCGCGAGCATGCCCAGCAGTGGGTTGGCGAAGGTCACCGAGCAGGCGATGCCGGCGGCCGCCATCAATAACGTCAGGCAGGCGGTGCGGCGGCGTTCGCCGGTGCGGTCGGAATAGCCGGGGATCCACCAGGCAGCGAACAGTGCGCAGACCCAGGGAATCGCCGAAACCAGCCCGACCATCAAGCCGACCTTGGTGCCGAGCAGGCCGCCCACCTGGGTGGGCAGGTAAAACACCACGCCATACACACTGGCCTGGATCAGCAGGTACACCAGGCACAGGTACAGCACCGAGGGTTGGCACAACACGGTCAGCAGGCTGCGGCCATGGGAGGTTTTGTGTTGGTCTTCCAGGTCGAGCAGGCTCTGGATTTGCTGGCGCTCGTCCACGCTCAGCCACTTGGCGTCGGCGGGGCGATTGTCCAGGTACCAGTAGGCCCAGATGCCTACCGCGCTGGCCATCAAGCCTTCCACGGCGAACAGCCACTGCCAGCCGTGAATCCCACCGAAGCCATCCATCTCCAAGAGCAAACCGGACAATGGGCTGCCGAAGATAAAGGCCAGGGGCGCGCCAAAGTAAAAGAAGCCCATGGCCTTGCCGCGCACGGCCTGGGGGAACCAGTAGGTGAGGTAGAGGATCACGCCGGGGAAGAACCCGGCTTCGGCCACGCCCAGCAGGAAGCGCAGCACGTAGAAGCTGGTTTCGTCATGGGCGAACACCATCGCCGCCGAAATCAGGCCCCAACTGACCATGATCCGGCACATCCACAGGCGGGCGCCGACACGGTGCAGGATCAGGTTGCTCGGCACTTCCAGCAGCGCGTAGCCGACGAAGAACACACCAGCGCCAAAGGCAAAGGCGGCATCGCTCAAACCGGTGTCGGCCTGGAAGGCTTGCTTGGCGAACCCGACGTTGGCGCGGTCGAGAAACGCCATGATGTACATCAACAGCAGGAAGGGCAGCAGCCGCCAGGAAATCTTGGCGAGCAGGTGCGCGGGCAGGGTTTTCATGAGGAGGTCCGTTGTTTTGTTCTTATGGACCGGACTGTACGGCGGCCGAGCAATGCGCTACAAATCGAATCTCGCTTACAACCGATAACCTCAGGGTATCGATAATAAGGAAAAAATGCGTAGTCCCACGATCTCCCCCAGCCTGTTCAACCGCCTGCGCTACAAGCACTTGCATATGCTGGTGGCGCTGAGTTCCAGCCAGAACCTGCACCGCGCCTCCCAGGCCCTTAACATGTCGCAACCGGCGGCCACGCGCATGCTGCGCGAGATCGAGGACATGTTCGGCTGTGACCTGTTCGAGCGCCTGCCACGGGGGATGCGTCCTACGGCACTCGGCCAGCAACTGATCAATTTTGCCGAATCGGCACTGAGCGGTCTCGACCGTTGCGCCGAAGACCTGATGGCGCGCCAGCAGGGCGGGTATGGCTACTTGTCCATCGGCACCATCATGGGCGCCGCGCCGGACCTGGTGATGGACTGCATTGCGCAGATCAAGGCGCTCAACCCGCAACTGCGTATCCGCATCATGGGCGACACCAGCGACCAGGTGATCCAACTGCTGGAGCAGGGGCGCATCGACCTGGCCATCTCCCGGCGCAACGCTGCCACCGACAGCGAGCACTACAGCTTCGAACCCCTGGGCAACGAGCGTCTGTTGGTGGTGGTGCACGCCGGCCACCCATTGGTCCGACGCGGCCAGCTATCCCTGGCGGAGCTGGTGCGCGACTGGCCGTGGATCCTGCAACCGCAAACCAGCCCGGCGCGTATCGGTTTCGACCAGGCCCTGCAAGACCTGGCGCTGCCAAGCCCGGCGGACATCATCGAATGCAGCTCGGTGTACTCCATGCAGCAGTTGATCCAACTGACCGACGCGGTGATGGTGCTGTCGGAAAGTGCCTTGCGTGATTATCTGAAAATGGGCCTGGTGGTCGCGCTGCCGGTGGCCCTGGATGTGCGGCTGGCGCCGTTTGGCATCTTGTTGCGCAAGGGCGAGGGGGTGAGCCGCGAATTGGGCTTGTTTATTGACCTGCTGCGGCAGAAGGCGGCGATGCTGTAAACGCGAGGTTGAAAAGATCATGGTGTCCCGGCACGATATTAAATAGAATGAATCTCATTTGAGACTCAATCGCGCCGTGCAGGTTGTTGCCATGAATGATGCTGTTGTCCCCACGCACGCCCCCGAACTGACGCTATCAAGCTTGTACCGTGACCATCGCAGTTGGCTGGAAAGCTGGCTGCGGCGGCGACTGGGCAATGCCTGGGATGCGGCCGACCTGAGCCAGGACACGTTCCTGCGGGTGCTTGCCAGTGCGCAGCCGATTGCGCAGATGCAGGAACCCCGGGCGTACCTGGTGACGGTGGGCAAGCGCCTGCTGGTGAATTTTCATCAGCGCCGCAGCCTCGAACAGGCGTATCTCAATGCCCTGGCCACCTTGCCCGACACCTGTGTACCGTCGCCCGAACAGCGCTGGCTGGTGCTGGAAACCCTGCAAGCCCTGGATGAATTGCTCGACGGCTTGCCCGTGCTGGTGCGCCGTGCGTTTCTATGGAGCCAGCTGGAGGGCCTGGGTTACCGCGAGATTGCCGAGCGTCTTGACGTGTCCGAACGTACGGTGAAGCGCTACATGGCCCAGGCCTATGAGCATTGCCTGCTGGTGGAGCTGTGAGCCGCGACGTCGCGCGCGCCGCCGCCCAGTGGCTGGCGCTGCTCGAATCCGGCGCGGCCACCGAGCGCGATCACGCCGCGTTGCAGCATTGGCGCGACAGCCATCCCCAGCATGAACAGACCTGGCAAAGAGCCCAGACCTTGCGCCAGCGTTTCAGCGACTTGCCCCAGGCGCTCGCGATGGCCAGCCTCGACCGCCCGCAACCGGGGCGACGTGCCGTGCTCAAGCGTGCCTTGGGCGTGGCGGCGCTGCTGCCGACGGCATGGTTGATCAGCCGCCAGTTGCCTATCGAAGCCTGGCGTGCCGACGTGCACACCGCCACCGGCGAACGCAAACGCATGCCGTTGGCCGAGGGTGGCAGCCTGCAACTGAATACCGCTACAGCCGTAGACGTGGACCTGGCACAACGGCGCATCACCCTGGTCGACGGTGAGCTGGCGCTGAACGTTCCGGGCGCGGCGGCGATGACGGTGCAAACCCGCTACGGCCAATTGCTCGTCAGCCAGGCCGAGGTGTGCGTGCGGCAACTGCCTTCCGGCTGCCTGGTGTCGGTGCTCAAGGGCGCGGTGCAGGTGCGTGATTTGAGCGCAAACCTGGCGACATTGCAGGGGGGGCAGCAAGCACCGCTGAAAGCCGGCGGACTTGGCGCCTGGGTGCCGTTCGATGTGCTGCAGCTGGGTTGGCGCGACGGCGTGTTGACCGCACAGAACCAGTTGCTGGGGGATTTTCTGCGCGAGCTGGAACGCTATCGTCCGGGCGTATTACGCTGGGACCCCAGCCTGGAAACGCTGCGGGTGACCGGCAGTTTTCGCCTGGATGACACTGACCGCATCCTCGGCCTGCTGGCCTCGACCCTGGGGTTGGAGGTGCAATCTCGAACCCGTTATTGGGTGAGCCTGCGCAAGGCGGCTTGATGCGCTTTGTGGCAAGCCTGCTTGTTGTGGTGAGCGGGCTTGCCCCGCGCTGGGCTGCGAAGCAGCCCCAATCAGGATTCCTGTGTTCTGTCAGGTAAACCGCAGCGCCTGGTTTTGGGTCTGCTCCGCAGCCCAACGCGGGGCAAGCCCGCTTGCCACAGGTTACGAGTAGTCCTCAGATCACGTGGGCACGCTGCAACTCGGTCAAGGCCAGCGCCATGAGCCGGGCCAGCAACGGATCACGTCGGTCTCTCGGGTGCGGCAGGTCGACCCCCAGTGCCTGGCGAATGCTGCTCGGTTGGTTGTCCATCACCAGCACCCGGTCTCAGGGGTTGTCATCGCTGATACCGATGTTCTGCTCCACCGTGAGCCCAGGCATCAGGCGTGGTTCCCGCAACACAAACACCACTTCGCCGTCGAGGCTGCGTCAGGCGCACTGCCGACCCAGGATCGAGTCGCGGCCGACGCAGCCTTGCCGGGACTCGAAAGCTGCTACCGGGGGGGAGCAAATTGTTGATCGGCTGTTGATGGGGCAACAGCTTGTATATTTCTATATGGAATAAATAAATAGTTATATATTCCTTTTAATGTTCTCTCGGATAACGCACTTTGAGGGCCTGCGCATTCGTGCGGATTGACCCAACAGCCAAAAGGAAAGCCGACATGACCATTAAAGCGATCAACGTGCGCAACCAGTTCAAGGGCGTGATCAAGGAAATTCTGCTGGGGGAGGTGGTGTCCGAAATTGACGTGCAAACCGCATCCGGCATCGTCACTTCGGTGATCACCACCCGCTCGGTGCGTGACCTGGAATTGAAGGTAGGCAGCGAAGTGATTGCCTTTGTGAAGTCCACCGAAGTGTCCATCGCCAAGCTGTGACGCCCACCTGATGTGGGAGCGCTGCTCCCACATTGATAAAACCTGCGACGGTGCCTTAGCGCTGCTGCAGCGCACGCTCCATACGTTGCAGACCCTCTTCCAGCAAGGCCCGTGGGCAGCCGAAGTTCAGGCGCACGAACTGCTGGCTGTCGTCACCGAATTCGATCCCCGCACTCAGCCCGACCTTGGCCTGCTCCAGGAAGAAGTGCTGTGGGTCATCCAGGCCCAGGGCGCTGCAGTCCAGCCAGGCGAGGAATGTGCCTTGCGGCGCATGCATCACCACGCCGGGCAAGCGGGTTTGCACGGCCTCGAACAGGTAATCGCGGTTGGCTTGCAGGTACTGCTTCAGCGCGTCGAGCCATTCACCACACTGGCTGTAGGCGGCGCGGGTGGCTTCCAGGCCCAGGGGGCTGACGCTGTCGACCATGCCGCAGCGGGCCTGGTTGAAGCGCTCGCGAATCTCGGCGTTCTGGATCACCGCAAAGCAGGTCTTCAAGCCGGCTACGTTGTAGGCCTTGCTCGCCGACATCAGCGTGATGGTGCGCTGGGCAATCTCAGGGCTGAGGCTGGCGGTGGGGATGTGGCGGCGGCCGTCGAAGCACAGCTCGGCGTGGATTTCGTCACTGATGATCAGCGCGCCGTTATCCAGGCAGGCATTGGCCAAGGCCAGCAGTTCTTCACGGGGGAAGACCTTGCCGATGGGGTTGTGCGGGTTGCTCAGCAGCAGTGCGCCGGCGCCGGTCAGGGCCTCGCGCAGGGCGGGCATTGGCGTGATGTATTCAGCGCCGCGCAATTGGAACGGTACTTCGATGCGCGGCAGGTTCCAGTGGCCGGGCGCCAGGCGAATCGGGCGATAGTTGGGGGTTTGCAGCACCACCGGCTGGCCCGGTTGTACAAAGGCGTGCAGCGCCATATTGAAGCCAGGCTCAACGCCGGGCAGGAACAGCAGGTCGTCGGGCTGTACGCGCCAGGCGTACTTGGCCCACAGGTCGGCCACGATGGCCTCGCGTACATCCGGGCCGGCCACGCTGTAGCCGAGAATCTGCTGGTCGACGCGAGCGTGCAGGGCCTGGAGAACGGCGGGCGGCGCGGCGATGTCCATGTCGGCGATCCACATCGGCAACACATCGGCCGGGTAACGGTTCCATTTGGTACTGCCAGTGCCGAGGCGGGGGTGGATCGTGTCGAAATCAACGCTCATGAGGGGGCTCGTGTCAGGGAGGGCAGACGGGAATGGCGATGATTCTAACGGGATAAAATCCAGATGCCAGCCCCGTCTTTACAGGCCCTGGTTGCCCCGAATCAAGTCATACGCCTTGCGCGCAATCGGGTTTGCCGTATTCGGCCGAATCCACAGGTAGTACGTGACCTCCGGCAACCTCGGCAACCCATCCGTTTCGCCCAGCACGCGCATATCCGGGCCGAGCATTTCCATGCTGCGCGGCGTCACCCCCAGGCCTGCGCGAGTGGCCGCTTTAATGCGAAGACCTGCAGCGCGGCTTTGCCCTGGCGGGCTGAGGATGACCGCTCCCGCGCAAGGCGGGTGCGGTACAGGGGGGTCAGCGATTGACCAGTTTCGCCGGCAACGCGATGACCAGGAAGCTGCTGAGGATCAGGCAGCCGGCAAAGAACCACAGCGCGCCGGCGCTGCTGCCGGTGACGTCGATCGCCACCCCCATCAACGAGTTGCTCACCAGGCCGGCGATATTCGCCAGCGAACACGCCAGGGCAAAACCGGTGGCGGCGGCGGTGCCTTTGAGAAAGGTCGCCGGCAGGCTGAAGAACACCGGCACTGCGCCGATGATCGCCGCCGAAGCAATCGCGAACAGCGCCACGGTAGCCGCGACGTTATGGGTGAAGAAGGTGCTGGTGGCCATCGCCGCCGCGCCGATGAAAAACGGCACGATGATGTGCCAGCGGCGTTCGCGGTGTTTGTCGGAGCTGGCGCCGATCAACAGCATGCCCAGCAGGGCGGCGACGCTCGGCAGGGCGGTGAGGATGCCGATATGGAAGGTGTCGGTGACCCCGGCGTTGCGGATGAACGTCGGCATCCAGAAGCCCATGGCGTAGGCGCTGAGCAGGATCGAGAAGTCGATGCCGCCGAGCATCCACACCTTGAGGTTGAAGAATCCGTCACGGAAGCTGTGCTTGCTGCCGGCGCCATCGGTGTCGTCCTTGCGCAGTTCGGTTTCGAGCAAGGCTTTTTCTTCGTCCGACAACCATTTGGCTTGCTGGTAGGTGTTTGGCAGCGCCCAGAACGTCAGCGCGCCGAGCACTACGCTGGGTACCGCCTCGATCAGGAACAGCCATTGCCAGCCGCGCAGGCCGCCGATGTGGTCGAAGTGGCCCATGATCCAGCCAGACAACGGGCCGCCGATCACGCTGGACAGCGGCAGGCCGATCATGAACAGCGCAATGATGCGCCCGCGCCGATGGGTGGGAAACCAGGTGGTCAGGTAGTACAGCACGCCAGGCAGGAACCCGGCTTCGGCGGCGCCGAGCAGGAAGCGCAGGATGTAGAACTGGGTCGTGGAGGTGACCAGCATGGTGCAGGCCGACAACAGGCCCCAGGTGATCATGATGCGCGCGATCCAGATCTTCGCGCCGACCCGCTCCAGTACCAGGTTGCTGGGGACTTCAAAGAGGATATAGCCGACAAAGAACAGCCCGGCGCCGAGGCCGAACGCGGTTTCGCTGAACTGCAATTGGTCGAGCATCTGCAGTTTGGCGAAGCCGATGTTGATCCGGTCGAGGTAAGCGGCCAGATAACAGAAGCACAGGAAGGGAATCAGCTTCCAGGTGATCTTGTGGTAAAGCGTGTTGACCGGATCGGCGACTGTGGTCGCGGGCGCTGCATTCGCAATGGGCATCGGGTGTCTCCTGGCGGTGACTTATGGTTTTTATACAGCCGCTTTTGTTTCAGCACTTCGGAATGCTGTCGAAGCGGCTTCCAAAGGCAGTGTCAGAATTGTTCTGCAGGTGCCGTGCTCTGTGGCGCGGTTGGGGGTAAGGCCTCATTGCTCCCTGAACTTGCTCATGGCCTCCTGCTTGCTCACCACGTCGCCGTACTTGCTGTCGATGTCGAACAGGTTGGCTTCATGGGGTGCCGGGTGTCGATCACCGACGCACTCACGCACGACGATGGTGCGAAACCCATGCTGCACTGCGTCCACCGCCGTCGCCCGAATGCAGCCGCTGGTGGAACAGCCGGCCAGCACCACCGTGTCGATACCCTGGGCATGCAGCATCGAAGCCAGGCTGCTGCCGAAAAACGCGCTGGCGTACTGCTTGGTGATCACCACTTCATCGGCTTGAGGCAGTACCTCGGCGCAGAACGCCGCCAGTGGGTTGCCTTCGACCATGTCTTTCATCACCGGAGCTTTTTTCACCCAGATACCGCCATCGGCGAAATGGCCGGGATGGTAGCGGATATTGGTGTGCACCACCGCAATCCCGTGCTGACGTGCGGTAGCCAACAGTTCGATGCTTTCAGCCACGGCGACAACCACTTCGGGTGCATATAACGGCGCGCCTTCGGTGGTGTAGCCCTGCATGAAGTCGATCATCAGCAGCGCGGCTTTCTTGCCGAAGCCGATGCGGTTGCCCCACACGCCCTGGTAGTTGGCGTTGGCGGATTGTTCGCTCATCTTTTCAATCCCTCATTTTCGAACAGGGCTCACTTCAGTACGCACCGGAGAGCAGGGCGCCCGCACCGGGAACGATGGGTTCCAGGTCCAAAGCCTTGAGCATGGCGTAGGTGGTGGCGATGGCGGCGGTGAGCACCGGCTTGCCGGTTTGCGCCTCGACCTTGGCCACCACCGGCAGCGACTGCATCTGCACGCAAGCCGACAACACGATCACGTCGACGCCTTCCAGGTTCATGCCGGCAACGATGGCCGGCAGGTTGGCCGGGTCGTGGCGGGCCACCTCGAGGTTGTCGGGGATCTCCAGCGCGCGCCAGTCCACCACCTCGAAGCCTTCTTCGCGGATGTAGTTCACCACCAGCTCGGTCAGCGGTTTCATGTACGGCGCGACAATCGCGATGCGCTTGGCGCCCATCACCTGCAAGCCTTCGATCAGCGCACCGGCGCTGGTGATCACCGGGGCGTTGGCGTCGTTATCGGCGGTGGCCTTGCGCAGGCGTTGTTCGGATTTGCGGTGGTAACCCAAGCCCATGGCCATGATCGCCACCAGGCACGCATACCCCAGCACGTCGACCTTGGCGTCGGACAGTTCGACGGCGCAGCGGTCGGATTCGCCGTCCATGGCCGCCAGTTCTTCCTTGCGCACTTGCTTCATGCGCATGCGGCTGGAGTGGAAGGTAAAGCGCTCGGGGCGGATCGCCTGGCGTGCGGTGAGCATGGCGGGGATCTCGGTCTCCATGGTGGTGTTGGAGCTTGGCACTATCTGGCCGATGCGGTAGGGCTTCTGCATGGAAGTGTCCTTATTGTTGTGTGAGGAAGTCGCCGAGGGCATCGAAGAAACCTTCAAGGTCATCCCACGGAATCATGTGTCCGGCATTCGGCACGCGGACCACCTGGATGCGCGCTTGCAGGTCCTGGATCTCGGCGATGTCCTCGTCGAGGATCACGCCGCCGCGTCCGGCCACCATCAATAGGGCTGGGGCCATGAGGTGGGGCAGGTCCTGGTGGAAGTCCACCGTGTGGAAGTCATTGAAGGCGCGCACGATGGCGGGCTCAAAGCAGGTGTGCAGCCATTCGGCGCGCAGGTGCAGTTGCTCGTCGGTCCAGGTGGCGCAGAAGGCGCGCATCGCCTGTGCATCCATGCCGACCAGGGATTGACGGATCGAGTCGACGTACCACGGCAATTTGCTCGGATACTCGCGTCGGCCCGGGCCGGATACCGGTGGGTCAATCAACACCATGCGGTTGACGCCCTGGGGATGCAGCACGGCGCTGCGCACGGCAAAGCGCGCGCCCATGGAGTGGCCCATCAGGTGGTAGCTGTCCAGGTTCAGCGCATCGGCAAAGGCACCGACGTCCTCGGCGCAGGTATCCGCGCTGTAATCCAGCTCCGGACCCGTCGAGGACAGCCCGCGCCCGCGTACATCCAGCACGTAGGTGTCGAACTGCGCGCCCAGGCGCTCGGCCACGAAGCCCCAGGTGATCGCCGGGCTGGTGATGCCCGGGATCAGAATCAGAGTCGGGCCTTTGCCGCCATAGCGCAGGTAATGCTGGCGAATGCCATTGGCCTGGACGTTGCCGCCGTAGAGGAAGGTACTCACGCGGCCACCCCCGATTTGAGCGGCTGGGCGTAGAGGTCATAGCCATAGACCCAGGCCGGGTCTTCCTGGGTGCGCAACCAGGTGTTGGCGTTCGATACGGCCTGCACGCGGGATGCGCGCTCCTTGCGGTTGGCTTCGTAGAGTCCAAAGGCCGTGCGGTAGTCGCTGATGCCGGTTTCCTGCAGGCAGCGGGTGAGCATCGCGGCGTCTTCGATGGCCATGCCGGCGCCTTGGGCCATGTGTGGCTTCATCGGGTGGCAGGCATCGCCCAGCAGCACCAGGCGGCCACGGCTCCACAGCGGCAACGGGTTGCGGTTGCGCAACGGCCACTTGGTCACGCTTTCGGTGCTCTCGATCAACGCCTGCACGGTGGGATGGTAGCCCTTGAAGGCGTCGAACATCTCTTCGCGGCTGCTGTCGACGAACGCGCCCTGGAAGTCCCATTCGGCATGGGGCACGCCGGTCACGTAGTAGTACTCGTCGCGCTTACCGGTGGTGTAGTAGACCATCATGTGGCGGTCCTCGGTCCACCATTTGATGCAGTCCTCGAACTTCAAGTCGTACTTGGCCAATTGGTCGCCACGGATCAGCGCGCGGTGCGCGACCCAGCCGCTGTACAACGGCTTTTCCGCGCCGAGCAGTTCCTCGCGGATCTTTGAATTGATGCCGTCGGCGCCGATCACGATGTCGGCATAGGTCACTTCGCCGTCAGCGAAGGTCAGGCGCACCTGGGTGTCGGTTTCTTCGAGGGTTTCCAGGCGCTTGTTGAAGTGCAGGGTGCCAGGCTTGAGGGTGGACATCTGCAGGGCGTGCAGGTCGCCGCGGTGCACGGTGATGTAGGACGCGCCATAGCAGGTGAGCGGGATACGCGAGAGGTATTCACCGCTTTCGCCGCAACGACTGAACCAGTACTCGGGGTGCGAGCCCATCAGGTCCAGCTGCTTTTCGATGCCCATGCGGCGGAAGATTTTCATGATGTTGGGGCCCATGTGGATCCCCGCGCCCAGCCGGGAGAACTCGGGTGCCTGCTCGTAGATGTCGACGTCGAAGCCGGCTTGCTGCAACAGGGTGGCTGCAGCTGCACCGCCCAGGCCGGCACCGACGATAGCGATTTTTTGTGTGCTTCCCATGGGGCGTGATCCTCTGTCTCTTTGATTGTCGGCGGCATCTGACCGCGAGTTTTTAGTGTATACGCTACTTTTTTAAAATTGAAAGCCCAACTTAATGAAATTGTTTTTTGGCTGTATTCGTCATCTGTACTGTATTTATCCCTGTATCTGTTGGGTATGTGTGAAAAGGTAACGTTTTTGTGCGGTGCTTGCAGTCCGTCCTCAATTCAGGTCTTATCAATATTAATTGGCGTGTACGCTATATAAATGCACCAGTGTGAAGCGCGATGCCTGAACGTGGTGCAGCCCCACAGGAGACAGGAAAATGCCGGTAAGCGATTGCGAACTGACCCAGATGTTTGAACACGTGCTGAAGCTGTCGAAGGTCGATCCGACTCAGAGCGTTGCCGTGCTCAAGAGCCATTACTCCGACCCGCGCACCGTGCGCGCCGCGATGGATGCGGCGCAGCGCCTGGGGGCCAAGGTGTATGCGGTGGAGCTGCCATCGTTCAACCATCCACGGGCGATGGGCAATGACATGACCGCCTACTGCGGCGACACCGCGCTCACCGGCAATCTCGCCGCCCAGCGCGCCCTGGAGGCGGCCGACCTGATCGTCGACACCATGATGCTTCTGCATTCGCCGGAGCAGGAGCAGATCCTCAAGACCGGCACGCGCATCCTGTTGGCGGTGGAACCGCCGGAAGTGCTGGCGCGCATGCTGCCCACCGAGGCCGACAAGGTGCGTGTGCTGGCCGCCGAGCAGTTACTGAAAAAGGCGCGTTCGATCCATGTGAAGTCCCGCGCCGGCAGTGATTTCCGCGCCGCATTGGGGCAGTACCCGTCGGTGACCGAGTACGGTTTTGCCGATGAGCCGGGGCGCTGGGACCATTGGCCGAGCGGTTTCCTGTTTTCCTGGCCCAATGAAGAAACCGCCGAGGGCGTGCTGGTGCTGGATGTCGGCGATATTCTGCTGCCGTTCAAGACCTATACCCGCGAGCAGATCACCCTGGAAATCGAGAAGGGCTTTATCACCGGGATCCACGGCGGTTTCGAGGCCGAGTACCTGCGTGACTACATGAAGTACTTCAATGATCCCGAGGTGTACGGCATCTCCCATATCGGCTGGGGCCTGCAGCCACGGGCGCAGTGGACGGCCATGGGGCTGCACGACAAGAATGACGGCATGTGCATGGATGCGCGGGCGTTCTATGGCAATTTCCTGTTTTCCACCGGGCCGAATACCGAAGTGGGTGGCACACGCAAGACGCCCTGCCATATGGATATTCCGCTGCGTAACTGCGATGTGTATCTGGATGATGAGGCGGTGGTCATTGGCGGGGATGTGGTTGCCCCAAAAGCTTCCCTGGCACGCTGAAAATCCAATGTGGGGGTCAAGTCCCCCACATGTTTGACCGAGTTTCTTCAGTGGGAAACTTGAGTACATCCAATAACGCGGCCATCATGCCCACCCATCGCCAACCACCCACCGAGCTCGCCGTGCCTGATTCCTACGTTTTTTCTGAACAAGTTGGCCACCTGCTGCGCAAGGCCTACCAGCGCCACCTGGCGATTTTTCAGCAGAATGTCGGCGATTCCCAGCTTACCGCCGTGCAGTTCGTCACCCTGTGTGCGTTGCGCGATCACGGTGCAAGTTCCCTCACTGAACTGGTCAAGGCCACGGCCGTGGACCAGGCGACCATTCGCGGGATTGTCGAGCGGCTCAAGGCCAAGGAACTGATCACCCTTGAGCCCGACCCGCAGGACAAGCGTAAGGTGGTGGTCGATCTGTCTGCCGCCGGCGCCGAGCTGGTCGCGCAAACCACGCCCCGCGCCGCACAGATCAGCGAATTGACCATGAGCAACCTCAACCCTGCCGAACGGATCGCGGTGCTGTTTCTGTTGCGCAAGATGATCGACGATCCCCAGGAATAAAGCCGGCTGGCATCGTTTTTGCTCTGTGTTGATGTAGCAGGCACTTCATCAGTCAAGTGTGTCGTGAGACCCCAGGTTCGCGACGCTTTTTTTTGGCTTATTAATGTAGTGCCTACTTCATCAAATGATTCGGGCGAAGCAAATGATCAGCCAGCACATCACGGTAGCGCTTGAGGTCAATGGGCAAACCAGCGAAGTCAGCGCCATGGCGGATACACCGCTGTTGCTGGTACTGCGCAATGATCTGCAACTCAACGGCCCCAAGTACGGCTGCGGCCTGGGCGAGTGCGGTGCGTGCACCGTGATCATCGATGGCGTCGCTGCGCGGTCGTGTGTATTTCCGCTGTCGGGCGCGGTGGGGCGCAAGATCGTCACCCTCGAAGGCCTCGGTACCCGCGAGGCGCCGCACCCGGTGCAGCAGGCCTTTATCGATGAGCAGGCCGCGCAATGCGGCTACTGCCTCAACGGCATGATCATGGCCACCAAGGCCTTGCTCGACCGTAACCCCAGCCCCAGCGAAGCCCAGGTGCGCCTTGAGCTGGCGGGCAACCTCTGCCGCTGCGGCACCCATATCGAAATCCTTCGCGCGGTGCTGCGAGCCGCGCGCCTGATGAACGTGGATGGATCACCATGACCGACACCCCGCTTTCCCGTGACCAGTGGCTGGCCAAGACCGGCGTTCTGTTGATCGTCGATGACGTGCTGCCGCCTTCGGGGCCGGTGGCCAAGGGGGGGACGCCCAGCGTGAAGCCCAAGGAGCTGGGGCTGTTTATTGCCGTCAACGATGACGGCCTGGTGTACGCATTCAACGGCCATGTGGACCTGGGCACCGGCATACGTACCGCGCTGGCGCAGATCGTCGCCGAGGAACTCGACCTGAGCATGAAGCAGGTGAAGATGGTGCTCGGCGATACCGAGCGCGTGCCGAACCAGGGCGCGACCATTGCCAGTGCCACGTTGCAGATTTCCGCGATCCCACTGCGTAATGCGGCGGCGGAGGCGCGGCGCTTCTTGTTGGCGCGGGCGGCGGGGCGCTGGGGCGTAAGCACGGCCAGCCTCAGGGTGGAAGGCGGCATGATTCACGGCGTCGACGGGCGTACCAGCACCTACGCGGAACTGGTCAGCGGCCAGCACGACCAGTTGCGCATCAGCGGCGATGCGCCCCTCAAGGCCGTCGAGGACTATCACCTGGTGGGCAAGGGCGCTGCGCGGGTAGACATCCCAGGCAAGGCCACCGGTGAACTGACCTATGTGCACGATATGCGTGTGCCGGACATGCTCCACGGCCGGGTGATCCGCCCGCCGTATGCAGGGCTTGATTGCGGTGACTTTGTCGGCAACAGCCTGCTGCGCGTGGATGAAGACTCCATCGCCCATATCCCCGGTATCGTCGCGGTGGTGGTGATCCGCGATTTTGTCGGCGTAGTGGCGCTGCGCGAAGAGCAGGCGATCAAGGCTGCCCAGGCGTTGCAGGTGCATTGGAAACCCTGGAATACCGCGCTGCCGGACATGGGCGATGTGGAACAGGCCATCCGCGATAACCCACGGGTGCGCCGCACCGTGCTTGACCAGGGCAATGTCGACGCAGCCCTGGCCGACGCCAGCCAACGCATGCCGCGTACGTACCTGTGGCCATACCAGATGCATGGCTCCATCGGTCCCTCCTGCGGGCTGGCCGATTACTCGCCGGCCGGCAGCCGCGTGTGGTCCGGCAGCCAGAACCCGCACCTGCTGCGCGCCGACCTGGCGTGGTTGTTGGAATGCGATGAGGCGCTGATCGAGGTCATCCGCATGGAAGCTTCCGGTTGTTACGGACGCAATTGCGCCGACGATGTGTGCGCCGATGCCTTGCTGTTGTCCCGAGCGGTGGGCAAGCCGGTGCGCGTGCAATTGAGCCGCGAACAGGAACACCTGTGGGAGCCCAAGGGCACCGCGCAGTTGATGGAGGTGGACGGCGGCCTCAACGCCGATGGCAGCATCGCCGCCTACGACTTCGACACCAGCTACCCCTCCAACGGCGCACCGACCCTGGCACTCTTGCTCACCGGCCGCGTCGAACCGCTGGCGGCGATGTTCGAGATGGGCGACCGCACCTCGATTCCGCCCTACGACATCGACAACCTGCGCGTGACCATCAACGACATGGCGCCCATCGTGCGCGCGTCGTGGATGCGCGGCGTGTCGGCGTTGCCCAACACCTTTGCCCACGAGTCCTATATCGATGAACTGGCCTTCGCGGCCGGCGTCGACCCGGTGGAATACCGCCTGCGCTATCTGAAGGACGAGCGCGCCATCGACCTGGTGAAATCCACCGCCGAACGCGCCAACTGGTCACCGCGCACCGCGCCGATGCAGACCGCCAGTGAAGACCACCTGCTGCGCGGTCGCGGCTTTGCCTACGCGCGCTACATCCACAGCAAGTTCCCCGGCTTCGGCGCAGCGTGGGCCGCCTGGGTAGCGGACGTGGCCATCGACAAGCACACCGGCGATGTGTCGGTGACGCGGGTGGTGATCGGGCATGACGCGGGGATGATGATCAACCCGTCTGGCGTGCAGCATCAGATCCACGGCAATGTGATCCAGTCCACCAGCCGCGTGCTCAAGGAGCGTGTGACCTTTGAAGAATCGACGGTGGCGAGCAAGGAGTGGGGCGGTTACCCGATCCTGACGTTCCCGGAGGTGCCGCAGATCGACGTGCTGATGATGCCGCGTCAGGACCAGCCGCCTATGGGCGCGGGTGAATCGGCGTCGGTGCCCAGCGCGGCGGCGATTGCCAATGCGATCTACGACGCCACCGGGATTCGTTTTCGCGAATTGCCGATCACCCCGGAGCGGGTGCTGGCGGCGCTGAATGCCGGCACGTTGGGTGAACCGGCCAGGTCGCCGGAAAAACGCCGCAAGTGGTGGTTTGGTGCGCTGTTCGCGACGTTGGGCGCGCTGCTGGCTACGGCCTGGCCGTTTCACAATGAAATCGCACCCATCGCTGCGCCGAGTGCCGGCACTTGGTCCAAGGCCACGTTGGAGCGCGGACGCTTGCTGGCGGCGGTGGGCGATTGCGCGGTGTGCCATACGGCGCCCGGTGGCGCGGTCAATGCCGGTGGATTGGCCATGGAAACCCCCTTCGGTACCCTGTACAGCAGCAATATCACCCCGGATGTAGAGACCGGCATCGGCGCCTGGTCTTATCCTGCGTTCGAGCGGGCGATGCGCGATGGCATTGGTCGCGACGGGCGCAACCTGTACCCGGCGTTTCCGTATACGGCGTTTCGCAATATCAACGATGCGGATATGCAGGCGCTGTACGCCTACCTGATGTCCCAGGCGCCGGTCAGCCAGGCGCCGACGCCGAATGCCATGGGTTTTCCGTTCAATATCCGGCCGCTGATGGCGGGGTGGAATGCGTTGAATCTGCGCCGCGGTGAAATATCGCTGCAGCCTGAGCGCAGCGAGCAATGGAATCGCGGCAATTATCTGGTGAATGGCTTGGGCCACTGCGCCGCGTGCCACTCGCCGCGCAATTTCATGGGGGCCGAGAAGGGTGGTAAGTCCTTCCTGGCGGGCGGCATGGTCGATGGCTGGGAGGCGCCGGCACTGACCGGGTTGTCGAAGGCGCCGACGCCTTGGACCGAGGACCAGCTATTCACCTATCTGAGCACCGGCTATTCCGATGCCCATGGTGTGGCGGCAGGCCCGATGGGGCCGGTGGTGAGCGAGTTGTCGAAACTGCCCAAGGCAGATATCCGTGCGATGGCGGTGTACCTGGCGTCGCTGAAGGGCGAGGCCGTTGCTGAAGTGCAGGTGGCCGCGACGGTGCCAAATCCCAATGGCCGGCGCGTGTTCGAAGGTGCGTGCAAGGCCTGCCACGCCGACGGGCTGGGGCCGAAATTGTTTGGGGTGAGCCCGTCGCTGGCAACCAATACCAATGTGTACAGCGACCAGCCGGACAATCTGATCAAGGTGATCCTGCAAGGCATCAGCAAACCTGCGACCCAGGACTTGGGCTACATGCCGGGTTTCAAGGACAGTTTGTCCAACAGCCAGGTGGCGGATCTGGTGGCGTACCTGCGCGGGCGGTTTGCGCCGAATGCGCCGGTGTGGAGTGGGGTGGAACAGAAGGTCGCGCAGCTGCGCGCCAACCCTGGTACTCACTGACACGACAGGGTTAAAGCGGTGGGAGGGGGGTCACGCCGCGCACCACCAGGTCACTGATAAACCCCAGCCAATCCTGCTGCTGCCCCTTGTTCGACAAGTCTTCGCCGAGGAATGAGCTGAGGGTGTGGCGGTTGGAGTTATAGAAGTAGCACAGCGAGGCGATCATCAAGTACACGTGCTTGAGGTCGACATCCTTGCGGAACACGCCTTGGGCCTGGCCGGCTTCGATGATCGGGCGCAATACGCCGACCGCTTCCCCCGACAGCCTGCGCAATTCGCCGGACTGCTTGGCGTGCTTGCCCTGGTGCAGGTTCTCGATGCTCAGGATCGCCACGAACTCCGGGTGCTTGACGTAGTAGTTCCAGATAAATGCGACCAGCTCGCGCAGGGCCTGCACCGGCGCATCCAGGTCCAGCTTGAGTGTGCTTTCGGCGTGGTTGAACTGCTCGTAGGTGTGTTCCAGCACGCAGACGAACAGGTGTTCCTTGCTGCCGAAATAGTAATAGAGCATGCGGTCGTTGGAGTCGGCTTCCTTGGAAATGGTGTCGACGCGCCCACCGGAATAGCCGTCGCGGGTGAACACCTTGACCGCCGCCTGCAGAATGCGTGAACGCGTCTGGTCCGCCTGTTGGGCACGAATTCCGGTCTTCTTGATCGCCATGTCAAAGCGCCTTGCAGGACAGTTTGGGCGCGAAATATAGCATGGGCTTTTTCCGCTCCGTTCTGTGACCGACAGGTTCTGTAATAAAAACGCCATTGCGCTGGGGATTAAATTCGGGGCGGGCTATTTTGGTGCGTCTCAATAACTAGAGTAGCCATGGATGAAATACCAACCCTTCAACCGCGCATTAATTGCCACCGCCTTGGTGTTGACGGTCAGCGGCGTGCAAGCCGCTTCCCAGGCACCGGTGGCCGGTGAAAATGGCATGGTGGTGACCGCCCAGCATTTGGCCACGCATGTCGGCGTGGATGTACTCAAGGCCGGCGGGAACGCGGTGGATGCCGCCGTGGCGGTCGGCTACGCGCTGGCGGTGGTGTACCCGGCGGCGGGTAACCTGGGCGGCGGCGGCTTCATGACCGTGCAACTGGCGGATGGGCGCAAGACCTTCCTCGACTTCCGCGAAAAGGCCCCGTTGGCGGCCACCGCTGATATGTACCTGGACAAGGCCGGCAATGTGGTCGAAGGCTTGAGTGCCAAGGGGCATCTGGCTGTCGGCGTGCCCGGCACCGTGTCCGGCATGGAGCTGGCCCTGAGCAAGTACGGCACACTCAAACGCGCCCAGGTGATTGCCCCGGCGATCAAGCTGGCGGAAAACGGCTTTGCCCTGGAGCAGGGCGATATCGACCTGCTGCACACCGCCACCGGCGAGTTCGAAAAAGACAAGGATATGCGCGGGATTTTCCTGCACAACGGCCAGCCGCTGCAGGTCGGCCAGAAGCTGGTGCAGAAAGACCTGGCCAAGACCCTCAAGGAAATCTCCGCCAAGGGCAGCGACGGTTTCTATAAGGGTTGGGTCGCCAAGGCCCTAGTGGATTCCAGCCAGGCCGGCAAGGGCATCATCACCCAGGCCGACCTCGACAGGTACAAAACCCGCGAACTGGCGCCCATCGAGTGCGACTACCGTGGCTACCACGTGGTCTCGGCACCGCCGCCAAGCTCGGGTGGGGTGGTGATCTGCCAGATCATGAACATCCTCGAAGGCTACCCGATGGCTGACCTGGGCTATCACTCGGCCCAGGGCCTGCACTACCAGATCGAAGCCATGCGCCACGCCTATGTGGACCGTAACAGCTACCTGGGCGATCCGGATTTCGTGAAGAACCCGATCGAGCATCTGCTGGACAAGAACTACGCGGCCAAACTGCGTGACGCCATCGATCCGCACAAGGCCGGGGATTCCCAGGCAATCAAGCCGGGTGTGTCGCCGCACGAAGGCAACAACACCACCCACTACTCGATCGTCGACAAGTGGGGCAACGCGGTCTCGGTGACCTACACCCTCAACGACTGGTTCGGTGCGGGCGTGATGGCGAGCAAGACCGGGGTGATCCTCAACGATGAAATGGATGACTTCACCGTCAAGGTCGGCGTACCGAACATGTACGGGCTGGTCCAGGGGGAAGCCAACGCCATCGCACCGGGCAAGGCGCCGCTTTCCTCGATGAGCCCGACCATCGTGACCAAGGACGGCAAGGCCGTGATGGTGGTGGGTACACCGGGCGGCAGCCGCATCATTACGGCGACCTTGCTGACCATCCTGAATGTCATCGACTATAAGATGAATATCCAGGAAGCCGTGGACGCGCCGCGTTTCCACCAGCAATGGATGCCGGAAACCACCAACCTGGAGACCTTCGCGGTCAGCCCGGACACCCAGAAGATTCTGGAAAGCTGGGGCCACAAGTTTGCCGGGCCGCAGGATGCCAACCACTTGGCGGCGATCCTGGTGGGGGCACCGTCCCTGGAGGGTAAGCCGGTAGGTAACAACCGCTTCTATGGGGCGAATGACCCGCGTCGCAATACCGGCCTGTCGTTGGGCTACTAACCGCCCCGGTGTTGTAGTGAGCGGGGCAAGCCCGCTCACTACAACAGCTGTTCTACCGCAGCAAACGCGGCGGTGCGGCGCTCCTCCCAACTCCCCCTGATGACCACCACCGCCTGTCGATGCGCCTGCATCCACGCCAGGCTGTCCTGGAAAAACGCCCGGCGGTCGGCCAGTTCCGGCTGGCAGCGTTGGCCATCGGCGGTCCATTCCACATCATCCGGCGACAGCAGCAGGTGCAGGTCGTACTGCCGGGCCAGCAGTTCGTCGTCGAGCCATGCCGGGTAGTCGCCGAACAGGGTCTGGCTCCACAGTTTATTGGTCAGCAGGTGAGTGTCGAGGACCAGCAGGCGCGGCTGCCGGGCGCGGGCGGCATCTTCCCAGGCCAGTTGGCCGTGGGCGATGGCTGGAATATCCGCCAGGGTGGTGTCGCGCTGGTGATGGTCCATGAAATCGCGCACGTATTCACGCACCATCAAACCGCCAAAATGCGCGTGCAGTTCGGCGGCCAGCCAGCTTTTACCGCTGGATTCGGGGCCGGCCAGTACGACCACCTTCATGGTTGCAACGCCGGGTCGGCGCGCCATTCACGCCAGCCTTGCACGGCGATCACGGTGAACAGGGCATAGAGCGCAGCGGTGAGATACAAGCCCTTGTAGAGGAACAGTCCGACGAAAATCACATCCACCGCGATCCACAGCGGCCAGCATTGCACGCGTTTCTGCGCCATCCACATTTGCGCAACCAGGCTGAAACCGGTGAGGGCGGCGTCGAGCCAGGGCTGGGCGGCATCGGTCCAGTGCGCCATCGCAGCGCCCAGCAGCAGGCTGCCGACCGCGCCGATGGCCATGCTGGTCATTATTGCGGGCCAACCCAGGCGGGTGACCTGGCGCCCTTGCCTGACCTCGCCGGCGCGGGTCCACTGCCACCAGCCGTAGACTTGCAAGGCGGCGTAGACCACCTGCAGCAGCATGTCGGAATAGAGCTTCACGTCATAGAACACCCAGGTGTACAGCAACACCATCACCAGGCCGATGGGCCAGCACCAGGGGTTCTGTTTGACCGTCAGCCAGACAGCGATCACCCCCAGGGCGGCGGCGAACAGTTCAAGCCCGGACATGGCAGTTCCTTGGGAGAGTGGGAGAGGGCGGGGATTGTAACCAGAGGCCAGCAATCTTCAAAACACAGTAGGGCAAATGTGGGAGAGGGCAAGCCCCTCCCACATTTGGAGCGGTGTTAGACCTTGAACTGGCGCAAAAGGCCGTCGAGCTGCTCGCTCAGCCCGCGTAAGTGCACGCTGGCCACGTTAGACTGTTCCGCCGCCAGCGCGGTGCTGTGGGACAAGCTCGCAGCCTGGGTGACGTTTTGGTTGATGTCTTCCACCACATGGGCCTGTTGCAGGGTGGCGCTGGCAATCGAGGCATTCAAGCCGTTGAGGTTGTGCAGGGCCTGGCCGATGGCGGTGAGGCTGGCACCGGCCTGGCCGGCTTGTTCGATGGTCAGTTGCGAGGCGCTGTGGCTGTCGCTGATCACCTTGACCGCTGCTTCCGAGTGACCTTGCAGGCGCTCGATCATCGCCTGGATCTCGGCGGTGGATTTTTGCGTGCGCTGGGCCAGCAGGCGGACTTCATCGGCCACCACGGCAAAACCACGGCCTTGTTCCCCGGCGCGTGCCGCTTCGATGGCGGCGTTGAGCGCCAGCAGGTTGGTCTGGTCGGCGATGGAGCGGATCACTTCCAGCACGCCACCGATCTGTGTGCTTTCGCTGGACAAGGTGCGGATCACTTCCACGGCCTCGCTGATGGTGGTGGAAAGCTGGTCGATCTGCTGGAGGCTACTGTCGATATTGACCTGGCCTTGCTGGGCCTGAGCCTGGGCATCGCGCATTTCGCTGGCGGCGTGTTCGGCGTTCTTGGCCACGTCCTGCACGCCGTAGGTGACTTCATTGATGGCGGTGGCCACCAGTTCCATCTGCTGGGACTGTTGCTGGCTGCGGTCATGGGCCTGGGTCGCGTTGTTGCCCAGTTCCGTGGAGGACTGGCCCAGGGCGTTGGCGCACACCTGCAACTGGCTGACGACCTGGCGCAGCTTGGCAGTGAAACTGTTGAAGTGTTGGGACAGCTGGGTGACTTCGTCGCGACCGTCGGTGTCGAGGCTGCGGGTCAGGTCGCTTTCGCCGCTGGCGATATTACCCATGGCGTTCACTGCGTCCTGCAAGGGGCGCACGATGCTGCGGGCAATCAGCGATACCAGCAGTGCCATTACCACGGCGATGCCCAGACCGATAAACGAGGCCTTCCACACCTGGCTGTTGAACTCGGCCTGCACATCGTCCACGTACACGCCGGAGCCGATGATCCAGCCCCACGGCTCGAACAACTGGATATACGAGGTTTTCGCCACCGGCGCATCGGCGCCCGGCTTCGGCCAGCGGTAGTTGATGATGCCGGCGCCCTTGGCCTTGGCGAGGATCACGAACTCGTTGAACACGGCAAACCCATCGGGATCGCGGATGGCCGAGAGGTTCTGGCCGTCCAGCTTCGGGTTGGCCGGGTGCATGATCATCACGGGGGTGAGGTCGTTGATCCAGAAATAGTCGTCGTGGTCATAGCGCAAGCCGCGCACCGCGCTCAGGGCTTGTTTTTGCGCGGCTTCGCGGGTCATCACCCCGGTGGTTTCGAGGCTGTGATAAAACGTCAGGATCCCGCTGGCGGTCTGGACCACGTGCTGGGTCTGCTGGCGCTTGGCCTGGTAAAGGTCGTCGTGGATCTGCTTGAGCATCAGCAAACCCAGGGCCATCAGCATCAGCACGGCGACGATCAGGATCAACCAGAGGCGTCGGCTGATCGACATATTACGCAAACTGTTCATCGTCCTGTCACTCCGGGCTTTTTATAATTGTGGGCGTCGCATCGACTTTTACGCCTTGTCTGATAGGCTTTCGGCCTGAAATCGCAAAACCTGAGTACTGCCTGATTTTTCACAGAATTTTTGCAGACCGGCATTGACCCATGGTCAACACCGGGCCTTCAGTGCGCTCGTCAGTGAACCATTAAAAGATTGATAAGGCATGCCACAGGGCATGACCTTTGGGGGAAGCATGGATTTTTGGACAGCCATTCAGGCATTGATTCTTGGCGTAGTGGAGGGGCTTACCGAGTTCCTGCCGATCTCCAGCACCGGACACCAGATTATCGTCGCCGATTTGCTCGACTTCGGCGGCGAACGCGCCATGGCGTTCAATATCATCATCCAGCTGGGTGCGATCCTCGCGGTGGTCTGGGAATTCCGGCGCAAGATCCTCGATGTGGTCACCGGTTTGCCGACCCAGCGCAACGCTCAGCGCTTCACGGTCAACCTGCTGATCGCGTTCCTGCCGGCCGTGGTGCTGGGGGTGATCTTTGCCGACCTGATCCACCATTACCTGTTCAACCCGATCACCGTGGCCACTGCGTTGGTGATCGGCGGCGTCGTCATGCTGTGGGCCGAGCGCCGCGAGCATGAAGTGCACGCCGAAAGCGTCGATGACATCACCTGGAAAGATGCGCTCAAGGTCGGTTTTGCCCAGTGCCTGGCGATGATCCCGGGTACGTCGCGCTCCGGCTCGACCATCATCGGCGGCCTGCTGTTCGGCCTGTCGCGCAAGACTGCCACCGAGTTTTCGTTCTTCCTGGCCATGCCGACCATGGTCGGTGCGGCGGTGTACTCGGGCTACAAATACCGCGACCTGTTCCAGCCGGCGGACCTGCCGGTGTTCGCCATTGGCTTCGTCACCTCGTTCATCTTCGCGATGATCGCGGTCAAGGGCCTGCTCAAGTTCATTGCCAGCCATAGCTACGCGGCATTTGCCTGGTACCGTATTGCGTTCGGCCTGCTGATCCTGGCGACCTGGCAATTCGGTTGGATCGACTGGGCTGCGGCCAAGGCATGATGATTCAACACCCACGCCTGAAAGCGGCGATTTTTGTGCTGCTGTGCACGGCGCCGCTGCTGGGTTCGGTGTTGGTGTGGCTGCGCGGTGAAACGGTACTTCCGTTGGCGGCCTATGGCGTGGTCAGCGTGCTGGCGTTCTTCCTGTATTGGAGCGACAAGCGCAAGGCCCTCACCGACAGCTGGCGCACCCCGGAGAACATCCTCCACGCCGTGGAGCTGGCGGGCGGTTGGCCGGGGGCATTGATTGCCCAGCAGGTGTTCCGGCACAAGACGCGCAAGGTGTCTTACCAGGTACTGTTCTGGGTGATCGTGCTGTTGCACCAAGTGTTCTGGCTGGACCAGTTGTTCCTCGGTGGCACGCTACTGTCAGTTCTCTAGCAGCAAGCCGACCTGCGTGCGCTTGGGCAGTTTGCTCACCACCAACTGGTGGGAGCGCTGCAACAAGCCGCGCAGTTCCTCGGCGCCCAGCGGGTAGGGCGTGTTCATGATGATCCACTGCGCGCGTGCCAGGTACGGCGCCGGGTGGATGCCAGGGCGGTCCACATGGCCGAGGAACAATTCCTTGTCGACCTTGAACGCCAGCGAATCACCGCGCAGGTTTTGCAGGGCGAACATCTTGTTGCCCGCTATCGAGAACACTCGCACGCCACCCCATTTGTAGTCTTCCCGCGCGCCGGGCAGGCTCAGGCAGAAACTCGCGACTTGTGCTTCGGTCATCTTCATAGCAAGCGGTCTCCGCAGCTCTTAAAGCCTTCTTCCAGGTAATCGATCCAGGCCCGAATCGCCGGCAGCACGCCACGGCGATGCGGGTAGACGGCCTGGAGCCAGCCGCCCGGCAACGACCATTGCGGCAGCAGTTGCACCAACCGACCGTTGGCCAGTTCCTCTTCGCAGTACATCATCGGCAGCACGGTAAAGCCCAGACCCATGACGGCGCTGGCCTTGCGCACGATGAAGTCGTCGATGCCCAGGCGGGCTTCCATCGCCAGATCGTGTGGGTTGCCCTGGGGGTCAAGGATGCGCTGATGCACCAGGCGATCCGCCTCCAGCGCACCGAGTATCGGCAGTTGCTTGAGATCGTCGAGGGTGCTTACCTGGCGACCGAGCATGAATGCGGGGCTGGCGACCAGTACGGTCTGGGCCTGGCGCAGGCGCTTGGTCACCAGCAGCGGGTCTTCGTCACCAAGCTCGCGCACTCGCAGTGCCACATCGATGCCTTCGGCGACCAGGTCGACGCGGCGGTTGACCAGGGTCATCTCCAGCTGTACCTGGGGGTTGGCGGCGAGAAATCCGGCGACCAGTTCTGGCAGGAAGTGCTGCGCCAGCCCCACCGGGCATGTGACCCGCAGCCGCCCGCGGGGTTCGCTGGACATGCTGGCCACCGCCTCGTCGGCCATTTCCGCCTCCAGCAGCATCGCCTGGCAGTGGCGCAGGTAGCGCTCGCCAACGGCGGTCAGGGTCAGTTGCCGCGTGGTGCGTTGCAGCAGGCGCGCGCCGAGGCGCTCTTCCAGTTCGGCGATACGCCGCGACAGCCGTGACTTGGGAATGCCCAAAAGCCGCCCGGCCGCCGCGAAGCCGCCGGCTTCGACGACTTTGGCGAAATAGTAGAGGTCGTTGAGGTCTTGCATGGTCAGCCTATTGTCCTGTCAGTGGGACAAACTATCGCAATTCAGGCGACTTATCGACTATTGGTTTCATGCGTAGCATCACCACCATCTGATCGCCACTGTCGATCCCACACTCGGAGATCCACCATGAAACTGTTGCACATCGATTCCAGCATCCTCGGCGACAACTCGGCTTCCCGTCAGCTCAGCGCTGGCGTAGTCAAGGCCTGGCAAGCGGCCGAGCCGGGTGTGGAAGTGACCTACCGCGACCTCGCCAGTGAAGGCATCAACCACTTCTCCGGCGCGACCCTGGGCGCCCTGGGCACCGCCGCCGAACTGCGTGACGCCGCACAACAGCACGAGGCCGACCTCAGTGCCAAGACCCTGGCTGAATTCCTCGCCGCCGATGCCGTGGTATTGGCGGCGCCGATGTACAACTTCACCATTCCAACCCAATTGAAGGCCTGGATTGACCGCATCGCCGTCGCCGGTCAGACCTTCCGTTACACCGAAGCCGGCCCTGAAGGCCTGTGCGGTAACAAGAAAGTCATCATTGTTTCCACCTCCGGCGGCCTGCATGTTGGCCAGGCAACCGGTGTTGCCCACGAGGAATACCTGAAAGTGATGCTGGGCTTCCTCGGCATTACCGACATCGAATTCGTACGCGCCCACGGCCTGGCTTATGGTGATGAAGTACGCAGCAAATCCATCAGCGACGCGAACGTACTGATCAACGAACAATTGTTCGCCGCTGCGTAAGGCTTGTGTAAATTTCATCTCTGCTCGGTTTCTATCTGAAGCCGGGCGCCTAAACTCTGTATTCTGGTCGTCTTGAAGCGACTGGCGTACGGAGTTTTTTCGTTTACCCGCTGTCATTACCTTGGCCCAGGTTATGCACGCATGGGTTTATCACCCAGTGTGAGTACCTTGAGCCATGGACTTTTCAAATAGACATGCCGCGGGTGTTGAACGTGGTCACGCAGCAAAGGTGGACATCCTCATGATGCGTCTTTGTGCCGTTATGGTTCTTTCCCTGCTCGGCGGCCTGTTTTCAGTGCACGCCGCGCCTGCGCCGCACCCCCATTGGAGTGTGGGCTTCCATCGCATGACCTTTCTCGACCCGCTGGATCTGCAACCGATGAAAGCGGTGGCGTTCTACCCGTCCACCGACGATGAACACAGCACACAACTGGGTCCCTATCACGTCGCGGCTACCGAAGATTCCAAGATCGCCATTGGCCGCTTCCCGATGCTGATGCTGTCCCATGGCAACACCGGTACGCCGTTGGCTCTGCATGACCTGGCCACCTCCCTGGCGCGTAAAGGCTTTGTGGTGGTCGCGGTATTGCACCCCGGCGATAACTACAAGGACCACAGCCGCCTGGGCACGGTAAGTAACCTGTACGGCCGGCCGATCCAGATTTCCGAAGCGATCACCGCGACCTTGGCCGACCCGATGCTGTCGCCGTTCGTCAACGTCGATCAGGTGGGCGTTATCGGCTATTCGGCCGGTGGCGAGACCGCGTTGATCCTGGCGGGGGCCAAGCCGGATTTCGATCGCCTGCGCCGCTATTGCCAGGAACGCCCCGAAGATCGCGATGCCTGCACCACCAAAGGTGAACTGGTGGTGGACCGTGACGACCTCCAACCACAATCCGACCCGCGCATTCATTCGTTGATGTTGATGGCGCCATTGAGCCTGATGTTCGGCCGCCACACCCTGGCGGATGTGCACGTGCCGGTGCTGCTCTACAGCGGCGACGGCGACAAGCTGGTGGCGGTAGACAAAAACGCCGCCGCCCTGGCGCGCAAGCTGCCGGAACCACCGGACTTCAAGTTGCTGGCGGGGGCAGGGCACTTCGTGTTCATGGCGCCGTGCGACAGCGACCAATTGGCCGCGATGCCGGCGATCTGCACCGATGCCGACGGCGTCGACCGTGAAGGCATCCACCGCGACTTGATTTCCGAAGCCGGGCGTTTTTTCACCCACACCCTCGGCCAATCTACCCGCGCCGGCTTGCAGACCGCCGATCAGTAAGCGCGGCGCTTGAGCAGCAAGGTCACGCCCAGCGCCGTGACCGACAACAGCGCCGCGCAGAAGAAGATCCAGCTGTAACCCAGGTTCAACGCCACGGCACCCATCAATGGCCCAGCAATCGCCAGGGCCAGGTCGAAAAACACCGCATACGCACTCAGGCCCGCACCGCGGCTGCTGTTTGGCACCTGTTTGATGGCTTCCACGCCCAGTGCCGGGTACACCAGCGACAAACCAAAGCCGGTCAGCCCCGCACCGATCAAGGCCACGCCGGTGGACGGCGCCAGCCACAGTAACGTCAGGCCCAAGGTCTCGATGATCATGCACGCAATCGCCGCCCTGAAGCCGCCAAAACGGCTGATCGCCGAGATGAACACCAGCCGCGAGACGATAAAACACACGCCAAACACCGTGAGGCAGTACGCCGCGCCGACCCAGCCGCGATTGAGGTAATACAGGGTGATAAAGGTGGTCAGGGTGCCGTAGCCGATGGACGCCAGGCACAGGCTGGCACCAAACGGTGCGATGCGCCCGAACACCGCCCAGAACGGCAGGCGCTCGCCGCGCACCACCGGCACCGAGGGTTTGTTGCGGATCAGCACCAGGCCCAGCGCCGCCAATACCGACAGCGCGATACCCAGGCTGGCGTAGCCATATTCGGCGACCATCACCACTCCGAGCGGCGCGCCGATGGCGATGGCGCCGTAGGAGGCAATGCCATTCCACGAAATCGATCGCGCGGTATGTTCGGCACCCACCTGGCCCATGCACCAACTGATGGTGCCCACGCCGATCAGGCCCTGGGCCACGCCCAGCAGCAGCCGGCCGGCAATCAGAATCCCCAGGCTCAGGTTGGGCAGGCTGTCCACCAGGGTGGCGAAAAACGTCAATACACCGCTGATCAGGATCCCCGCCAGCCCCAGCACAATCGCGCGCTTGGTGCCGACGTTGTCGGACATGCGTCCGGCCATGGGACGGCTGAGCAGGGTTGCGAGGTACTGGGAGCCAATGGTGATCCCGGCCACCACCGCGCTGAAGCCTAGTTGCTCATGGACATAGCCCGGGATTACCGCAATCGGCAGGCCGATGCAGATAAAGGCGATGAAGGTGTAGAAGACGATGGAGACGATCTGCAGGGTGATCGACAGTGAACTGGGGGCGGCGGCAGACATGGGCACTCGTTCGCGGGCGGGCGGTGAGCGCATCATGGCAAGGGCTTGGGGGAAAAGGAAGCAGGCTAACTACTTTGACTGAGAAACCGGCTTTTGTGGCGAGCCCGCTCGCCACAAAAGCCCGCTCGCCACAACGAGCCTGTTCCCCACAGTTTCAGGTCACTACTTTTAGAACACCACGCCTTGGCTGCGCAGGTAGTCGTCGTAGGTACCGCTGAAGTCGATCACGCCGTTGGCGCTCAACTCGATGATGCGGGTGGCCAGGGACGATACGAACTCACGGTCATGGCTGACGAAGATCAGCGTGCCCGGGTAGTTCTCCAGCGCCAGGTTCAGCGCCTCGATGGATTCCATGTCCAAGTGGTTAGTCGGTTCGTCCATGATCAGCACGTTCGGCTTTTGCAGGATCAGCTTGCCGAACAGCATGCGGCCTTGCTCACCACCGGAGATCACCTTGACTGACTTGAGGATCTCGTCGTTGGAGAACAGCATGCGCCCCAGGGTGCCACGGATCACTTGCTCGCCTTGGGTCCACTGGCCCATCCAGTCGAACAGGCTCATGTCGTTTTCGAAGTCACTCGCGTGATCCTGGGCGTAGTAGCCCAGTTCTGCCGCGTCGGTCCACTTGATGCTGCCGGCATCCGGAGTCAGTTCGTTGACCAGGGTGCGCAGCAGGGTGGTCTTGCCGATACCGTTCGGGCCGATGATCGCCACACGCTCGCCGGCTTCAACCTGGAAGCTGAAGTCCTTGAACAGCGGCTTGCCGTCGAAGCCTTTGGCCATGCGCTCGACGATGACCGCCTGGCGGTGCAGCTTTTTGGTTTGTTCGAAACGGATGAACGGGCTCACGCGGCTCGAAGGCTTGACCTCGGCCAGCTGGATCTTGTCGATCGCCTTGGCACGGGAGGTCGCCTGCTTGGCTTTCGAGGCGTTGGCCGAGAAGCGGCTGACGAAGGATTGCAGCTCGGAGATCTGCGCTTTCTTCTTCGCGTTGTCCGACAGCAGTTGCTCGCGGGACTGGGTCGCCACGGTCATGTACTCGTCGTAGTTGCCCGGGAACAGGCGCAGCTCGCCGTAGTCCAGGTCAGCCATGTGGGTGCACACGCTGTTCAGGAAGTGACGGTCGTGAGAGATGATGATCATCAGGCTGGAGCGCTGGGTCAGGATGTTTTCCAGCCAGCGGATGGTGTTGATGTCCAAGTGGTTGGTCGGTTCGTCAAGCAACAGCACTTCCGGGTCGGAGAACAGCGCCTGGGCCAGCAATACACGCAGTTTCCAGCCGGGGGACACTTCGCTCATCGGGCCGAAATGCTGTTCCAGGGGAATGCCCAGGCCCAGCAGCAACTCACCAGCACGGGATTCGGCGGTGTAGCCGTCCATCTCGGCGAACTCGGTTTCCAGCTCGGCCACGGCCATGCCGTCGTCTTCGCTCATTTCCGGCAGCGAGTAGATACGGTCGCGCTCGGCCTTGACCTTCCACAGCTCTTCGTGGCCCATGATCACGGTGTCGAGCACGGTGAATTCTTCGTAGGCGAACTGGTCCTGGCGCAGCTTACCCAGGCGCACATTCGGCTCCAGCATGACCTGGCCACCGGACGGATCGAGGTCGCCGCCGAGGATTTTCATGAAGGTCGACTTGCCGCAACCGTTGGCACCGATCAGACCATACCGGTTGCCGGCGCCGAACTTGACCGAGACGTTCTCAAAGAGCGGCTTGGCGCCGAACTGCATGGTGATGTTAGCTGTGGAGATCAATTACTTTACCTATCAATAGCTTAGGGTGCGCTTATTTGAGCTGGGACCAATTTGGGACCAATCTGGAGCTTTTCCATTTCGCTCCAGTCCGAGCTTGAGTTGATCCAACGCGCATAAGTCGAGAGCAGCATCTGCACACTATGGCCGAGCTGCTGGGAAATGAAGGCGGGGTTCATGCCAGACATAATGCATATTGTCGCATAGGTGTGACGACAGTTGTATGGCGGCCGACGACGGATATTCAGAGCTTTCAGCGTCGGAACCCATTGCTTATGCAGGTCCGACGTCTGCTTCACGTACTCCGAGTTCTTTGATGGCGGGAAAATGAAGGGCGTTTCCAGCACTTTCCCTTTACCATTTTTCCGACGCTCCGCGTACTCCCTGGCGAATTTCAGGGCATGCAGGGCGCGGTCATTCAACAAAACGAAGCGGTCACTGCCCGTTTTCGTGCGCTCAACCACTTCCCCCAAGGCGATCCCGCGACATACGTGGGCCGTCCTCTTCTCTTCGTCTACCGCATCCCAGCGCATCGCCAGGGCTTCAGATAGACGCATCCCTGTAAAAAACACAAACTCAAAAAATGCCGCATAAATCGTACTGGGCCAGTGATCGTGCTCGTACATCTTCGCGATGATCTGGTCTGCTTCTTCCAGCGTGAAGGGGTCGATCTCCTTTTTGCTGCGCTTGGGCAGTTCGAGAATTGCCGCTGGGTTCTTCGGGATCAACTCTTCGGATACGGCTGAATTCAGGATGGTGGACAGCTTCGAGATGGCGTTGCGCTTAACGCCCGGCGACTTCCACTCGCTGGTGGCCATGACCCGGCGGAGCAGCGTGGTTGTGATCAGGTCGATCCGCACCAGGGCCAGACCGGGCATCCAGTACCTGTTCAGCGCTCCCTTGTAGTTTCCCTTCGTACCTGCCACCACCTCACGGCTATCCAGCCAGAGCTGCGCGTACTCGCCGAAGTTGATCTTGCCGCCGGCGAGGTTGCTGGAACTCGGGAAAAGCTCGGCGTACTTGTCGTCGTCGAGCAGCCCCAGCTTGATCAGCCCCTTTACCTGATCAACAACCTGTGAGGCAGACTTGATTCCTTTCTGTGTCGGGGGATAGGGGAGCGTTTCACTCCGCCGGCTGCCGTTCCACATAAAGCGGATGCGGATCGATCCGTGGTGGAGGTCCATTCCTGCGGGCAGACCCATTGGCTTTCGAGCCATTCGTAGTATCTCCTGATGCTGTACATGACCCGGCTGCCTTGCTTGTTCCACACGCCGAGTGGGATTTGGTTTCGGGCTCGCTTGGAGCGTAAGGCGGCGAGGGTGGTGCCGAGGATTTCGGCCATTTTCGCCTCGGGGACCTTGTCGCCCGTGATGCCGTCGTTGAGCTGTTCGGCTGCTGACATTGTTCTCTCCGCGCCGCGCTGGGCGGCAGAAGGTGGGTTAGGTGGTGGCTTTCTTGATTGCGGCCCGCGCGTCGAACATGGCGTAGTACAGGCGGTGGAAGATTGCGCAGCTCGGATCCTCGTGATCGTCGCCGCCGTGCTCGAAGATTCCGTCGATGGTGCCGCTGTAGTTGCTGGCGATCTGCTCGCACTCGCCCGCTACCTGGGTGATCGCTATCAGCGCTTTCAGCAGTTGCTCGCTGCTGGCGCGCTCCTCCCGGCCGATATGCCAGAACTGCTGCGCCCAATGATCCGCCGGCGGCGGGTTGGTGTTTTGGGCTCCCTGAGCCAGTGCACCGACGATCGTGTCGCACAGATCGCGCTTGTAGGCGTTGTCGCCGTCTATGCTCAGGCCGCGCCGGCGCAGAGCGCTGACCACCTCGTTTCGATCCAAGCCCTGATCTTCAAGGATGATGTCCCGCTCTGGCTCGTCCGGGGTGACGATGACCAAGGCAAGCTTGGCGCCTGGCAGGCAGTAGCCACTGAGTTTGACCAGGGCGTCGTTGGCTGCTTCGTGGAAACGCTGAACTGCTGACATAGGAATACCTCGCCCGCCGCTCACCGGCAGGCATGTAGGGGGATTGGGGTTAGGGCAGGTGTTTGTGAGAAAGCGCATGCGCTAGGTGGCGCGCGTAGGTAGAGACGGCTCGCCAGTAGGCGGCCATCGGGCCTTTGCGCCGCTTCCAGGAGTTCTCCGCCTCGGTGTTGGCCTGGTCGCGCAGTTCGCGCATCACGGCTTCGATCCGCGCCCTATCTTCTGCTGGTAGGTCCAGAAGGGCGCGGCCAGATGGCAACTTTAAGAGTGGGTTGATGTAGCCCATAGGGTCACCTTTTCGAAGTAGAACACCACCGGCGCGCCAGTCTCGGCGATCAGGCCATATGCTTTAGCCAGGCGGTAGATTGGGGTGTAGTTGTTCAGCGACTCGACGTGTCTTGCGATCCAGCTGCGCCAACCTTCCAGCGTCTGGCCGCCCTTGCTGATGTTGCAGGGCGCGCAGGCCGGCATCATGTTTTCCAGCACGTCATGCTCGGGTCGCAGTGGCTTGCCCGATACCAGCTTCCAGGTGCCGACGGCGGTCTGCTTGGACAGCAGCTCACGCACGACAGGCGCCAGGTGGTCGGCGTGCCATCGGTCACCCAGCAGCACTCCGCAGTAGGCGCAGTGCCCGCCGTACTTCAGGCGCACTTGCTCGCGCTCAGCTTTCTTCAGGCGCATAGCTTCACCTGCTTGCGGTACCCAGCGTCGATTGCCCGGAGGAAGTCGAGCCGGGCATTCTCATGGATACCTTCCCAAGGTAAGCAACGGATCTCACTGGGGATCATGGTTTCGAACAGCTCGCGCGCCAGGCTCTGCCTATGCTGCTCAGCGGTTGCGCCGTTCGGGCGGAACTTGCGCTCACCAAAATAGGCGCAGTGCTCGACGTCAGAGCAGAGGTACTGCCAGACAATCACGTCGCTGGATGAGTAATGGACGGTGCACGTGGCGAATCCAGTTTCGCCGGCCGAACCATCGACCTCACAAACGGTTCCGGCCGGCGGCGGTCCTTCGCCAGACCAGGCCGCTACACTTTCTTCGGGCATGACTTCGTCCTTGCCGCTATAGCGGCTGACTTTGAAGGGGGAGGGGTTAAGCGCACTCGAAGTGCGCCATAGGCGGGACTATTTCGGGGAGTGGTGTTGCTGGCTAACGAATTTTCCGATGTCGTGAATGGTCTCTATGGCAGGAGCAATACCGTCATGAGCAATGGTTACCAGCAAAGCAACAGCAGCAAGCAACGATAGTGCGGTGCTGTTTTTTTCAAATGTATTATTGACTCTGAAATCCAAGCGCTCTTTTGAGGTCTTCCATTCGTCGCCGTTAAAGTAAGTCAAATAGAAGTCTATGTAATGTGAGCCGGGCCTGATGGTTTTGCTCGTTTTTAAATTGTACTCAAAGGGAGCTTTCCCGCTTTTTAACTCGGTTATTAACAATCCTGGCTCGTTAGCGTCAAAAAATAATGTAGGCTCTTTCCAGTTGGCGGTTTTTAAACCCATGCATATGCAGTTGTAACCCGCGTTGTCTACGTGCCCCGTTTCTCTTCCCCATTTTATTGTCATTGACCCATTCTCATGGGTTTCTATGTATGGGGTGTGGTGTACGGATGAACTATCACGGTCAAATAAATTCGATGAGATATAGCACTGAATCTTGCAGTTTGATATTTCTCCATAACCCGTGATGTATTGTTCGAAAGTCAAATTGTCGCCTGCATTAATTACCGTTTCGCCGACACGCGTTGCAAGTGCGTAGGCGCCCGGCATCTGGGCATTTTCCCATGTTCGAGGGGTTTTCATCTCATCGAGATTCATTGCGTCCTGCGCTCCTTAGGCTTGCATGCAAAGTAACTAGAGCATCCACCGGAGGAAAGTGCAATCCACTAGCCGCGGGGCTGGGGCGTTCTTGTGTCATCCCTCGTTACCAGATCATGGGCATTCACAACCGTCATGCCGAGGTGCCTGGCAATCAGGACTTCGAGCTGGGCGCCCTTCGAGTTTTCCCAGCCCGGCAGCAGGGCGATCACCCCGCACAGCCCCAGGCGTGTCAGGTCGTATGCCATGTAGTCGGCCCACTGCGCGCCCTCTACGACGCCGTGATCTGCTGGGTTCTCGACTTCGTAGCCCATGTCGCGCAGTTGGTCGGCCACGGCGTTGAAGGCCGGGTAGTTGAAGTCGGTGATGCCAGTCATGGGCCCGGCCACGTAGACGCGGTTGGCGCGGGATGCCTGGAGGGTCACGCCTGGCAGCAGGAGCGACTTGATGCGGTCAACTGCCCGATCAACAGGGGCCTGGATGAATGACGGCAGCGGCTCGTTCGCCGGCGGCGTGGTTCGAGTAACTGCTGCGATCATGCCGACGAGCGAATCGGTCACGATGGTGCGGATGTCTGGCTTGCGGTTTTCTGTAGGCATGAGGAGTCCTTGCCGGGCCATGCCCGGGCGGTGGAGTGGGGAGTTACGCGGCGCGTGCTTGGCGTTGCTCAGTGCGCCACGGGTCGTTGGCGCGTGCCAGGGCAGCCATCGGCGGCGGGCTTACGCTGTTGCCGCACATGTGCACCTGTTGGGTCTTGGTGAACGGTTTGCCGTCGGCGCCGTGGCTGATGATGTAGTCGGCCGGGAAGCCCTGGGCCTTGTACAGCTCGTACGGCTTGAGCATCCGCAGGCAGATGTCGACGATCACATAGGGCGTGCCCTTCACCGTCACGGTGACCATGGCCAGGCGGTCCTTGGTGGTGATGGTCGGCGCGGGGGCATCGCAAGCGCTGATGTTCTCGGTGCCGTAGTAGCTGATCAGGAATGCAGCGACCCGCAGGGCACCGGCTTCGTGTTCCGGTGACAGGGTGAGCGATACCAGCGAGCTCTTGCCGCCGCCACCGGCGGTGATGGTCGGTGCCGGATCGTCCAGGCCCTGGCCAACACTCCCGCCGAATGCCCTCTCCATGAACGCGCTCACCAACCCGTGGTGCTGGCCGCCGGCGCTGATGGTGTGCAGCGGATCATTTGCGTCCCTGGCATCGCAGTTGCCGCGCAGGTGCACCAGGTTCGCCGCCACCAGCTGCTGCTGGCTACCGGTGTTCGTTACGGTGGTCATCGGGTCTTCGATGCTCTTGGCGGCGGTGGTGTTGAAGCCGCCATTCATCTGGGCCATGAACACCGTGGAGATGCCCATGGCATGTGCGGCCCCGGCCGGGCGCTGATAGTTGCCGCCGCTGGTGATGGTCGGCAGTGGTTCGTCCAGCGCCTTGCCCGCATCGTTGAATCGGAACTTCACCAGGTGCGCGGCTGCCAGGGCGTGCTTCACGCCGCCGGCGACCACGGTGCCCAGTGGTTGATCCAGACCTGGCACTCGCGGCTCCTGACCCTGGCGCTCGCCGTACCCCGACTGAATCAGCGTGGGGCTGATCAGCGTCAGCTCGCCGCGATTCGCGCAGGTCACCGTCGGCAATGGTTTGAGTGGATCGTTGATTCGGTCGCTGCCGTGGTGTGTTGCCGGTGCTATAACTGGGCTGACCACCGAGAACGCGCCGCCCTTAGGATATGAAGTGATTGTGCGCAGCGGCTCGTCTGCCGACTGTACTGTTTCCCCTGACCAATTGGCGATCGGCACAATGAATGGTGCCGCGCTGTCGATGACGAACTTCTTCATGCCCTTGGCAACGCGACGCAGGGTCGCCGGGGCCAAGTCTTTCTTGCGGCCGAAGATGCTTTTGCCGAGGTCGGTGAAGTCGATGCAATCAGCGGCGGTCTTCCACTTCTGCTGGCCCCTGACCGGGTTCTTGGCGTGGGTAGGCGCTGGCCACACGATTGGCTGGCCGTCGCACCGGGCGATCATGAACAGTCGCTCCCGACTGGTTGGTGCGCCGAAATCGCACGCCCGGATCACCTTCCATTCAACGACGTAGCCCATGCCTTCAAGCAGGGCCACGAAGCGGCGCCAGGTCTTGCCGCGCTGCTTCGGGTCAGGAATCAGGAACTGCTGGCCCACCGGCACAACCTCACCAGGTGCTGCAACTTCGCCGCCGAGTTTCACCACGCGGCCGGTGGCCTTATCGCGCTTGGCGATCAGCCGGCCCCACTGCAGGATCTGTTTCACGTTCTCCAGGCTGATCACCCGGGGACGCTTCATGCCTGCCCACTTGAGCCCGATCCACGACAGGTTGCGGATCTCGCGCTTGCGTGGCTGGCCGCCGGCTGCCTGGCTGTGATGGGTGCAGTCCGGTGACATGTGGAACCAGCCCACGGCCTTGCCGCCGCACTCGGTGTCCGGGTCACCATCAAACACGTCGGTGGTGAAGTGCTTGGCGCCTGGGTGATTCACGGTGTGCATGCTGATGGCTTGCGGGCTGTGGTTCTTCGCTACGTTCACGGTGCGGCCCAGGCCAATTTCCAGCCCGGTACCGGCTCCGCCGCCACCACAGAAGAAGTCGACAACGATCTCATCGTCCTGAGGGTTGAAGCCGAGTCCGTATTGGGTTTTGAAATCGAAGGGGTGTTTCTTCTGTTTTGCGGACATAGGGGTTCCTCGCCGGGTATATTTACCGATCAAACGTCAAGGTAGGGATAAGGGATGCTGAACGATTACGGAAAAGACTTGTTTAAGCCCTGGCTATCTGTATCGAATATCCTGCTTGTATTGGCCGTACTGTTCGGAATTGCATTGTTCAAGCTCACAAGTAGTGAGCTGGCAAGCTGGGTTCAGGCTATAGGGTCAATAGCGGCGATATGGGGAGCTTTTGCGATTAGCAATAGTCAGGTTGAAAGACAAATTCAACAGGCTAATCAGCGGGCTTTGGATAAGTCAAACGCGTATTTTGCTGTGGTTAAATGCGCATGGGATCATGCCAGGACTATGAGAGAGTTAGTTGAAAAGCAGCCGCCCGTTGGAGTCTTTAAGGAGAGCTGGAATCTTGTTTTTAGGGACCTATTTAACTCTTCTTTGAGTTCGCTAAAGAGCCTCCCTGCCTACGAGCTGGGTAACTATGATCTGGTTATTTTTCATAATGGAATGTTGGCGGCTATGTCGAATATGTCATCGAGAGTCACATTGTTTCTTGAGGCCGATGCGTTTATTGAACAAGAGCTTGTTTTGATGTATGAAGATCTTTTTGCTCAGTCGCAGCTAGCTGAACACTACTGGGGCGAGTATGAATTAGTATTCAATGCTAAATTTGGAAACGCCTAACAGGGTTATCTAACCGGGTAGTAGCCGGACTTAGTGGGAAACTGGCATGGAGCCGGATCAGGCGGCCTGAGAAATCGGCACGGCCTTCAGATCGTCTTTTTCGTCAGCGTCGCCCAGATAAGGTTTCAGCTCCGCGCGGGTGTACTTGCCAGCCCTGATCGTGTCACTGGTGTATCCGTTGTAGTTGGGCCGGAAATACACCCCGTCTTTCACGTTAAGGATCATGAACAACGGCTCAGGCTTAGGGAAAAGCACCTTGCGCAGCACCTCGGCGCGCTGATAGTTCATCCCAGCCACCGCCTTCGCGATCAGGTCCTCCAGGCGCTGGCGGCGGGCTCGGTCATTCTTCTTGGCTCTGATGTCTGTAGGCCGCTCAACAAACAGCTCGAAGCAACCCTTGTTGTCGTAGCCGTACTTGCCATGAGCGACCCACCACATGTTGTTGATGTTCACGAACGCAGTGCCCTGGTACCAGCGACCTTTACGGTCAGTCGTCCAGACCTTCGCACCATGTTCAATTGTTTTCTTGTCGCCCGACCCTGAGTTGTAGTCGGCAGCAGGAATAGTGGGAGGCCCAAAGCGCCGGGCACTCACGTAGTCGGCATTGATCCACTCGGTGTTGGTCATTCCGCCCAAGCCACACTCTCGGCCTGGAGCCTTGAACGTATAGCCGGTGAAGACGTTGCACAGGTAGTCACGAATGCGCATGCGGGTCCGCTGCATTTCCAGGCGAGCCAGGTAAGGCATGTGCTTTTCTTTGTCGCTTTGGTACCGTCCGCCGTGGTCTGCGCGATCCGGGGTGTTCACGGCTTGGAAAAAGTCCAACTCAATGCTGCGCCCGATGATCTTGAGGTCGGCTTGCAGATCGCCTTTCACGCAATGGCGTGAATTGTTGCCAGTGAAGATATGGGTCTGCTCGCCGACGGTCCATCCGATCCGATTGAGCGTTTGAATGATCCGCTTGAACACTTCGCGCTTGAACTTGCGCTCCCAAATGACCTTGGCGTCCCACTCGCGGGGAATTTCTTCTTCCCACACAGCCAGGCGGCCCTCGCCAAAGCTGACGCAGCCTTCACGTTGAATTTGCATGGTGTTCTCCAATACGGGCGCCGTCCCTACATGTTGGCGGCGAAATAGTGGCAATTTGGATTCGCTTGTGTTTTATTCCGCTCCCATTTGCAAGGAGAGTGATATGGGAATTGATAACCTGATGGTGACTTTGAATCGTGTTCCCGAACTTCACGCAATTGTGGAGACCGGAACCGACTGGGTTGCGCTTTTGGGGTCTTTGACGGCTGTGGTCGCCGTTGTGGCGGGCTCTGCATACAACGCGTACTCTTTCAAAAAGACCATAATCAGCCAGGAAAAGATGGCTGAAGATAATGCTAAATTTCTTCGTGAGCAGAGTAAGTCTGAGTTTTTGGCAAAAAGTCGTCTAGACTGGATTGCAATTTTTCGGGAGCACGTTTCCAATTTGCTCTCATTGGGAAACAGTGTTTACGCAGTTTCCCAATACATTGTCGATGTCAGTTGGGTTAAAGGAGATACCCGCGAGGAATTTAAGGCATCTACTGCGCTTTATGATATTCGCTACGCTGAATTCACCGATAAGTTGTCAAAGGCTAGATTGCACTTCTCTCAGATCGAGTTATTGATAAGCCCAAATGGCGAAGAGTCCGAAAAACTAATACACGCGATGAATGAGTACATACAGGCGGCATGCTCATACACAAAAATAGTTGATAGGGGCCAAGCTGTTGTTGACATAACTCAGAGGATACTGCGAGACGAGTGGGTAAAAGTTAAAGAAATGAAGGCTCTTTGATGCTCCTTCTTGTGTTGCGTTCAAATTTCCCCCCCACCTCCCTGCTAGTAATGACTTACAGTTTATGATTACTCATTTTTGTTAAAATGGTCAATCTAGAAAGCCTTGCATGATGGCAATTTGGTTTGGGTTGGGGTATTACGGGTGACCGGCATGGAGCCGGACCAAAAGGAGTTGAAAATGGGTATCGCCGTAAAAATGCAGCACGAACTTGAAGAGCTTCTATCGGCAGGTGCTAGCCTTGAGCTGTCAGCAAAAGGAAAGCTCGCGCATCAACTGGTTGATTTGGCTAAGTGCGCGAAGCGAGGAGGTAGTCATCTCACGCTTAACGACCTTGGCTTTCTGCTGCAAAACCAACTGATCGACATTGCCAGAGCGGGATCTGGGCATGTGACGCTCAGGGACTGAGCGGCTCGATAATTTCGTCGCCAGGGTCTTTCTGGATGGCGAGTAGGCTTTTGTTTCGAAAATCTCGCGCCACGTTTTCGGATATTTCGATTTCGTGGTGCGGGGGATTCAGTAGCGGCTGACACTTTGCGGAACCCATGGCATGCAGGTGATGAATCATCAGAGTCATCGCCTCGCCCTGCTCAGTAATGCCTGACCACTCCATCAGGTCGGCCAGGGCTTTGCGGGTGCCCGGGCGAACCCTGAGCCTCAATTCCTCTTCGGCATTCGCCACGCGCTTCCTGGCGGTTTTGGCCGAGCGTTCCTGCAGTGTTTTCGCCATGGACTACCTCTTCGATTCCGCTGGCCGGCAGTGCGAGCCAGGTTTGTCGTTTGCGTTGCTGGGTGCGGGCTATGCGGCGCATGAGTCGACCTTTATCTGTCGCCAGGCGCCGACCGCTTCGAAGATCCGCGCGGCATGTTCCTCGTCCAGAGATATCGCTTCAGGTATCGCGATCCAGCCCGAGGCCACCATCTGGCTTTGGTTGGCCTCGTCGCGCAGTTTCTTGTAGCAATGCTCGATTACGTCTTCCAGGTGGTCGGAGAGGTAGACCCCATCGGGCGCCACCTCCACCGACTTGCTGTACCGGTCGCCGCGGGTGTCGATGCAGAGGGCGCTGAGGTAGATCGTCCACCGGTGGGGGATGCCGCAGACGGCCTGGCCGATCTTCCCTGGTGCGATGTTCTTCAGCGCCTTGTAATTGATCATGCCCTGGCGGCCGCTGGGATCTATGTTGACCACGGCGACGTGATTGGATGCCAGCAGGGAGCGGCACGACCGGGCAATGCGCGCCTGCAGGTTATGCGCCTTGCGCTTGCTCATAATGCCTCCGCGAGTTTGCGCAGCGCCTTACGTTCTGCCGCTGTGATGGGCGGCTTGCGGCGCTTGAGGATGGTTTCGGGATCGATCTTGGTGGAGCGGGGCGGTGGCAGCGGGTTGATTGGCGGACTATCGCCGATGGTGAGTTTTCCGCCAGCGGCAAGGTGCCGTTGTACCTGACTGGAAAGCTCCAGCGCGTTTTCGCGCCGGAACTCGATGCCTGATTTGAGGTTGCTGATCATGCTGCCGCCTTGGCCAGCGTCACCCCGGCCATGCTGAATGTTGATCCCTGCGCTGCGACCATCGCGTCGAGCGCTTCCCAATTGACCGAAAGGACTCTGATTGGCGCTTGACCATATGCCACGGCTTTCACCAGGGCCTCGAAGTCCGTCACGTTGGCCTGCAGCGTTACCTGCTCCACCGCTTGGCTCGATACTGGCTTTGCGGCCTGGGCCACGGGGGCCGTCGTCTGGGTCAGAGCGGCGCGGACTGGCTCTGGTGTCGCCGCTTTCTCTACGACCGGCTCCGGCTTGATGGCTGCCAAGCGTTCCGCTTCCTGCTCTTCGGCGATACGCTTCGCTTCGGTCTTTTCTCGCTCCACCTTCTGGTGTTCGGAGATTCGGAATTTGATCAGCGTCACCAGGTCGTCATTGGCCTTGGTAACCAGTTGCTGCACATCGCTGAACAAGAAGGCGTGATCAACGGCGAGCTCAGCCAAACTGGTCAGGTTCAAACGAATGCTATCGGCTGCTTGGCTAGCGTCGATCTTCGCCCGGGCCAGCTCGGTATCAACTGCATCCTGAAGGCTGGCGATAGTGCGCTTGCTCTTCATGGCGCCGGCGAAGTCCGAAACGACATGAGGCAGCGTGACTTTGCCAAGGGTCTTGTTGATTGCGGCGATGTGATCCGCCAGGGCGAGCTCGGCTTTTTGCTTGATGTTGGTCTTCACCAGCAGCTCTTGAGCCTTCACCAGCTTGTCGACCTTCAGGCGAGTCTCGCGAGCATGGGCGCTGATGCGATCCAGCGACGAAAACAGCTCGTCGATGCTTTGGGTCTGCGACAGGGCCTGTTTCTTGGCGACAGCGACAGCTTCCTCGACATCGCCACACCACTTGACCGCTTTCTTGGCGTCGGCGAAGTCCTGATCGGTGGAGAGTGTGGTTTTCACCGAGTCGATGACAGCCAGCGCCGAGTCTTCGAACACCTTCAGGTTGCTGGCGGTGACCATGCCGGTCAGCTCGATGCGCAGGGCTGGCAGCTCGTCAGGTGCCTTGCCGACGACGATTGAAGGCGCGTCGGCCATCTCGAAGTTGGCCAAGTCTGCCTCGAACTGTTTCCAGCCTTCGATCAACTGGGCCGCGCGCCCGGCGACGGGCCGGTACTCCATGTGCACGAAGTTCTCCGGCGTGCCGTCTGAGCAAACAAAGATGACCCGCTCAGCGCCGCTCACCAGCAGTTGCTGTTCAAGCTGCCAGTAGTAATGCGGAGCAAGGTCGCCGGCTTTCACCTGGGCCACGACCGACTCATTCCACAGCTTGTGCTCGAACAGGGTCTCGCCGAGCACCGTAGCGCCGTCCATGGAGGCGAGCAGGTTGCCCTCCGTGGCGACGATCGGATAAAGCTCTTCGCCGATCAGTGCTTCGGCCAACGGCCGGGCCATGGCTTCGGTCGCGTGGCCTTTGTCGAAGATGAACTGCTGCGAGGGCGTGACGTCCGGTGTGATACCGGTCTTCTTGGCCATCAGCAAGTCGGTGCGGGATTGGTACTTCGACGCGCCCATCATCGCCGGGGCTTCTGAAGCGGTGCGGTACTGAGCGCGAAGGGCAAGCCACTCGGCGGAGCCTTGAGCTACGTTGTGAATTTTCATGCTGAATCTCCATCGAGGGCTTTGAGGTTGGTGATTTTTTCAATCTGCGCCGGGCTCAGCGTGTACTTGCTGCTGATGGTCGCAATGAGGTGTTCAGGGCTGGTGCGGTTCGAGTCGATCAATGGCTGCCACTTCACGATGTTCTCGGTCAGCAGGTCGTCGGAGTAGGCGGGCAGCGCTTCCGGTTCAGGCTGGGCTTGCTGTCGTGGGCTGACATCGCGCACCGGCTCCTCGAATGCCTTGCCCTCCATCTCGTCGGCCGTTGGCGCCGATCCAACTTCAGGGAATGCTTTGCGCAGGGCCTGTGCCTCGGCGCATTTGGCGAGCTGGGCAAATGCTCGACGCTTCCACATGGCGTTGGGCGCCGCAGTGTCCTTGCTGGCTGTTGCGTAGTTTTCAATCCAGCGCTCGTTGGCCGTGTACTCGGCAACCAGGCCGTTGCTCATCTGCCGTTTGACCGTCACACGACACCATTCGGGATAAGTGACTTCTACGCCGCTCAGCTTTGCTGTTACTGGAGGGCCATATTCCGGCTCGCTGATTCCGGCGTATTGGCCGGTGCGCGCTGCCTGAATGCGGTACAGGCCGATGCCTGGCATCACTGTGTCCTGCATCTTTTTCGTCTTTGAGTTCCAAATCGGAACGATGTGCACCGGCTTCAACATCGGGTCCAGGTGCGCGGCCTGGCAGTAGGCCAGGACCATTACAACCGAGTTCTTTTCTGCGCCGGGGTAGAGGCTGCTGCTCAGCACTTCAACGAGCGCGGCCTCCGACATTGCTGGCGCGTTGTCTTCCTGCTTCATTACTGCGGACATGGGGAATCCTTGCCGCGATGCTCGCAGCGATTGAAGATGTTGGTTATTGGGTTATCAGGCCGCCGATGGCAGGGCCTAAGAAAACGATGGTGAGGAAGGTCAGGCCGACGATGGCCGACAGAACGCGGATGGCGCGGCGCCGGTGCCGCTGATAGGTGGTCATGGCGATTCGTCTTCCAGGTAGAAGGTGTCCGGGTCATGGATGACCTGGGCGTCGTCACGTAGATGCCGCCAATCGGATAGGTGGGTTATCTGCAACTTGCCGCACACGTCGATTCGAACCAAGCCGGTCTGAACTTCGATGTCGCAAACTGGCCACCACCAGTCCTTCCCGTTTTCGCTTACCCACAATGGCTGAGGCAGCGAGTTGATCAGCTCCATGTTAAGGAGATCGCTCACCGCCGAACCCTCACCGCAATCCGCCCACCCTTCATGGTTGGCGCCAGGCGTTGTGGCAGATCCCGCACCAGGTCTTCACGCTTGCGGCCAATGAGCTCGTTGAAGGGAAGGCCGAAGCCCAGGATGGCAATGCGGCGCTCGATGTCGTCGAGCTGCTCGTCGATCAATGATTTAACCGGTGCGGTGGTCATGCTGCCTCCTTGCGCTGCCGGCTGGTCTTCAGCAGCCAGGCGCTGTAGTGGTGGAACTCTTCGGCGGTGATGGCGCCGGTATTGAAGTTGCGGACAATCAGGCCCTCAGTCAGCGACTCGGCCAGGTCTGTCGTATCCGGATGCTCAAGCTCGAGCAGGGCGGTGGTTATCGCGACGTGCGGGCTCATAGGCCTGCATCCACGTCGTCTACCGCCTCTTCCCGCTCTGCTGCTACTGCGTCGGCGGCGTAGGGCCGGAGTAGGTCCATGGCGATCCTCTCGGCGGCCTCGATAGGGCGGGGTTGCCCGATCAAGTCAGCAGCGTGGCCGCGCGAATCTGCCTGACTGCTCAGGATCGACGACAGGAACAATCGGGCGAGCGAATCACGCTGATCCAAGCCGTCGATCTGGCGCTGATTCAAGATGCCTTGCAGGTAGGTGCAGTACCGGTCGAAGGTCACCACCTGCGGCTGGCCGTGGCGGCGCTTCCACTTGATGTCCATACCGCACACCAGGCGCTCCGCCGAATGCTCAAGCCACCCGGTCACCTCGTCGCCCTCGCTGACCTCTGGAGGCAACTGAGCGTCGTAACGCTCCTGGCACATCTTCAATGCTGCGTTCATGGTCGCCTCCAAAGTGGCGGGTTGTTCACCTGTATTCGTCAACACTCATGCCTCCCGCTGGTTGCCGATGGGCGCGGGGTGAGTACTGACGTAATAGAGGTGGGGAAGGGTGCAGGCGCCCGGCACTGCCCGGGATGTGTCGAGTCTGGCCAGCTATGCCCTCGGACTCACATGCGGTGTTCTTCTTCATTTGGGGTGGGCCTACCTTTCGGCTGATGCGCGGTGACATCGACGACCCTGCTTTCCGCTGCCTGTTAGGGTGCTGGGCGAAGCCTTCAGGCTTGCTACGCCGCGCGGGTGAATCGTTGATCTACTTCATGGCCGTATCTCCCGTCGCTCGCTCACTGGGAAGGCAGTGGCCACCTATCGAAGCTGCATTGGAATGTCGGTCCTGACTGTGACGATTGGCTGCGTCCGGGTGTATCGCATTGCTCGCCAATCCAGCTCAGCTTTTTTCATGACCCGCCGACATTCCGATGCAGCCTCTTGAGGGAGCTCATCTTGTTTGAAATAAGTGGCAACAGTTACAAGGCTGTGCCAGCATCCGGCCACAGACTTTTGCAAGGAAGCTGAACAATGCTCGATGCTCTGGAAGGCACGCCACTCTGGGTTTACGGCGCATTTCTCTTGGTCTGCTACTACGGTTTTAGTGCCAGGAAAACCAGTCGTGAAAGTCAGCAGTCGCTGATCATCACACCGGTTGTTTTTGTGGTCTGGTCACTCCTTTCTCTCAGCTACGCGGACCGCGTTGAATTGACCGTGGGCAGTTGGTTCACGGGAATGCTTTTAGGTGGCCTAGCCGCATTTGCAATATTTCCTCGACGCGGACTGACTTTGGACGAGGAGGGCAAACACCTGATCGTTCCCGGGACATGGAAAGTTCTTGGTATCTCGCTTCTCTTTTTTGCCGTGAAATACTTCATCGGTTATCAAGCTGCCGTACATCCAGAATTCTCGGCCACTGTGGAAATGCTCGTCCTTGCTGGTGCCGCATCGGGGTTTACGGTCGGCTTGTTCTGCGGACGCACGGGGGGCTTCTACTTGGCGTGGCACGCACTTCGAGATGTCCATGAAAGCAAGCGCACCATCTGAACACGCTTGTTGATAGCTCTACGCGCGCTCATGAGAGAGGATCGGGCAGTTAACGACAGGCTGTCGTGGCGCTGGTTGTTCAAAGCTGTTTTGGTTCAAGCGCGTACTTGATTTGCAGGTTCTGCTCCGGCGTAAAGAACGGGTTGCATGTACTGCAATGTCCGGAAACTGCTATCTCAATGCTGAACTGAGCGGTTTCTGCTGGACGCAGGCAGTTCGGGCAATGCTCATCGTCTGCGGACTCAATGTCTGCGTGGCTCAGAATGCATTTCTGGGCGTCACTCTCGTCGTCGTGGGACTCTTCACAAATGGGGCAGAAGAACCTTTCAATGACGCCAGGCATACAGCACTCGCGCGCCCCATCCTCGTCGTCGTGCAGCTCATTGCACGCATCACACTCGTACTTGATCACCACCCCTTTAGCCATGACGTTTCTCCGGTTGTCATCCCAAGCAGCCCTCGCAAGAAGGCTGCTCAGTGATGCTTTCCGCCGTGACCCGCTACTGGCGTCGGTCACCGGCTTGAATCAAATGTTCTTCCAGCCGCGGGCCTTTCGGCTTGTTCTCCCGCTGGATAACTGTTCTTGGTGCTTTACGCTGCACACCCGGGTCAGTTGCCAACCCTCTGAGCCGTTTAGGCCGGTTCATCGCTGCCTTTGAATCTGGGCCGGTGGTGATCCGGCAAGGGGTGAAACCAAAGAGCGGCGGGCGGAGGCCCTTCGCAGTGGCTGTGTGTTGCTGCGACGGAGTGAATATAAGTGAGCTTATTTTATTCGTCAATAAGCATGCTTATATATTTTCCTGTGGGCGATAAAAAACCCGCTCAGCGGCGGGCTCATTCACGCGTCACAGTATTCTCGCCAGCCGATCCTTACGGTGTCGCCGTTCAAGCGTTCGATGCGAATGCCGGCGGTATCTCCGATCTCCTGGATGACCTGGTGCCAGGCCTCGGAGCTTTCGTCCTCTCGCCTAGAGACGACGACGGCTTGCACCTTCTGCACGCCTGGGGCGGCAATGATGCGCTGTAGACGGCGACCTACAAGCTCGTAGGAATTGCGTTGCTTTGCGGTGGGGTAGGGTGCCTGGTTCATGCCTCGCTCCTTGCGAATGCTGTATGCATACACAGTATTTGCGCTGGCATATCTTGGCAATAGGGCGGCAGGAATTTTCATGCATAAATGCATATTCTTTGGAGAAGCTTTCTGGCAGTCGTTAAAAAACCCGCGCTTGGCGGGCTCCGATCAGAAATTCATAACAGTCTGAGCTTGCTTTCTACGACGTCGCGCCGATTGCGCGATTCCGTTGCCAGCGCTGCATTAACCAGTAAACACCGCCAGCTATGAGGAAGTTGAACCAGCCCCACATCACGCAAGCGGCTGCGGTACTGAGGAAAAATACGGAAAAATACCGCACAACCACTTTTACCCAGATTGTGCAGCGTGTAGCGGATCGCCAAATCCCAACAAACGTAACGAAGGCGTATAGGCCTACCGGAACGGCCACGCCGCGAATGGCAGACAAGGTCCAGCCGGCACCGCTGCTCTGATCACCTCTTAGCACATGTGCCACATATGAACCTGCTAAACCCAGCACAATAATTCCACCAATCACGCCAAAGCCCCAAAATGCTTGGCTTACGGTGTACCCGCCAGCGAAAAGCTTAGACTTTAGTGATCTATGGCCAAACAGGCCGACTAAAATGGCCAGAACGATACCCATCTAATGCTCCTTGAGGTTATGGCTGAATGCTATCAAGTATTTCGGCAAGACCTCATTAACCTTTAAACGTGGGTGCGCAGGAGTCTTTCTCCACAAGAGTTAAGCGTGATCTATTTAGGAAAATTGGCTAGGAGTACAAGAGGATGGGCGGGCAGAACCAGGTCGCGAAAAGTCACTCAATGTTGGTTCATGGATTTATACGCAGAAGGAAGCCCGGCGGCGGGTACAGCTACGAAGTGGCTGTCAGAGGGAAGTTGCGATCGCCCGGGCTAGTTGGGTGTCTGACATCAGCGGCGGTGTGCTGGTCGAGCGGTAGTATCTGGAGGCTTGCTCAAACTGTGCGCCGCGAATTTCTCCATCCGACCCAATGAACGCCAGAGCGTCGGTCTTCGCCGATTTGAAAACCTTTGGCGGCTCGGTCGTGAGGGATGTGGTCGCTCCAATTAAAATGGTTGGCGCGGAGATTGTGAGAAATATTGCGGCAGCGATAGGGTTTGCGCCATCACCTGATAGGGCCTGCGTGCTGACCGATGCCAGTAGGGCTATCGCCAGGGTCTTCCATGAGTCCATTCTTCGATGCTTCCATTGCGCTCAGAGGGCGCCACCATAGCAGGGCAGGGTACTAGCCAGAAATAAGAAGCCCGGCGCTTGGCTGGGCCCCCGATTGTTCGGAATCAAGTTTCTGTAATGAATAGCCTGTGCAACTCCCCGTCCTTGAAGACCGGACGCGCACGCACCTTGAGGCTCGCGTGACTGCCCATAGCTTGTGTGTATGCGTTATTTGGAAAGGACAAGGCGACGTCAGTGATTTTGCCATGAACAGATCCTGAAAAACCTTCGATCTGGACGCGGCACACCCCTGTATCAACGCTAAGGGCGTAAATCCGAGAAATAACATAGTCGCCCGGATCGCCAACAGAAACTTCGCCATTTGATCGAATGGCTAGGGCCTCCGGCTCAGTAATCTCAACTGGATGATCGGAGTCCGCAAATTGCGTGATTTGATCGCAAGACTTACCAATTGGTGCCAAGGCATTCCGCATGGGAGACCTTGCTGCCTCAACCAATAATGGGAGCGTCGCGAGCAATTTCTCAGTCAGCCTTTCAGAGGATAGATGGGCATTATCGTTTGCCTTGATCAACCCGTTCGCCATCACGTGATTGAGGTCTGAAGACTGCTTAGCTTGCTCCCTTATGACCTCTACCAGCTCTTTCACGTCCGAGTTTCCCGATAGTGCTTTCTTGACATAGGCCAGAACCTGAGCGGTTAACCAGTCGAATGCCTTTTTATAGACATCCGCAAAAGCAGGCATCTGGTGTGTGATACCTGTAAGTATAACCAGTGTTTGCTCAAAAGATCCTTCTTTGGGAGGTGCTGAGAAGCACCTTATGTCGGACTGTTGGCGTGATGCCAAAACCTCGCCATAAATGCAGTAATGGCTGATGAGTCTATATAGCCTGGATGCTCCATCCACCGACTTCGCATACTGCCCGGCTTCCAGTAAATGGCGGTTGGCGTCTAGCCCCTCGTACTTCATGTTCATGTGACCGGTAACACCAGTCATCTCATTCCAACCGACCATTGCACATCCCTGAATTTGAAATGACTTATTCCGATTGCGTTATTTCATTCACGTGTTTCGTCCCGCCTTCACCTCACCCTCACTCCATAGAAGTGGTTCAGCGCTATCAGCTCAACCACAGCCACGAAAACGCAGAGCACAACGAAGCCTGGGCTGAAGACCCGCTTGCGGACTGATGAGCCCCAGCTAAGACCAACTGCGTCGGAATAGCCGGGGAGCATCATAAGCAACGCGATACAAGCAATGACCCCAACCTTGCTCCAGAAGCTCTGCTCTCGCCATGAGGTCGACGGCTTTCCAAGGGCGGATGGCATCAGTAGAACTTCTGCAGCGCCTGCACAACTACGCCCACGATCCGGCAGTTCTCGTCCACAGCCTCGATTGGGTAGCTCGGGTTCAGCGGCTTTAGGAACAGTCGACCGCCGTCGCTTACCAGCTTCTTGAAAGTGGCTTCGTTGCTGTCTGGCAGCTTGGCCACTACCAGCTTACCTGGTGCTACCTCAGCTTCTGTGTCCACAAGGATCAGCGTGCCCTCGGTGATGCTCTGGCCGGCGGGTGCGGTCATCGAGTCACCTTTGACCGTCAGCCAGAAAGCAGGGCCCTTCGAGTTGTATTCGGAAAACTCGTAACGGTCGGAAATGCCAACAGGGTACGGCTCGACCACCTCAGCCCATGAGCCGGCAGAAACCCAGCTGATCACTGGATAGCGGAAGCTCTGAGGATTCTGGGCAGCCAGCGATACGTTCGACTCTTCCTTTTTTGAGTCAATGACCATGGGCCCAATATCGTCCGAAAGCCAAATAGCACTCACGCCGCATATGTGGGCAAATTTTGGAAGGTGTGCGCTTTGAAGGTTCTTGCCTGTCTCCAGCTGGGAGATCAGGGGTTGCTCAACACCGGAAACCGTCGCCAGTTTTGCCTGGGTCAGCTTCGCGTGTTTCCGCGCTTCTTTTAGTCGTTCTGCAAGTGTGCTCATGCACATGAATTTATAAGTTCCCTTATTGGCTTGCAAATAAGCCTGCTTCTACTTAGGATATAAGCAGGCTTATCAGGAGGGCTCTCATATGACCCCTATCGAAAGGCTCGTCGACTTCTTCGGCGGGCAAACCAAAACCGCTTCAGCGCTCGACGTATCCCAAGCAGCAGTTTCGTACTGGGTCGCCGGGATTCACCCGATGCGTGCAGAAAAAGCTTTCAAGGCTGAAGAGTTGACCGGTGGAAAGATCACTGCGCGTGAGCTGTGCATGCCCCAGAAGCGCGCCCGATCCGCCGCCTGACATCGATGTCCGCCGATCCATTGAGCAAATGATCGCTTCTGCATCGGCAGGGCGCCACGGAAACAAATTTGAGGTTTTACGAATGGAAGACTTTTTGGATGCATGCCAGGCAGCAGTGAAGGGGAACGAGCCCAAGAATCTGGCTGCAAAGATGGGTGTTCCACACGTTGGCCTGCTCCAGCGCGCGAACCCGGACAACGAGGCCCACCACCTTACCGTGGAGCATCTGTTCGGGATTTTGCTGCACACCGGAGATATGCGCCCATTGCAGGCCCTGGCCAATGAGTTCGGCTTTGACCTGGTATCGAAGTCGGCACCAGAGCCGCAAGCGCTCACCAAATCGCTGATCAACGTAGGGAAGGAAGTTGCAGACCTGACGATCGCGGTGCACGAAGCGTTGGACGACAACCACGTCAGCACTTTTGAAAAGAGCCTGATCCGCCAGGAGATTCATCACGTACGGCAGAGCCTCGACGTGATGGATGCGTCGGTTAAGGCCGCCTGAAAGATTTCGCATGCGGAATCTTTTCTTTTACCGACACGCCAGGTTTGGGGCAGTCCCTTCCCACTATTAAGAGGAAGAGCTGAACAAAAAACCAGGCACAAAAAAGCCGACGGTCGAGGTCGGCTAATTCGATAACACTTTGTGAGGCCGATTATATGCAACCCCCACCAAATATCAATAGCAGTACCAATCTCGCGCCACGTTCTTCGCAATCCGAAAACGTGGCGCGCAATTCCTCAGTGATTCCGTTCGACTTCGACGGCGCAGCAATCCGGGTCATAACCGACAAGCTTGGCGATCCGTGGTTTGTCGCGCGCGACGTCGCTGACGCCCTCGGCTACTCCAAACCGGAGAACGCGGTGGCCCGTCACTGCAAGGCTGCGACCACTACCCCGAAACAGGGTGGTGGTTTCATGACCATCATCCCAGAGCGGGACCTGTACCGGCTGGTGATGAAGTCCAAGCTGCCGGCCGCCGAGAAGTTCGAAGAGTGGGTGGTGGGCCAGGTACTGCCGAGCATCCGCAAGACCGGCACCTTTTCCACTCAAGGCCCGAACAACTCCAAGATCGTCGGCGAACTGGCCATTCTGGAGTGCTTTGACCGCCTGCTGAAGCCCGCACCGTCCAGCAAGATGCTGATGCTGGCCAAGATCGCCGCCAACAACGATCTGGATGCGAAATTCCTCCCAGGCTACGCCGTCGACGCCGCTCCAGACGCTGCTGGCGGGTCTTCGATGCCAACCAAGGCAATCACGGCCCTTATCAAAGAACACGCAATCGCCAGCACGGCCCGCGCCTTCAACCTAGCACTGGAGGCCCACGGCCTCCTCAGGGTCATGCAGCGCAAGAACTCTAAGCAGGAAACAGTTGAGTTCTGGTCGATCACCGAGAAGGGCATGGCCTACGGCAAGAACCTCACCAGCCCTCAATGCCCCCGCGAGACGCAGCCTCACTGGTACGTGGATCGCTTCCTTGAATTGGCCGCAAAGGTCGGGAAGGCCTGACATGCAATACACCGTCACGATTAACCAGGTGAAGGCGCTGGAGTGGGGGCTGAATTCTCAGCAAGCCCTGCTGTTCGCTTTCGTCTACGGCTGCCCGAGCTGGACCAAGCCAATCAAGACCGATGACGGGATCTTCTTCGCGTTGAGCAAGGCCAAGATCACCGAGGAGCTGCCGCTGCTCACTGATAAGCCGGACACCGCTTACCGTATGTTGAAGGCCCTTGAAGAGGCCGGATTGATTGAGCTTCGCTCTGAAGCATTTCGGCTCACCGAAAAAGGCTGTGAGTGGAACCCGGACCGTATGGGCCACTTCACCGCTCACCAACCGCCGGTCCTCCCGCCCCGACGCAGGACGAACAAGAGACCAATCCCGTCTGGCCTGCGTGCTCAAGTGTTCGCTCGCGACGGTCACGCATGCCTGCGCTGCGGCTGCTCGGTGCTGATGCGCTTGAGGGCTGATCACGTCATTCCTGAAAGCCAGGGCGGAGAAGCCTCTTTGGGTAATCTTCAAACCCTTTGCATGTCCTGCAATAGCTGGAAAGGCGTAAAGACGATTGATTTTCGCGCGTTCGCCGGGGGTGCAGCATGAGCATGGGCCTTATGGTTGCTGCAATGAAGCTTCGCGTCGGCAATCCACTCCGCAAGTTGGTGCTGATCAAGTTGGCCGACAACGCCAGCGACGTAGGCGAGTGCTGGCCGTCCTATCAGCACATCGCCGATCAGTGCGAGATCAGCAAGCGTTCTGTCATGAACCACATCACCGCTTTGTGTGAGGCTGGACTGCTGCGCAAGGAGATCCGGAAGGGTGGCCCGAAGGGTAATTCGTCGAACGTTTACTTCTTGACCCTCGATGGTGGTGCACCTCCTGCACCAGGGGTAGTGCAGAAGATTCACCCGGGTAGTGCAGCAGGTTCACCCCCTAGTGAATCTCCTGCACTAGGGGGTAGTGCAGCAGTTGCACCCAGAATCAGTAACTCTCTTGAATCAGTCATGGAACCGGTCATTGAACCAATTGCACCCCCGGCTCCCGCCGAGGTTGTGCCGGCTCAGTCCCGCGGCTTGGTACTCGTTGTCGACCGCACCGATGCTCCCAAGGTCGAGATTCCCGCCGACATGCCTGGCCCCAAAGACCAATCCTGCAAAACCTTCAAGGTCTGGGCGAACTATGCCATGGCTTACCGCAAGCGCTACAGCGCCTGGCCGGTGTGGAACGCCAAGGTCGGCGGTCAGCTCGGACAACTTGTCGACCGCCTGGGCGCCGACGTTGCCCACCACGTGGCAGCCCACTTCCTGAAAACCAGCGACGCCGCCGTCCTGCGCAAGTGCCACAGCCTCAACGAACTGCTGGCCAACGCCGAGAGCTACCACACCCAGTGGGTGACCGGACAGCGCATCAACGGCACAACCGCCCGCCAGATGGAACGGACCGAGGCAAACCTCTCCGCAGCCGAGCAGGCCGCCCAGATGGTTTTGGCCAAACGCCTAGCAGGTGACCGCAATGAATACCTCTGAAATGAACGATCAGCAGGTGGCCGGGCTGGCCGCTGCCATCTGCGCAACGGCCGAGGCCATGGGCCAGGAAATGAACCCGGGGACCGCCGCGATGATGGCCGAAGACCTCTGCGCCTACCCGGTACCCGTCGTCAAAGCCGCGTTGAAAGCGTGTCGCTTCGAAGTGAAGGGCAAGCTGGCTATGGCTGACATCCTGCAGCGTGTCCAAACCTCCGACGGACGCCCAGGCAAGGACGAAGCCTGGGCTATCGCCATGACTACCAACGACGAATTTGAAACCGTGGTGCTGACCGACGAGATCCAGTTGGCCCTGGCCGCTGCGAAACCCATCCTGGATGGCGGCGACAAAATCGGTGCGCGCATGGCGTTCATCGCCGCCTACCAGCGGTTCGTGGGCCAGTCCCGCGAGGACGCGAAGCCGGTCAACTGGCACGTATCCGTAGGCTTTGACGCTAACCGTCGTGTGCAGGCTGTGACCAAGGCAATGGAGCTGAAGCGCATTCCCCACGAACACGCCCAGAAGTACCTGGCAGACCTTATCGTTGAGCCGATCACCGAGGATGGTCGTGCCATTGCAGGTCTGCTCACCGGTGCCGTCACCCGGGCAGAGCCGGCTCTCCGCGAAAAGCTCGAACTGGTGAAGTCTTCGATGCTGGAGATGCGTGCCGCCAGCACTGAGAAAAAAGACGAAATGCGAATCGAGGCTGCCAACGAGCTGGCCGACCGCCGCGCATTGCTGATCAAGCAGGCCCAGGAATTGGAAGAGAAGAGGGCGGCTCAATGACCGACAAGATCAGCGTCAACTGCCAGGCCAAGCTCACTGAGGCCATCACATGCCTGACCACCATGTACCGGGACAAGAAGTTTGTGGTGGTCTCCCTGCGCCCGGGCAAGGACCGCACCCTCGACCAGAACCGGCTGTGGTTTGGGATGTACAAGCGAATTGCCGAGATGACACAGATCGGTGACGCGGCCGACGCCCGCCGGTACTGCAAGCTTCACTTCGGTGTGCAGATTCTGCTGAACGAGGACGCTGGGTTCCAGGCCGAGTGGTACCGGGTGATGCGTCATCTGCCATACGAAACGAAGCTGGCCATGATGGGCGAATGCCATTTGTTCGGCCCTGACGGTTTCCCGGTGACCAGCCTGTTCAACCGCGCCCAGGGCATCCAGTACACCGACCGCATCGCCAATTACTTCACTGGACAAGGTGTTGTGTTCACCGATCTGCTTAGCCAGGAGGCCGCATGAGCCATAACTTCAAGCCGGGCGACCTGGCGCTGACGCTGGTTTCGAAATACCAGATTCCGGCTATGGCCACTGTGTCGCTGGTCGTGTTCATTCCTGCTGGGGAGGGTGCGATCGAGCCGGATGGCTGTTTGTGGTTCGCTCCGCACGCAGGATGGGTCGTTGGACGTGATGATGAGGACGGCTACGGATTCTTCAGGGCAGCAGACCTGATGCCATTGAGGGGCGACTTTACCCCAGAGTTGCATAAAGCCAAGGAGGCTGTATGAAGCGCACCCCACTACAGCGCAAAACCCCGCTCGCGTCCGGCGGTCCACGCCGCCGGCGCTGCCCAGCGTGCCGAGTGATGTTCGTCCCCGTCCGCGCCTCCCAGGCCGTATGCGGGGAGATCGAGTGCGCCATTGCTCATGGGCAGTCGGAGAAAGGCCGAGCGATCGCCGGGAAGGCCTTGGCAGAAGTAGGGCGCCGCGAGATCAAGGTCCGCAAGGAGAAGCTGAAGAGCAGGGCGGATCACCTGCGCGAAGCCCAGGCGGCGGTGAATGAATACGTGCGTCTCCGTGACGCGCACCTGCCCTGCATCAGCTGCGACTCCACGCCGAACGACAACGACCTCATGACCGGCAGTCGGTGGGACGCCGGGCACTACCGATCCGTCGGTGCCTGTCCGGAACTGCGCTTCGAGCCGCTCAACATCCACCGGCAATGCGTGAAGTGCAACCGCAACCTTTCCGGCAACGCAGTGGAGTACCGCATCCGCCTGGTGCTGCGCATCGGCGCCGAGAAGGTGGCATGGCTGGAAGGCCTGCACCCGCCATGCAAGTACACGGTGGAAGAGATCAAGGCCATCAAGGCCAAGTATCGGGCAATGACCAAAGAGTTGAAGAAGGGGGAGGCAGCATGAAGATCAACTCAGCGCGCCAGGCGTGGCATGACTGCAAGTACAACCCGGCACCCGGCCAGACCTCTGACGTTGTGCAGCTGGGCGTGGTGGTGCAGAACACCGAGCGCGGGCCAACGGCGAACCACGCGGCGCACGGCGCCCTGGCTGGGCATATCCAGTCGGCGATTGCTCGCCTGCACCCGCAGATCCGCGTATTCGGTGACTTCATGTACGCCGCCGAGCGGAACGACGACATCCGAGAGGCGGCGGAAGATGTCGTGTTTCGTATTGTGGTGAGCAAGTCGCCACGGATGACCGCGGCCAAGCGCGAGAAGATGGAGTTCGTGGTCAAAGGTGTTATGCGCCGGTACCAATACATGCACCAGGGCGGCCAGTCGGCCAATGAAGACCCGTTCGCCAATCCTGAGAAGTTCCGTGCATGGATGTGGCAGTTCTACGGCGTGCGCCTTGAATCTTGCGCCTGGGCTAGGGATTGGGAGCCCTGCATTCAAAGAGTTTTCGAATGCTGCGAGGATCTTGATAGGATGGCACTCAGCCCGGTAGCGGCTGTCATCTATCAAATGAAAGAGGCGGCTTGACTGTCAATGGAAGGATTAGTATTAGCTGATGTAATCAAAATTGCTGCCGGTAGCGGCGTTGTCGCTGCCTTAATTAATTCTGGAATTGGCTGGCTGAAAGAAGGTCGACAAAAAAAAGCGCAGCTCCTATTTGAAGCTCAGATTGATGCTATTCACCTGATATCGAAAATGGACGCGCTAGCTGTCGAGTGCGCGAACAATTACTGGACGTTTCACGATGCTTGGGGCCAGGCTCGTGGTTCTTTGCAGCAGGGGGATGTCCCAGGGTGTAATAAGCCTGTATTGCTCGTCGAGCCGATTAGTATTTCCAAGATAGACCGAGCGATCGCATGTCAAATCGCCTGGTTAGAAAATGATATTCGACTTGGAAATGACGAAATTAGATCACGCTGGGAAGCCTACCTCGACACAGATGATGCAGTGGAAGCTGATGCCGACCTCGTGGGGTATTTTGGGTATCAGGCATTGTTGATCGCTCGGGCGCTTCGCGCAAAATACAGCTTGAATTATCAAGGCGCAAAATGGGGTATGCCTCGAATTGAATCTCAGTTGCTGGAGTGCTCAGAGCGAGCGAAAAAATTCTTCAAAGAGGACGATTGACTTCCCGCACGGCTGAGGGCATCATTTTGCCATATTGAGTATTTTGCCTACGGCAACTTCCTCCACTAACCCTGCTTTCGAGCGGGGTTTTTTGTGTCTCAAATTTCGCAGGCGAAAGACCGGAAAGACCCTCCTGCTCAATCGACGTTCGAGGATCTACCGATGACTCACATCACTCGCTGCAAAATGACTCTCCGCTCCAAAGGGCCTATTCAGGGTTCTACGGAATCGCTGACCCGCCTGCACTTCGGTGCTGTTTGGTCTGCCAATCCGGCGGAAGAAGACGCGATCTACGGAAAGTACACGCCATACGGTGAATACACCGTTAACGTGACCGCCGACCGTGCCGAGCATTTTGAAGAAGGGAAGGACTAGTACTTCGATATCTCGCCCGCTTTGTGAGTCTGCTGGGAAATTTCTCGGTTGAGTTCGGCACGAATATCCCGAACTCGGCCGTCAGCGAGAAGTTTTCCGCGGAGGTTCAAAACGTGACCATTTACATGTGATCTGTGCGTGCTGTAGTCGGATATCACTGCGTGTGGGATTGATACAGCCTCTACCACCTCATATGACTCGCTGAAAATAACTGCGATCAGTTCGTCGAAATCGCCTTTATCCAAATTGCGTATTACGCCTAGCTGTCTGGATTTGTTAGTAGGGGTGGCACGCCGCGCCTTTATCTGAAATTTTTTGCCGTCATCAGACACTGCATCATGGCCGGCAGCTGAATTGTTGGCGAGCATCAATCCTAGGGCTGAAGCAACCAGCCATTCAGCATAGTCACCGACGGGATTGTTCATCGTTCTCAGGACTCCACGAGTTCTGAGCTCAGCTATTACTTCCGACTGAAGCCTTAGCAAATCTTTGGTTTGGAGGTTGGCGAGATCCATCGTGCGAGAGTCCTGTAATTCAGAGCAAATAGCGACGGTTGCATTGAATAGCGCTCTGTATCGCTACCTTACACCTACAGCCCTCGGTAACGCCTGTGCGCCGACACCGGGATAGTGGGAAAACCCGCACACCTATTCAGCGCCTCGACATTGATCGAGGCCTTTTCGTTTTCGGCCCCACCACACCCATCGCTATGAGCTGGGAGTGTTGCTGGGGCCGATTCAATTTGGCAGGGCGGTGCTCGCTCAGATGAGAGCTAGGCTGTCCACCTCACGCGCAGTTTCTGGATCGACCATGCGAGAGCGGCGGAATACGCCGGTTGCCACGAGAGCATCAATGACCGGAACGGTGGATTGTCGAGTGTTGCGACTAGCTGCGTTCGCAAAGCCGCGAAGGATGAAGTCGAGACTGTGTTTTTTGATCTCATCTTGTTTGGCGTTGTCCTTGCCGACTACCAACTCCCGATCATCTCCAAATGCTTGGACAAGCTGTCGCACCGTAAACCCGGACGAGATTCGCGATTCTGGAAGAATGATCCAAATATCGAGCGGGTCAGCGATGGCTTCTTGAATCACTCGTAGCTTCACGTTCAGGGCTCGCAAGGCAGTCTCCACGGCTTCCATCTTTGATGTATGGAGGAAGTCGACCAAGCGATCCCCTTGAGTTTGAGCCAGGCCCAGGATTCGGCACAGGTCGGCCTTGCGCATATCCCGGGCCATCATCTCGTTCCACAGAGCGATTTTGGCTACGGTCACGGCGGGAAGACGAACAACGTGTTCGCCTGGCTGCGCTGGTGATGCCTGCGGAATCGCTCGGCGCTGATCGACATAGATCGACAGGGTCGTCTCAATCGCGTCCAAAGCTTCACGTATAGCGTGCTCTTTGTCGTCGCCATAGCTGTTCAGCTCTGGCAGGTCACGGCAGAACACCGCTAGACCTGGTGCGGTGTCTTGCTCAAATCGAATTGCATAGTCGTACATGGTCACTCCCTGGAGGTGATCGCTCAGCATTCAGATGTAGGTGAAGGGGCTCTCAGAGCCCCAGTTGTTTAATGATCGCCTTGCGGGTCGGTTCTGGCATTTCCTTACTGCCGTGATCCGCGAAGGTGGTCCTGTTGCCGTTTGGGGCGGTGACTTTGAAGTGGCTTCCTTTGCCAGCTTCGAAGATCACCCCTTGGGCCTTCAACCATCGTCTGAACTCGCTGAACTTCATCACCTCGCCTCGTTGTTTGGATGCGTAAACTATACAACGTTTTTGTGGTGATACAACTATTTTGTAGTATTTTATTAATCATGCCCCACGGAGTCGAGCGCATGGAGTACCTACAGCGCCTGCTCGACAAGATCGACAGGTTCGAATTGTTGATTGCAGGCCTGATTGGGGCCGTTGTTGCGAGCTGGTGGCACAAGGACGACTTGTCCGACTGGCGAGCCTGGATGGTGTTCCTGATCACTGGGGTTGCCTGCTCGCTATACCTGACGAGCATGGTCAGCGCCTACCTGAATGTCACTGAGCCCAAGATCGTTGCCGGGATTGGCTTCTTGCTGGGCACCTTCGGCGGTTCGCTCCTGGCAGCAATCAACCGAGCCATCAAAGCCGCTGACCTCTGGGCGCTTATCCGCCAGCGGTTCGGGGGAGGCAATCCACCATGAATCTTGAACTGATCAATTCCATCGCCTGCGGCCTGATCGCCGCCTGGGCGACCTGGTGTGTACTGAGCGGGAAGGTGAGGGACGGCATCCTCGGGAAGCTGATCTACTCGACGATCGCCATCACCGGCTTCGTTGTGATGGTGCGCAGCCAGAACATCTTCTTCGGCCCGACCACCGCGGGCCTGACACTGCATGTCGCCCTAGCCCTGGCTGGTGCTCGCCACATCTTCATTGTCACGTACTGGCAGCCGGTTAAAGCCTGGCTGTGCCGGATGCTGAACTGCGAGCACTGCCTGCACTGCGACAAGGCACCTGGTGGTGTCGAACGCCGGAGCAAGTAATGCGAGGGCCTACCAGCCCCCTGGAAACCACTGCCGGGCAAGGCTTACCGTCACGCGCAGTGCATGCTGACTTTGATCGCACTCCAACTGCTGATCTTCGGGCTTCGCTGGTTTGCGCCACCTAAGATTTGCCGCTAAGCCTTTGGCGTAAGTTCGCTCAAATTCGGGGCTGGCTTCTTTGGTAAGGCGCATCGCTTTCGCATAGTCCGCTTCAAGGTCATCAGGTAGCGATTCACAAGCCAGTTTGGCCTGCTGATACCTAACGGCGTACATGTAGCCGTCAGTAGGAGCTTCGTCGTAGCTGTAGCGGGATGGCTCTGAAGCGAGTGCTGGGCCAGCGAGAAGTAGCGCAGAGAGATACAGGCGTCCGTGCATGGGTTCGAAGTCTCGAAAAAATCAAAGTCAGCGGAGTATACCCGGCTCATCCGCGCCACGTTTTCGAATGCGCCAAATCGTGGCGCGAGGTTCTGCAGATGAGCAACGTCACCCGACTGCGCCACGCGCTACCGATGAGCCCGGACATCAACAAGGCAGTGAGCGCTCTCGACAAGGCCATTGCTGATGCCGTGGATGCTGCCAAGACTGCTGGATTGCCCCAGGGACTGATTGTGAGCCTGCTCCACGGCCACGCCCATGCACAGACGCACCAAATGGTGACGCAATGACCGTAAAGGTTCTGGAGTTCAAGCGCCCCGGTGAACCGCACTCAGCCGGCGAGGCCATCTGCACCCACTGCAAACATGAATGGGTAGCTGTAGCGCCTGCGGGACAGCGGAATCTGGAATGTCCCTCCTGCAATTCCCATCGAGGCGTATTCAAGTGGCCTTACGGCCCGTCCGAGGGCGATGAGGCCTACCAGTGCAATTGCGGCTCCGACGACTTCTTCATCATGCGCCGGGGCAAGCAGGCCAATGGCGCGGTGCACTGTCGTGGTTGCGGCACAGAGGCCACTGGCTGGTTCCAGTAACTAAAGGATTACCCATGACAACCAAGAAACCCGACTGGGAGGCGATCGAACGAACCTACCCAGCCGAGATTGCAAACTTCAGGGCTTACTGAGCAGGCAAGCAACGATCCCGGGCCTCACACATTCCGGTGCGATCATGAAAATGACGACTGCTACTGCAAGCACTAAGTAAATTGTGTTTTTCATCCTTCGAGCCTCGTTGGTTAATGAGCGCTCATTAGGCCGGGCTGGCACGCGAATAGGCGGGCAATCTGCCCCTCTTTTGGGGGCGAACTCTGAATTGAGAAGGTTCTTCTGGTATGAATCGGCCGCGTCCTCCTGCGTCATTGGTCGAGCTATCCGATCTTTCGGATTTCGGCACCTGCCTGATGCCTGCCCCCGAAGTATGGGAATGGCTTCAAGCCGAGATCCTTGCCGACACTGGCAGCATTCATAACGAAGACCATGCCCACCTACTGGATGCAGGCATCCGGATCATGTGGGCGTCGTCGAGCTTCGAGAAGCAGGGTAGGACGGTCCTGGGTCAAGCCGAGCAGGTAGCGTTCCGTGCCGGTGGTTGGCAGAAAGCCCGGATGGAGCAACAAATGCGTGACTGGTTCGGCGACGTGCCGGCCTTCATCATCACCCTGGCAGCCGATTACTGCGCCCAGTGCAGCGACCTTGAGTTCTGCGCCTTGATCGAACACGAGCTGTATCACCTGGCTCATGCGACCGACAAGTACGGTCAACCAGCATTCACCCAAGACGGTGCACCGAAGATCAAGCTGCAGGGCCACGACGTCGAAGAGTTCATCGGTGTGGTCCGCCGCTACGGTGCGAGCCCTGACGTTCAAGCGTTGGTGGATGCTGCAAACAGTCCTGCTGAGGTGGGGAAATTGAACATTGCGAGGGCCTGCGGAACCTGTCTGCTGAGATCGGCCTGATTCTTGACAGGCTCTAGACGGATGAGAATTTATGGCAGCCCTGAAAAATGAGGTGAAGAGCTTCATCGTTCAGGCGCTGGCGTGCTTTGACACTCCATCCCAGGTAGTGGAAGCCGTCAAGAACGAATACGGGGTTGTGGTGAGCCGCCAGCAGGTGGAGACGCACGACCCAACCAAGTCGGCCGGGAAGGGGCTTGCGGTGAAGTGGGCGACCCTGTTTCACGACACCCGCAAGAGGTTTCGCGAAGAGACCGCAGAGATCCCAATCGCCAACCGCGCCTTCCGGCTCCGTGGCCTCGGCCGAATGGCTGAAAAGGCCGAGAACATGCGCAACCTGGCGCTGACCGCTCAACTCTACGAGCAGGCGGCCAAAGAAGTGGGCGACGTTTACGTGAATCGCCGAATCGAACCTGAGAAACCTCTGGGCTCCCAAGCGGACCAGCAGCACGCAGTTGCTGAGTACACCCTGGAGCCTGATGAGAATGTCCCCGCTACCCCGTACCTTTGATCCACCGGTAAAGCTGACGCCTAAGCAGGCGAACATTTACTGCTGGGGTTTCCAGCCTGAGGCCCGCTTCCGCGATGCGGTGTGTGGCCGGCGGTTCGGCAAGACGTTCCTGGGCAAGGCCGAGATGCGTCGTGCTGCCCGCTTGGCTGCGGAGTGGGGCGTAAGCGTCGAGGACGAGATCTGGTACGGCGCGCCTACCTTCAAGCAGGCCAAGCGCGTGTTCTGGCGGCGACTGAAGCAGGCGATCCCCGAGGCGTGGCGCGCACACCGCCCGAACGAGACTGAGTGCTCGATCACGCTCAAGTCCGGCCATGTCATGCGCGTGGTGGGGCTCGACAACTACGACAACCTGCGGGGCTCAGGTCTGTTCTTCGTCCTGGTGGATGAATGGGCAGACTGCCCGTGGGAAGCCTGGGAAGAGGTCCTGCGCCCGATGCTCTCTACCTGCCAGTATTCGATACCGGGCGTTGGCATGCGCAAGGGCGGACACGCGCTGCGCATCGGCACGCCCAAGGGCTTCAACCATTGCTACGACACGTTCCTCGATGGCCGGCCAGGCCATGAGCCCGATCATAAGAGTTGGCTGTACACCTCGCTCGACGGCGGAAACGTTCCGGCCGAAGAGCTGGAAGCTGCCCGCCGCAAGATGGATCCTCGGACCTTCCGTCAAGAATACGAGGCCAGCTTCGAGAACTACCAGGGCGTCGTCTACTACACGTTCAATCGTGAGGCGAACCGAACCAGCGAGACGATCAAGCGCGGCGAGGCGCTGCACATCGGCATGGACTTTAACGTCATGAAGATGGCCGCCGTGGTGCATGTCATCCGTGACGAGCTGCCATTGGCCCTCAGCGAGTTCTCTGAGGTGCGCGACACACCGGAGATGATCGAGAAGATCAAGCTTCGCTTCCCTGATCACAGCATTGCGATCTACCCAGACGCCAGCGGCCAGAACACGAGCAGCAAGAGCGCGAGCGAGTCTGACCTGTCACTGCTCAGGAAGGCCGGCTTCACCGTGGTGGTGGATTCGACTAACCCAGGGGTGAAAGACCGTGTCAACGCTATGTGCGCGATGTTCGCCAACACGTACGGCGAGCACCGGTACCTGGTCAACGTCGACCAATGCCCGAAATACACGCAGTGCCTGGAACGGCAGATCTACACGGAAAAGGGTGAGCCCGACAAGAAGGCCGGTTATGACCACTTGGTGGACGCCCCCGGTTACTTCATTGCCAAGCGGTACCCGATCAAAACACGCACAGGCGGAACACGCCGAATTGGAGGCTTGGCCTGATGCCAGTGCAATCGACAAACCCCGACTACGACGCGCATATCGCCGAGTGGGAGATGATGGACGACGCGCTCGAGGGTGAGTGCGCCGTGAAGCGCAACGAGCGCAACCTGCCCAAGCCGAGCGGTATGGTTGAGGCCGAGAAGATCGACGCCGCGGGTAACAAGTACCTCTACGAGAACTACACGAACCGCGCTCAGTACGAGCATTGGGTGCGCGACTCGTTGCGCTCGATGATGGGCTTGGTGTCCCGCCTAATCCCGGAGATCGAGCTGCCCAGCGGGCTGAAAGCGTTGGAGGACAACGCCACGGCGGACGGCTTCGGCCTGAAGCAGTTGTTCTTCCGCATGGTGCGCCAGGCCATTTCCCACGGCCGGGTGCCGCTGGTGGTGAACATTGACGAGAGCGGTGAACCGTATTTCTCAACGTATGCCACCCGCAACGCCATCAACTGGGACACTGCTGATCAAGGCGGCAGGCAGGACCTGGTTCTCTCGGTATTCCGCGAGTTTCGCAAGAAGGGCGGCGATCGCTACAGCCATGATTGCGATACGGTGTTCCGTGAGTTCTTCATGCTTGGCGACGTTTGCTACACCTCGGTACGCAATGAGGGCGGCGAACTGGTCGAGGAAGAGAGGCCCCTGGGCACCACTGGCACCGATAACCGACTGATCAAAGGCCTGGCCTACCTGCCAGTGATCTACTGCGGTTCCACCGACAACTCGCCGGAGGTGGACGAGGTGCCGCTGCTGACCATGGCGCGGGCCGCGCTTAAGTCCTACCAGTTGAGCGCTGACTACTTCACGTCGCTGCATCAGACCAGCCACCCGCAGCCGTGGGTCTCTGGCCTGGATGAGGCGGTGGAGTTGAGCGTTACCGGCCCATCGGCGGCATGGGATCTTGGGCCTTCCGGCTCCTGCGGCTACCTTGAGTTCCAGGGCGCCGGCATCGAAGCCGTGCGCAAGGCCATGGATGACCAGAAGAACGCCGCGCTTGAGGCGGGCGCCAAGGTCATGGACGTCGGCGGTACCGAGTCGGGCGAGGCGCGGAAGACGCGCCAGAACGATCAGCACGCCACGCTGCACAGCATCGTCATTACCGTGGCCGAGGCAGTGGAGCAGGGGCTGCGTTACGCCGCCGAGTGGAAGGGATACGACCCTAAGCAGGTCAAGTTCAAGGTAAACCCTGAGTTCGTGACCCCGGTGGTCGACGCCCAAGTGCTCGCCGAGCTGCTCAAGGGCGTGATGGCTGGAACGATCAGCGCCGACACCTACTGGCAGTACCTCACCACCGGCAAGCTGCCGGAGCGCCCATACGAAGACGAAGCCGAACTGATCAGCGATGAGCGCGAGTCGGCCGGCATCAACTTGGACAAAGACGATGCCATCGACAAACCTGGTGCAGGCGGACAGCCAACTGCTGGAGCAGACGACCCGCCACTCGGTAATGCTGGAGCGACTTAAGGCCGGCGAGGTCAAGAAGTTCGAGAAGTACCTGCGCCAGATCGACAAGCTGGTGCGGGATCAACTCACCCGCAAGGAGCTGACCACCTACAGCCGGGACCGGCTTGAGCAGTTCCTGGCGCGGGTGGACGGCAAGCTGCTGGACATCTACAAGGCCTACGGCGACCTGGTGCAGGCGGATCTGGTCGATATCGCGCTGTATGAGTCGACCTTTGAGGCCAACAGCCTAAGCAATGCGCTCTCCATCGACGCAGTGGTGCCGAGCAACGCGGTGATCCGTGCAGCGGTGTTCTCCTATCCGCTGCAGGTGAAGGGTATCGACGGCGGCAAACTGCTGAAGAGCTTCGTCAGCGGCTGGACTCGCACCGAGACGATGCGTGTCACGAACACGATCCGGCTTGGTTTCGGCCAGGGCCAGACCAATGCTCAGATCATTCAGGCGATTCGCGGTACCGCGGCGCAGAACTTCACGGACGGCGTCCTGGCGGTGAGCAACCGCAACGCCGCCTCTGTGGTGCAGACGGCAATCCAGCATGTGGCCACGACGGCTCGGATGGAGACACTGAAGGCCAACAGCGATGTGGTGCTGGGATACCGGTGGGTGTCGACGCTCGACCGCAAGACCTCGCAACAGTGCAAGGGCCTGGACGGTATGCGCTTCGACTTGGGCAAAGGTCCACTGCCGCCGGCGCACATCAACTGCCGGTCCACCACGGTGCCGACCACCAGGCTTTCGGAGATGTTCGCCAAGGGCGCCACCCGCGCTTCGGTGGGCGATAAAGGTGGGGCTCAGGTCGACGCAGGTCTGAACTATTACGAGTGGCTGGCCACGCAACCGGCGAGCTTCCAGGATCACGCCCTCGGGCCTGTCCGGGGCAAGTTGTTCCGCGATGGCGGGCTAACGCCGGAGAAGTTCGCCAAGCTGCAACTTGATAAATCGTTCAAGCCGTTGACGCTGGCACAGTTGAAGGATGCAGAGCCTGACATGTTCACCCGAGCAGGCGTTACACTCGGCGCTCAACCAGGTTGAGATAGCGCATGCAGATCATCGTTGAGGACGGGAAGGGCAGGCCAGATGCGAATAGCTTCGTCCCGCTGAAGAAGCTGATCTTCTACCGCGACTACTACGGGTTCCGGATACCTGAAGCTGAGGCTGAGCAGGTCGAACTGCTGCTGCGCGCTGCGGCCGACATCAACGGTCGCCAGTGGAAAGGGCGCAAAGCCAATCCTGAACAGGCAATGGCCTGGCCGCGGCGTGACTGCAAGATCGAATACCAAACGCTTTCCGAGACATTCGTGCCCTTTGAGCTTGAATGGGGCCAGGTGAGGCTGGCGGTCGAGCTATATGCCGCCGAGCAGGGATTCCAGATCGAAGAGCCGACGCATTGCACTGAGCCTGACGGCCGGCGCACAAGACTAAGTCGAGACACCGCAGGCTTTCGTATGCGACCACCTCCATATACATCAAGCCGGACACAGTTTGCAGATTACTTGGTGATGCGTGGTTTAAGACTTGTCAGGTAGGTTTAAACGTCCGGGGTATTGTCAGGCTTAGGTTTAGGCAAAATGAACGGAAACCCCAGAGTCCCGCTTTCGATTAGAGTCGACTCCTGAATGCATTTTTTTGGTGTTGATTTGTCGGGAAGAATTGGAGTCAGTGCTGCTATTGTTTGAGGGATTTGAGTATCGGTTTCCTGGCCAATTGTTTTGATCATTCCGTTTTCAAGGCTCACATTAAGCTTCGCTGAGCCAAGTCCACTTTTGAATTTCAGGGACCGTTGCTTGCCAGGTAGCGTGACTGCGGTCACCCCCTGTGAGCAGTCCTTATTGTTGGTAACCAAGATGTAAGGCACTGGATCGTAGTATGTAAGTCCACCCTTCCCTAGATCAATTCCAGCGCACCCTGAAATCCCTGATGCGCCAATAGCAAATAGCACTGTCTTCGCAGAATTTTGCATAGCACTCTCCTGTCGTGAGCCGACATGGCTCGGGAAGGAGTGTAGTTAGGATTCCCGCTTGTACCGGAGTTCGGACGGCGCTGCGCAATTGGGTAACAGCAATGACGCGAAAGTATCTATGCCTCGACCATGTCGGGGTTTTTTTATGCCTGCAAAGCGGGCCGACCAAACCCAAGGGGTGCACCAAGTGGCAGACGAAAACCAGATTGATCTTGAAGACCCGGCAGTTAAATCCGCGATCGCCGAAGCGGTGGAAGCGGCCACACTGGGCCTCAAGAACAAAAACACCGAGCTGCTTGGCTCGCTCCGGACCACCAAGACCGAGCTGGACGGCTTCAAGTCCCAGTTTGAAGGCCTGGACATCGCTGCCGTGAAAGGGCTGCTGACCAAGGTTGGCCAGGATGAAGAGACCAAGCTGATTGCTGAGGGCAAGCTGGACGAGGTCATCACCCGCCGCACAGAGCGCCTGCGCACCGACTACGACACCAAGCTCGCCGCCGAGAAAGCCCGTGCCGACAAGGCCGAGCAGTTCGCTGCGAAGTACAGCGACAAGGTGCTGGCCGATTCCATTCGCGCTGCTGCCATCAAGGCCGGCGCGCTCCCCGAAGCTGCTGAGGACATCATTCTTCGCGCCCGGGGCACTTTCAAACTCAGTGAAGACGGTGAGGCAATTGCCACCGACCGTGACGGCGAGGTCGTTTACGGGAAGGACGGGAAGACCCCGCTGTCGCCGCTCGAATGGGCGGAATCTCTGCGTGAAACAGCAACACACCTGTGGCCAAGGGCTCAGGGTGCCGGGCAGACCGGCGATCAAGGTGGCAAGGCCACGAAAAAGTGGGGCGAGTACACGGAAACCGAGCGCGCTGCGATCGCCCGAGACAATCCCGATCTCTTCAAGAAAATCCAGGCCACCAAAGGAACCTAATCCATGGCAACTACCCAACTGACCGACATTTTCGTCGGTGACTACTACGCCTCCCTGGCGCCGGTTAACAGCCCGGAAAAGACCGCTGTATACGAGTCGGGCATCGTGACTCGCTCCCCTGTGCTTGACGCGATCGCCTCCGGCAGCCAGGGCACCGCCGAAATCAGCTACTGGCAGGATCTCAACGCCGATGAAGCGCCGAACATCAGCAACGACGACCCGAACGACCAAGGCGAAGTCGGCAAGGTCACCCAGGACAGCATGCGTGCTCGGGTTCTGTACCTCAACAAAGGCTACGGCGTAGCTGACCTGACGGCCGAACTGGCTAACAGCGAGCCTCAGCAGCAGATCCGCAACCGCTTCGGCACCTACTGGACCCGCCAGTGGCAGCGTTACACCCTCGGCGCGTCTCGCGGCATCATTGCTTCGAACATTGCCAACAACGGCGGTGACATGGTCATCGACGCGGGCGCGACCATCAGCGCGAACGCCTTCCAGGATGCTGCGTTCACCGCGGGCGATGCCGCTGACCAGTTTGGCGCGATCGGCGTGCACTCAGTCGTGATGAACCAGATGGTCAAGCAGGATCTCATCGAGTACCTGCGCGACTCCGACGGCAAGATCATCCTGGCCACCTACCTGGGTAAGCCGGTGTTCATGGATGATGCCCTGGTATATGGCGCGGGCAAGTACCTGTCCGTGTTCTTCGGCCAGGGTGCTTTCGGCTACGGCGAAGGTACTCCGAAGGTGCCGGTAGAGCTGGAGCGTAAGCCGGGCGGCGGTAACGGTGGTGGTGCCGAAGTGCTGTGGGAGCGGAAGACCTACATCCTCCAGCCTGCCGGCTTCAGCTGGAAGGGTTCCGAAGCTCAGAACCTCAGCCCAACCGCGACTCAGTACGCCTCCGCAGGCAACTGGGAGCGTGTGTTCAGCCGCAAGCAAGTCCCGTTCGCTGCTGTGATCAGCGGTACCACCACGCCGTAACGCGGCCCACACAGCCTGGCGCCTGTGTGGCGCCGGGATGCTTTTGAGGTGACTCATGAAAGTGATCTACACGGACAATCCGGGCAAAGAGCGCGGCGTATGCTACCGGCTGCTGAGCGAATTCTTCGGTGTCATTGGTTCCGCTACTGAGGTGGTCGTTGATGGCGATGCACCGGATATCTTCGATGCTTACCAGGCCGTCGGGATCAAGGTTTCCGACGGCAAGGAGTCGGAGAGCAAAGAAACCGATCCTCTGAAAATGAAGGTCCCCGAGCTGAAAGAATGGCTGACCGAGAAGGGCATTGCCTTCGACCCGTCCGCCAAGAAAGAAGACCTGCAGGCCCTGGTGCCAGCGGAATAAGGACAAGCACATGACCGACTTCATCACCGTTGCCGATGTTGACGCCCAGCTCGGTCCTGACTGGGCCGGCACCGGTGATCCGGTCCTTGCTGTGACCATGGCAAACGCCTGGCTGACGGCCAAGATTAAGCGGGCTGTTCCCGATCCGGTCCCGGCCGAGATTAAAACAGCCGGCGCCCAGGTTGCCAAAGAGGCAGCGGCTGGCAAGCTGTACACTGCCACGCAGAAGGAAGTGCAGAGCAAGACAGTATCCGCTCAGTCCGGTACGTCCGTGAGCAAGACCTACGTGGCAGGCTCTACCGATCAGTCGGCGGGCGTGAACTTCGCCCTGGCGCTGCTAGAGCCGTGGATCACGCGCTCCGGCGTGATGATGCTGAAAAGGATCTGATCATGGGTATGCGCGAAGATATCCAGGCCGAGCTGGCCGAAGCGTTCGATGATGCTGACGGCCTGGCCGATGCGGTAAAACCTTTGGCTGGCGTGCGCAAGGTTGCGGGCGAGTATGACCCTGACCTGGGGGGCGAAACGCCAGACACCACTGTTACTTACATGGGGCGCGGTGTTTTGGGCAGTTACCTTTCCAAGGAAATCGATGGATCGCTTATCCAGACCACCGACAAGAAGCTGCTGGTGCTGCAAAACGAGCTATTCGTCTCGGAGGCAGGTGTGCCGATGGCGGTGCCGGCAGCGCCGGCCATTGGCGACATCATCAACGGCTTGCGGGTGATGAACGTGTCATCGGACCCAGCGGATGCTACGTGGACGGCTCAACTGAGGAAGTGACATGGCGAATAAATACGCGAGCATGAACGGTAGCTTTGCCGAGAACATTCGTGACTTCGCCGAGCGCGCTCAGGTCGGTATCGACACAACCATCCGAGAGATCGTTATCGAGATCGGCAGCAGCGTGATCCGCATGTCGCCCGTGGGCAATCCAGAGATCTGGGCGGCGAACGTTGCGCACCGCCAGGCGAACACCCAGGCAGCCGATGACTACGACTTCAAGGTCGCCGTGCGCAATACCGTCATCAACCTCAACGAATCGAACTTCACCAAGGCCGGCAAGCTGAGGCGAGGCGTGAAGTACGCCAAGCCCCTGACCAAGACCGAGCGCGACCAGAACTTCAACGTGAACGGGTTGGTCGCGGGTAGGGACTACGTCGGTGGGCGGTTTCGGGGGAACTGGCAGTTTTCCATCGGCACGCCGGCGGAGGGCACGCTTGAACAGGTCGATCCTGCTGGCGGCGTGACGTTGGCCAAGCTGCGACTGCAGGTCCAGGCACTTACGGCTGGCGAGACGGCCTACATCGTGAACAATCTTCCGTACGGCATCCCGCTGGAGTATGGGCATTCGACCCAAGCTCCCGGCGGCATGGTCCGGATTACCCTGGCCCGCTTCCAACAGATCGTCGACGAAGCCACAAGGAACAACCAGGTATGAGCCACGCCATCATCGCGTCCATATACGAGGCCAAGTTGCTTGCCTGGAACGCTGCCAGGTCGGACAAGCTCAAGATCGTTTTCGAGAACACGGCCTACGCGCCAGCGGAGGGCGAGACTTATCTGCGGGCCTTCACTATCCCGGGAGACACCACGAGCAACACACTCGGCGGTGATCACCGGCTGTTCACCGGCGTGTTTCAGGTCAGCATCATCGCACCGGCGGGCACCGGCAAGATCAAGACCAACCCCATCACCACAGAACTGGTTGACCTGTTCCCGCTATACGCCAGGGACACGAAGGGTGCGGTCACCGTGGTGACCATGTCGCCAGTTGACCCAGGCCCTGGCATCACAGGCGACTCTGCCTACACCGTCTCTGTTTCGTTCTCATATAGATCCGATGTTGCCGCATAAGCCCGGTTTCATTCGGCTAGACAATTGGACATTTTGGCGGCGACTGATTCGAGCGATTTGTGTAGCGCCTCGACATGCATAGTCGCCTCGTCTGCCGCGTTTAGTTCGTTGTAACCGTATCCGGAGTTAACCAAAATATTGCGGAATACATATTCAACCCCAGTTCCTTTGCTGCTTGCGACGAGCGTGTACTTCGTCAGTGATCTCAGGCTGGTGCCCATCACTGTTATGTAATAGCTGCCCGTGCCTAGCATAACCACTCGTTGCTTCGAGAGATCGCTCACGGGCGATATCGAGTCATTTGTTATCTGCTGAACCATGCAAAACTGGATTTGATCTACTGATACCTTATTGGCATCTCTAAAGCGCATTTCCTGCAAGGTGGGCCATCCATTTTGAGAGGTGCCAAGCACTATGTCCGGGTTCTGGGAAGCAAGTCGAGTAGGTGCGGGCGGCGCAGTCGCACAACCGCTAACGATACAAATTGCTACAGCGACAGAGAAAAATTTGAACATTACTCATCCTTGATCTGGTTAGAAGGCCCCATCTAAATACTCGTTCAAGGGCGCACATTCAATCTATTGCATCAGAGCTCCATTGCGAGCCTTAAAACAACGCCCATTGGGCAACCCGAGAACCCGCCACCGAGCGGGTTTTTCATATCTGAAAAGAGGAAATACCCCATGGGCTACAAACTCCCGAACGGTGGCACCTTCCAGCACGCCGCAACCTACGCCGCTGCACTGGCGTTCGCCACCATCAGCAACGCGAGCGAGGCGGTGGCCACCGTTGTAGGTGGCACCATCGCTGCCGGCGATATTGTTCTGCTGACGTCTGGCTGGAGCAAGCTCGATAGCAAGGTGGTTCGCGTGAAGGCAGCGACGGCAACGGCGATTACCCTGGAAGGCATCGACACTACCGACACGCAGGTCTATCCGGTCGCTGGCGGCGCTGGCACGATGCGCAAGGTGCTGACCTGGGTGCAGATCCCGCAAATCTCCGACGTGGCCTTCTCCGGCGGCGAACAGAACTACCTTGATGTGGTGTTCCTCGAGGATGACCAAGGCAAGCAGATCCCCACCGACAAATCAGCGGCAAGTATGGTGCTCACCATCGCCGATGACCCGGCCCAGGCGTTCAACGGGGTGCTGTTGAAGGCGGACGCCGGCAAGCAGATCGAAGCAGCGCGCTTGAACCTGCCCGGTAACGACACCCTGCTGTACGGCACCTACACATCGTTCTCCAAGCAGCCAGCGGTGTCCCGCAACAACCTGCTGACCCGTACCGTCAGCTTGGCGTTGCAGGCCGAGCCGACCCGCTACCTGACCGCGGCGGTGTAACCCATGGCTAAGATCCGTATTGCGCAAAAGGCTACGTTCAATGCGCCCGTGCTGATCCCGATCGTCGGCTGCGAACCCGAGAAGGTCGAGTTCACTTTCAAGTACCGGGATCGCACAGAGCTTGCCGCTCTGTTCGATGAATGGAACGAGGCGCGGAACAAGGCGCGGGCCGCGCTGGGCGACAAGCCTTCTTGGTCGGAAGTGGTTGCCGTGGACACCGAGCAGCAAACCCGGCAGATCAAGGACCTGGTAGTCGGCTGGGGCTTTGATGATGAATACAGCGACGACAACATCGTCGCATTCGTGAAGTCCTGCCAGGGTGCCGCCGAGGCGGTCGTTAAGGCCTACGAAGGCGCATACAGTCAGGCCCGCCTGGGAAACTGACTGACGCCGCCCGCGCGATGTACTCGCCGAGCGTGCCCGACACGATTATCGGCATGTTCGGCCTTGCCCCTGGCGACCTGGTTGAAGAAGTGGAGGTCTGGCCCTGCAATTGGCCTGCCTTCCTCCTATTCAACCGAATGTCCACTCAGTGGCGAGCAGGCGTCGGCGGCGCGATCGGTCTCGACTACAGCTGCATCCGCGACGTGGCCGGCTTCCTCGGCATCAAGAAAAAGAAACTCGCTGAAATCTTCCCAGACCTCCAGGTGCTGGAAGGCGAGGCTCTGCGCGTCATGGCGGAGGAGAGGGAAAACAGCCCGTAACCGCGGGCACTTATTCAAGGTGAGTCGATGAACATTGCAGAACTCGGCGTCAAGATCGACTCGGCCGATGCAATCCAGGCGAAAACGAGTCTGGATGAAATGGCGAAGGCCGGCGGCCGGGCCGAGCAGTCCGCCGTTTCGCTGATGAACGAAATGCAGGCGCTGGAAAAGTCGCTGTCCACCAGCGCCAAAACCACCCAAGACTTGGCAAAGCAGCGTGACGCTCTCGCCAAGCTGACCAAGACCGGCGCCTATGGCGAGGCCGAGGCCGCGAAGATCTCGGCGCAGCTCGACAAGCAGCAGGTGGCCTTGGCCAAGTCCGCTATGGACGAGCAGAAGGCCCTCAACAGCCTACTGGGGGCTATTGACCCGGCCCGTGCCGCGCTGGCTAAGCTGGACACGCAGGTTGAGCAACTGGGTAAGCATCTCGACGAGGGTCGAATCAGCCAGGACCAGTACAACAGCGCCCTGGCCAAGATCGACAAGGATTATGGAAAGCTCGAAAAGACCACCACCGGTTTCGACAAACTGCGACTCGGCACCCGCCAGGCACAGGAAAACGTTGTACAGCTGGGTAACGCGCTGTCGTCGGGTGACTGGGGGAGTGGTGTTCGTGCCGTGGCTCAGTTGGGCGCCGGTGCCGGTGCAGGTGCTGCCGGGTTGCTTGCCATCTTGGCGCCTCTGGCTCTGGCTACCGCAGCCGTAGGCGGCCTGGCGTATGCCTACCACAAAGGCAGCGAAGAGCAGGACAGCTACAACAAGTCGCTGATCCTCACCGGCAACTACGCCGGCCTGAGTGCCGGACAACTGGGCGACATGGCGCGTCAGGTCGGCGCTACCGTCGGGACCACCGGGCAGGCAGCGGCGGCTCTGGCCATGCTGGCAGACAACGGCAAGATCGCCGGCGAGAGTTTCGCCAGTATCACCCAGGCCGCCGTGTCGATGCAGGAAGCTACCGGCAAGGCTGTCAGCGAGACCGTATCCGAGTTCGTCAAGTTGGCAGACGAGCCGGTCAAGGCATCCGCGGCGCTTAACGAGCAGTACCACTACCTAACCGCCTCGGTTTTCTCTCAGATCGCCGCTCTTGAAGAACAACGCGATCACGCTGGCGCCGTGAAGCTGGCTACCGAGTCCTATGCCGACGCTATCAACGAGCGCACGCCGAAGATTCTGGAGAACCTGAGTTTCTGGGAGAAAGGTTACAACGCAGTCTCACGGGCCGCCGACAGCCTCAAGAATATCGGCCGCCCGGACATCGGCGCCGACATCGAACAGGCCCGCCGAGACTTGGCAAGTGCGCAGTCCGGCGACGTTGGTCTGTTCCAAAACAAGCAGGAGATGATTGATTTCTATCAAAACCGCTTGAATATGCTTGAGGACCAGAAGGCGGCACAGGCTGAAATTGCAAAGCTGGAAGGCGATCAGGCAAAGGCCCAACAAGCCGCCATCACCTCTATGCAAAAGGTTGACGCTCTCACCAAGTCCTCGTGGACGAATGAGCAAAAACGCGCCGATGCACTCAAGGACTACAAAAAACAACTCGACGATATCCGCAAGGTAGCGCCGAATGATCCGCGCCTGGCCCAGGCTACGGTCGATAAAAACATCGCCAACATCAACGACAAGTTCAAGGACCCGAAAGCCGCTGGTACCCAGGTCGATCTGACCGGCTTCAACAACGCCAAGAACAACCTGGCGGCGATCACCGACACCTACAAAAACTACCAGAAGGAGCTGGAAGCGGCGCAGAAAGCCGGCCTGCTGTCCGAGGAAGACTATCTTCTACGTCGTCAGGCCTTGATCGGCAACGAGCTTGATCAGGTCACGGCGGCCTACGAGGCCGAGATCTCGGCCCTGGAAGCATCCAAGGCCAAGAAGAGCACCTCGGCGGCGCAGAGCATTCAGCTCGACCAGAAGATCGCCGACGCGCGCGCAGGAATGATCAAGGCGCAGAAGGATGCCGACAGCCAGCTTGAAGTGCTCGCCACCAACGAAACCGGGCGCCTGGCAAAGCAGGAGCGGGCGATCAGCACGTACGTGCAGGCGCTGGGGCAGCAACAGCGGGCTTTGGAATTGGCAGGCCAGCGCGCAGTGCTCGGCGTTGGGCAGGGCGATCGACAGAACGCGCTCGGCGGCGAACTGAACAGCCAGCAGGATCGGTTTGCTCAGCAGTCGCTGGAGCTCGCCAATCAGAAGTCTGATCCGTCGCGCAACATGTCGGAGGAAGAGTTTAAACGGAAGTCGCAGGCGCTCGCAGACGCGAACAAGGCCGCCACCGACCAGATCCGGCAAAATTATGCGGATGTGGAGAATGCCCAGGGCGATTGGACTAAGGGCGCGACAGCAGCCTGGGACAACTACCTGGATTCGGCGCGCAACATCGCCGGGCAAACCAAAAGCCTGTTCGGCAACGCCTTCAGTTCCATGGAGGATTCCATCGTCAACTTTGCCATGACCGGTAAGGCGTCGTTCTCGGACTTCGCCAAATCGATCCTGGCCGACATGGCGCGTATCGCGACCCGCCAAGCCAGCTCCGCATTGCTGGGCAGTCTGGTTGGCGCGGCGGCGAGCTACTTTGGGGGCAGCGCTGCTGGTGGAGGCAATGGTTTGGCTGCCGGGTCTGCCGGTGCCACGTCGTCAAACCTCGGGGCATCATCTGCCGGATACTCCAGCACCTACTTTCCGCAAGCCAAGGGCGGCGCATGGTCGGGCGGTGTGCAGATGTTCGCCGACGGTAGTGCGTTCACGAACTCCATCGTCAGCAAGCCCACGGCTTTCGGGATGGCCAATGGCAAAACCGGCGTCATGGGCGAAGCTGGGGAAGAGGCGATCATGCCTCTGACCAGGACGTCTAGCGGCAAGCTTGGGGTTATGGCAATGGGCGGCGGTGGTACCGGTGCCACGCAGATCAATGTCGAGGTGCACATCGACGGTGAAGGCAATGCATCGTCTACCTCTGACGCTCCCGGCTATGACCTGTTCGGCAAGGAGCTGGCGACGTTCGTTGAGCAGAAGTATCAGGAACTGCGGAGCAGGGACATGCGCCAGGGCGGCGTCATCAACAACGCAATTAAGGGGCGATGATGGCTATCGAACGATTCACCTGGGCGACAGAGAAGGGCGCGGAGGGCGATATTTCCCAGCGCGTCCGCTCCAAGCAGTTTGGCGATGGCTACGAGCAGTCGGTCGAGGATGGCCTCAATAACCGGTCGCAATCATGGCCCGTGACCTTCACGGGCTTGAAGGGGCGCATCAAGGACATCATGGCGTTCCTCGACCGGCACAAAGGGGCGAAGGGCTTCCTGTGGGAGCCGCCCCTCGGTGAGCTGGGCCTCTACAAGTGCAACGGCTACAAGCCAGTGCACCGTGGAGGCCAGGTCTACGCCATCACCGCGACTTTCCAGCAAACCTTTCATCCCTGAGATAACTGCCCATGGCACTGATCACGGACATCCAGAAACTGGAGCCCGGCGGCGAGATTCGCCTGTTCGAAATTGACGGTACCGAATACGGCTCCGATTACCTTCGCTTCCACGGTCTCGCTATCCCGCACACGCCCGAGGAATTGCTGGCCTACGAGGGCTCAGAAGAGGAACTACCCGCCAAGTCGATTATCTGGCAGGGCCAGGAGTACGCGGCCTGGCCGGTGCAGATTGAGGGTATTTCCTCGAGCAGCGACGGCGCCGCCTCTCGGCCGACCTTCGCCGCGGGCAACGTGAATGGACGGGTTACAGCTTTGTGCCTGGCCTTCGAGGACATGCTCAAGTTCAAGCTGACAGTCCGCGAGACTCTGGCCCAGTACCTCGATGCGGCCAACTTCCCCGAGGGCAACCCAACCGCAGACCCGACGCAGGAGGCGCTGGAGATCTGGTACATCGACCAGAAAACCAGCGAGGACGGTGAGGCGGTGGTCTGGGAGCTTTCTTCGCCGGGTGAGATCGACAACCACGGCCTGCCCGGGCGGCAGATGACCACGTTCTGCCACTGGGCCATGACGAACGGTTATCGGGGGCCTGACTGCGGCTACACCGGCGCCGCCATGTTCGACGACGAGGACAACCCAACGGACGACCCCGCCCTGGATCAGTGCAAAGGCTGTCTGTCGTCGTGCAAGTTGCGCTTCGGTGAGAACAACGAACTGTCCTTCGGTGGCTTCCCTGCCGTTTCCCTCATAGCCCGGAGCTGAACATGCGCAAGCACATCATTGCGGCCATCCAGGCGCACGCGGCGGCCCAGTATCCGAAAGAATGTTGCGGCCTGCTGCTCGCCATCGGGCGCAAGCAAAAGTACTTCCCGTGCCGGAACATCGCCACGGAGCCGAACGAAGAGTTCCGGCTTGATCCCGAGGACTATGCTGCGGCGGAAGACATGGGCGAGGTGATCGGCATCGTTCACTCGCACCCGGACGCCACCAGCAGGCCGTCACCGCATGACTTGGCCATGTGCGAGGCCACGGCGCTGCCCTGGCACATTCTGTCCTGGCCCGAGGGCGACATGCGCACGATCACGCCAACGGGCAGCACGCCGCTGCTCAAACGGCCGTTCGTGCACGGCGCCTGGGACTGTTGGCAGGTCTGCGCTGACTGGTATCAACGTGAGTGGGGCCTTGAGTTCGAAGCATTCCAGCGCACCGATGGTTGGTGGGAGAGTGCGGAGAACGCCAGCCTGTACGAGGCGAACTACGAGGCTGCCGGTTTCGTGCGTGTCGACCGCCCACAGCGTGGCGACATGGTCGTCATGCACGTCGGGCGGACAGTTCACCCGAACCATGCCGGGATCTACCTAGGCACTGATCCGGCGCTACATGGTGAGGAATCGGGCGTTTTCGGCCCGGGCCCATTCCTGCTGCACCACCTGTACGGCAGGCCATCCGAGATAATCGTATACGGCGGCCCTTGGCATGACCGAACGCGCTTGATACTTCGCCACCGGGAAGCTCGGTGATACAGTCGCCACTTTCAGGATTAGGATCGATCATGAGGATTATCGGTTTCGCGGCGGCCGCATTTCTGGCTCTGGTGCTTTCAGGATGTGCTGGCACTAGTTTTTCGTATGACGATGCCAGGAGGGTTCAGATAGGGATGACTGAGGAGCAGGTGACTCAAATCATGGGGCCTCCATACTCGGTGGTTTCCCGCGCCGATGGGCAAATGTGGATTTGGAGCCACGCGAACGGTATGACTGGAGCGAGCCGAGTTGTCTCTTTCCGCATGGTGGACGGCAAGGTCGTTGAGGTGCCAACTATTCCGACGAGCTTCAAATAGACAAACCGAAGAGGGAACGACATGCGGATTTTGATAGCGGCGGTAGCGGTAGTGATACTGGCGGGGTGTGCCTCATCGGCGATCTCGGTGCGGGATGCGAAGCCGGTTCCGTCTGACGAGGTATATGCCTTCCAGACTAAACCGGCTGGCGAGAGCGGAAAAATCACCGTGGTGCGCGACTCTGGCGCGGTCGGATCTGGTTGCGACATCGTTGTTTATATCGACGGCCGCAGGGCTGCAAAGATCGGAACTGGTCAGCGGGCCACATTCTACCTTCCGCCGGGGTCGCCCAATCTCGGCGCAGGCCTGGCTGGCTCTGGCTTGTGCGCGGGCGCTGCAATTCGAACCATCGCAGCAACGGTGCAGCCAGGCAAGGAAAGCCTGTACCGTATCAGCGGCGACATGGCTGGGTTCTACATAGGGCCTTATGTCGATTACAACTGAATCAAGAAAACCTTGAAGCCGCCTCCGGGCGGTTTTTTATTGCCCGGAGAAAGTGATGCAGGCATCAGCGATCAACTACCAACCCATGACGACGATTCGCCTGCACGGGCAGCTCCGACAGTTCGGAAAGTCCTTCAGGCTCGCGGTGAAATCGCCGGCGGAGGCGATCAAAGCACTATGCGTGCAGATCCCTGGATTCGAGCGATTTCTTTCGAATGCCAAGTCTCGCGGCCTTGAATTCGCGGTGTTTCGCGATAAGCGCAATATCGGGGAGAAGGAACTGAGCTACAACGGTTCCGGAGACATCCGCATTGCGCCCGTGGTCGTAGGCAGCAAGCGCGGCGGTATTCTTCAAACCATCGTCGGTGCGATCTTGATTGTTGTGGGTGTTGTTTTCTCTGCAACGCCTTTCGGTACTCCGCTCATAGGAGCGGGCATTGGTCTTGTCGCCGGCGGTGTTATCCAGATGCTGAGCCCTCAAGCCAGCGGCCTGAAGACCAGCGCGGCACCCGAGAACACGCCCGGCTACGCCTTCGGCAGCGCCAAGAACACCACTGCATCGGGTAACCCGGTCCCGCTTTGCTACGGCAAGCGCCGGGTCGGCGGAGCGATCATCAGCGCCGCGATCTACGCAGAAGATCAGATGTAACGAAACCCGAAGCACTACAGCCGGCCATGAGCCGGTTTTTTATTGCCTGGAGAAAAACATGGGCGCAGCACAGAAGCTCGACATCTACGGCGCTAAGGGCGGCTCCGATAAGCCAAAAACGCCAACCGAAGCGCCGGATAGTCTGCGCTCTGTCGCGATCGCCAAGATGCTGATCGCTGTAGGGGAGGGAGAGTTTGAAGGCACGCCCACGGCCAAAGACATCTACCTCGACAACACGCCGCTTCAAGACCCCCAGGGCAACATGAACTTCCCGAACGTGAAGTGGGAGTGGCGCACCGGGGCCGTGGATCAGAGCTATATCCAGGGCATCCCTTCGGTCGAGAACGAGACCACCATCAGTACCGAGCTACGCAGCGGGACGCCGTGGGTGCGGGCCATCAGCAATACCCAGCTCTCCGCTGTGCGCGTTCGTTTTGCGTGGCCCGCGCTTCAGTCCGTGGACTCTGGCGGAAACGTCAATGGCTACCGGATCGAATACAAGGTTGAGCTGGCAACCGATGGCGGTGCCTATCAGCAGGTGCTGAGCGAGGCTGTCGACGGCAAGACCACCAGCCTGTACGAGCGGACACGCCGTATTGATCTTCCAAAGGCGACCACCGGCTGGTTGATGAAAATCACGCGCCTGACCGTCAACCAGAGCAACAACAAAATCTCCGACACCATGCAGATCGCCGGCTTCACAGAGGTGATCGACGCGAAGATCCGCTACCCAAATACTGCGCTGCTCTACATCGAGTTCTCCGCTGAGCAGTTCCGCAGCATCCCGGCCGTAACGGTCGAGACCAAGCTGAAGAAGATGCAGGTGCCGAGCAATTACGATCCGGTGTCGCGTACTTACCCAGGTGTCTGGGACGGCACGTTCAAGCAGGCCTGGACCGACAACGCGGTTTGGATGACCTATGACATCACCACAGCAGACCGCTTCGGCCTTGGCCGCCGCATCAAGCCGTGGATGGTGGACAAGTGGGAGCTGTACCGCATCTCGCAGTATTGCGACCAACTGGTGCCGAACGGGAAGGGTGGACAGGAGCCGCGCTTCATCTGCAACTTGAACCTGCAGAGCAAGGCTGACGCCTGGTCGCTGCTGCGCGACATCTCCACGATCTACAGGGGTATGACTTACTGGGCCCAGGGACAGGTGTTCACCCTCGCGGATATGCCGCGCGCTACCGACTTCGACTTCGCCTACACCCGGGCGAACGTCATCGACGGCAAGTTCACTTACTCCAGTGCGTCGGAGCGCACCCGCTACACGCGGGCGCTGATCAGCTATGACAACCCGCTGAACAACTACGACACCGATGTCACGGCGGTGACCGATGCCAAGCTGCAGCGGCGCTATGGCGACAACCCGCTGGAGATCAGCGCAATCGGCTGCACCCGCGAATCCGAGGCCCAGCGCCGCGGTAAGTGGGCACTGCTCACCAACTCCAAGGACCGCGCCGTCACTTTCAAGGTCGGCCTCGATGGGCGCATTCCGCTCCCGGGCTACGTGATCCCGATCGCGGACGAATTGCTGGCGGGTCGCCCCGTGGGTGGGCGTATCTCCGCAGTGAATGGCAAGGTCATCACCCTGGACCGCGACACCCAGGCCAAGCCCGGCGACCGTCTGATCCTCAACCTGCCTGACGGCAAGTGCGAGGGGCGCACCGTGCAGTTCGTCAGCGGCCGGCAGGTCACCGTTACGGTCGCCTACTCTGTTGCGCCCGAGCCTGAGTTGGTGTGGGCACTGGATGCTGACGACCTGGCCATCCCGCTTTATCGCGTGGTCAGCGTGGCGCGGCCAGAGCCCGGCGTCTTCGAAATCTCGGCGGTGCAGTACGATCCGAGCAAGTTCGATCACATCGACACAGGCGCCCGCCTGGAAGAGCGCCCAATCAGCGTTGTGCCGATCACTGTCGTTCCGGCGCCGGCAAGCGTCACGCTCACATCGAGCTACGCCGTAAATCAGGGTATTGCGATCAGCACCATGAATATCTCGTGGCCGGCCGTAGCTGGTGCTGTCGCCTATGACGTGGAGTGGCGCAAGGACAGCGGCAACTGGATCAAGCTGCAGCGCACGGGCGCGACGAGCGTTGACGTCACCGGCATTTACTCGGGCGCCTACCTGGCGCGGGTGCGGTCGGTGAGCGCCTTCGAGATATCTTCGGTCTGGAAGAGCTCCAACCTGACCAACCTGGAAGGGAAGGTCGGCTTGCCGCCGGCGGTGTCGTTCCTGACCACCACCAGCGAACTGTTCGGCATCGGTATTCACTGGGGTTTCCCTGCTGGCGCCGAGGACACCCAGCGCACCGAGCTGTGGTATGGCCAGGCCAATGACTTGTCGGCGGCGACCAAACTGGCCGACCTGGCGCACCCCCAGGCGGATTACAGCATGCAGGCGCTCCAGGCGGGCGCGCAGTTCTTCTTCTGGGCGCGCCTGGTGGATCGCACTGGCAACGTCGGTCCGTTCTATCCGGTCGGTAATGGCGTGATGGGCCAGGCCAGCGCGGATGCGGCGCCGGTGCTGGAGTTGATCGCCGGACAGATCGGCCGCACAGAGCTTGGCCAGGACATCGTCGACGAAATCGACAAGATACCGGGTCTGCAGGCGCAGATTGATGCGCTCGACGGGCTGTCGGCCTATGACCCTGAACAAACCTATATCGAGGGTGACCTGGTGGTGGTGGGCAAGAGGATCTACCAGGCCACCGGCCCGGTGCCCGTCAACACTGCGCCGCCTAACGTCGGTTACTGGATAGACGTGGGTCAGGTGCTGGTTACCGCCAACGGCCTGGCGCAGCAGGTGGAGATCAACACTACCAGCATCACCGAGTTGGACGGTGTGGTCACGGCCCAGGCGTCGAGTCTTCAGGCGTTGCGTTCGGCCTATCGGGATGACTCCGGAGAGGGCGATCTGGCGGATGCGCTCCAGGGCTACAACGCCTCGGCGAGTTTCGCGCAGGAAGTGAAGACGCGCGCCTCGCAGAACGAAGCCATGGTGCAGCGCCAGACCGAACTCACCGCGTCGGTGGGCGAAGTCGCGGGTACTGTGACCGATCTGGAAAGCGTAGTGGTCACGGATCGGCAAGCGACGGCCCAGGCCATCCAGCAGATCGGCGTAGAGCTCGGCGAGACCTCAGCGGCGGTTCAAACCGTGAGCCAGGCTCAGGTCGACACCGACGGCAAGCTCTCCACCATGTGGTCCGTGAAGATGCAGCTCAATCAAAACGGGCAGTACGTGTACGCAGGTGTCGGCCTCGGAATCGAGAACGTTGAAGGGGTTCTGCAAAGCCAGTTTCTGGTCAGCGCTGACAGATTCGCCCTGGTCAACACCATTGCTGGCGGAGCTGTAAGCATCCCGTTCGCAGTGCAGGGCGGCCAGGTGTTCATGAACTCGGCCTTCATCCAGGACGCTTCTATTGGCGTGGCAAAGCTTACCCAGAGCATTCAGTCGGCGAACTATGTGCCTGGGAAAACCGGGCTGATGATCAACTTTGTGACAGGCGAGTTTGAATTGAACAGCACCGTCGGCGTTGGCGGTCGCCAAACGATCAACAATCGCGGCGGCAAGGTCTTCGACGAGAACGGAGCCAAGCGCTACCAGTGGGGAGACCTTTCCGCATGAGCTACGGGGTAAGAGTTTGGGGGCCGACCGGCCTCCTTGAGCTTGATGAAAACTCGTTCACCGTTCGGATTGTTTACTCGGAAATCGTTCAGTCCGGCGGCGGGCAGGGCAGGAGCAGGTTCATCGCCATTGCCGGAGTTTCGCCAGCCACTCACTCAGCTGTCTGCGTTCCTATCGCTGCGTACGACACTACTGCACAGAGTAACTATGCAATTCAATATACGCCGCTAGTTTCAAATGGCGGGGTCACGGTGTATTACGGATTTCCTGGTACGAATACTGGCCCCATTGGATTAAGTCCACAGAGGCTCCTAGTCATGAGGTACAGGTAATGTCATTTGGCGTTGAATTTTCAAATAATAATGACGTTGTCGTACTGGATTCGGAATTCTCACGACTCGTGACACTAGATAGAGGCACTTGGAGCGGTAATGGTTCTGGAGTGTTTGTTCCTTTTGCGAAGGCCATTACCTCCGAAGAACCTCCCCTTGTGTTTGTAAGACTTAACCAATCGAACACACTTTCCTTTTGTATGATCAATGGAGCATCCGGTAATTGGACGGGATTTTCCTTCAAGGGAATCTCCGGGACAGGGACTTCAGGATCTTGGTTTGCGAGTGCGTTTAAATCGGTGCCTACAGCTAATTTCGGTTTCAGAATTTGGGATGCTTCATCAAAGTTGCTTTTTGATAGCGGAACACCGGCTGCGCAATTCACGAGGACGATTACCGGCTGGAGTTATCTCGGGGCTGTGCAGACTGATCAGGGTGTTTATAGATTGAGCTGGACGGCCTATACCCCACTTAATACGGGCGACTATATGCTTCTGAATAATATTGCGATGGATGTTGCAGGCGGTACGTCTCGACAAGGAAACATGTATGCGGTATGGGATTACGCAAATAACAGACTCGTTATTCAAGTTGTTGGTGTCGATATTCAGACCACCTTATATACCCCAGTTGTCTGGGCCAAACCAATTTCGTAGGGGGATTATATGGGCTGGTACAAAACGGGAACAGTTTCTGTAACGGCGGGCGGCAATGCTGTGATCGGCACGGGGACATCCTTCATTGCGAACTCCTGCGTCGGCGATGCATTCCGCGGGCCTGACGGTGGATGGTACGAAGTCACCAACATTGCCAGCGACACGGCATTGTCGATCGCTCCGAATTACCAGGGTGCCACTCTCGCAGCTGGCGGTTACTCGCTTGCGCCGATGCAGGGTTACGTCAAGGACTCGGCTGATGCTTTGCGAGCCGCAACACAGGTTATTGGACAGGTAGGTACAGACGTTTCCGCCCAAGTTAAACTAGCAGCAGACGCTGCAACTGCCTCCCAGGGTAGTGCAGCAGCCTCAGATACTAGCGCAACAAATGCTGCATCTTCAGCCACTAGTGCAAATTCTAGTAAGGTGGCGGCGAAAGCTAGTGAAAATGCAGCGAAGGTCTCAGAGACTAATTCAAAAACATCAGAAACAAACTCCGCTACAAGCAGAACTAATGCTGCAAATAGTGCTACTGCTGCGGCTAACAGTGCTACACAGGCTGCCGATAGTGCTGCATCTGTTGCAAACAAAGCAAACTCTGGTGCTAATAGTGATATTACCTCTTTATCCGGTCTGACTACTCCACTCTCTGTAGCACAGGGTGGTACTGGTTCCCAATCAGGTCTTCCAAACTTTGGTGGAGCTGGAACTGGTGGAGCTGGAACAAGGGGGCTGGTACCAGCTCCAAGTGCGGGTGCTACAAGATTTCTCTCAAGCCTTGGTACTTGGTTGCCAGTGAACACCACAGTTTCTTGGGGAGGCATCACTGGTACTCTTGCAGACCAGACAGATTTGAAGTCAGCCCTAGATGCCAAAGGTTCAGTAATCACGAAATACTTTGAAAGCCAGCAAACAAGTTGGGTGATTAACAGTGACCTTGTATTCACACACAGTCTTGGTCAACCAAGGGTTGTAGAATTCGAGGCGGTGCTTACGGCGGCGCTGTCGGGATATCCGGTAGGGACAAGGGTAAAAGTACCGTTTTATGTAAATGGCGGTGCTTACTGGGGTTGTCAGATTATTGGTATGACAGCAACCACACTAACCATCCGGTTTTCAAATCAAATGGGTCTTTTGCAAAGTTCAACGGGTGCGGTAGTCATGACCCCGGCTAACAGCCAGATTATAGCGAGGGTAATGTCATGATGAAGTATTACGTTAACGCGGAAGGGGTCTACCTATATGCGACGGATGGCGAAGCTCCCGAAGATGGCATCGCTGTTGAGCCCCCCCCTGTATCCGGGGATCAAGTTTGGTTGTTCCCCGGATGGTCCGAGAGCAAAGCGGGTTTGATAGAAATAGAAAACCAGTGGCGCGAAGAACAGATGCCTTTCGCCCAGCAGAACGTTACCGCCATCGAGTACGGCGTGGAAGACATCCCCGGCACCGCTCAGCAGTGGCAGAAATACTGGCTGGCCCTGCGCAAGTGGACCGACACAAACCCTGACTTCCCCGACAGCAGCAAGCGTCCTATAGCGCCCACCTGATTCGATACCGAACACCACCACCCGCCATGAGCGGGTTTATTTTTGCCTGGAGAAAAGCAATGGCACGACTTTCCGAATCACTCGCCGGCGGCCGTAACGCGTTGGCGTTCCTCGACATGCTCGCCTGGAGCGAGGGCACCAGCACATCTCCGGCCACTGCCATGGATGGCTACGACGTGATTGTGACCGGCGCCGATCGTAAGCCAGAGGTCTTCAAGGACTTCACAGATCACCCGTTCGCCAAGGGGCGCGCGTCGAAGGTCATCAACAGCAAGGGGCTGACGTCCAACGCTTCCGGCCGCTATCAGCAGATGCTGAAGGACTGGCCGCACTACAAAGCGCTGCTCAAGCTGCCGGACTTCGGCCCTATCAGCCAAGATCTTCTGGCGCTGCAGCACATCCGCGAGTGCCGGGCTTTGCCTGACGTGGTGGCCGGGCGGATCGAAACGGCTATCGCCAAGTGCCGGAACATCTGGGCCAGCCTGCCCGGCGCGGGCTACGGGCAGCGCGAACACCGCCTGGAGGATTTGCTGAAGCAGTACCGGCTGGCGGGCGGGGTGATGTCGTGACGCTCGGGCAGATCCTGGCCGCGATCCTGCTGGCGATGGCCGTCAGCGCCGCCGGCACCTGGCAGGTGCAGGACTGGCGGATGGGCAAGAAGCTCGCCGAGCAGGCAGGGCTGCAAAAGGATGACATGGCGGCGATCAGCAATGCCGCCTCTGCCCAGGTCCGTGCCGAGCAAGAGAGACGCCTTACCCTTGAGCAGAAGCTCTCCGGCCAGGACCAACAACACACCAAGGAATTATTCGATGCCCAGCGCAACCAGGCTCGCCTGCGTGACCAGCTTGCTACTGCTGATGTCCGGCTGTCAGTCCTCCTTGCCGAGGATCCAGCCAGTGGCTGCAACGTGCCTGCCACCACCAGCACCGGCGGCGTGGTTCATGCAGCCCGTCGAGCCCAACTTGACCCAGCGCATGCTCAAAGAATTATCGCCATCACTGACACCGGCGACCAAGGACTGATCGCGCTGCGGGCCTGCCAAGCTTACGTTAGGGTCATTACTAGATGAGGGCAGGGGCTTCATCCTGCTCGCTACAAAGCCGATACATAAATGCAATTGATTTTCGTTATCTCTACATGTGAAACTTGTAAATAAACATCATTTGCATTTTAGCTTTTTGGAGTTTCAGCCATTCATGCGCAAAATATCCTCCTTGCCCACGTCAGCACTCACGCTGATTGCCTTGGGTATTCTTAACAGTGCCTTTGCGGATGACAGCACTCTGAATCTGCCTTCCACGAACATCAGCGCTACTGTCGAAGATCAGGAAAGTGCGCCGCCGGGTTATCAGGCCAAGCCCGACAGCAGCACCACGCGGTTGAATCTCACGGCCCAGGAAACCCCGCAAAGCGTGACCAGTATCAAGCGTGAGCAAATGGACGATTTCAAACTCAACAGTGTCCGCGATGTGCTGGACAGCACGCCGGGTGTGAACGTCCAGAAAGTAGAAACTGACCGCACCTACTTCACGGCCCGGGGCTTCGATATCACCAATTTCCAGTATGACGGCGTAGGCATGCAGATGACCGGCGGGCTGCTGGTGGGCGATGTCGACATGGCTACCTATGAGCAGGTGGATATTCTGCACGGAGCCAATGGCCTGATGACAGGCAGCGGCAACCCCTCGGCAACGGTCAATTTCGTGCGCAAGCGTCCGACTTATGAGGCTCAGGCCAAGATTGATCTGAGCGCTGGTTCCTGGGACAAGCGCCGGGTCGATATCGACTTGTCGGGCCCGTTGACCGAAACGGGTAATGTTCGCGGGCGATTGATTTATGCCAACGAGGTGGGTAACTCCTACTTGGATCGTTATTCCCGGGAAAAGAACATTTTCAGCGGCATGCTGGCATTCGATCTGACCGAAAGCGACACCTTGACCGTTGGTTACGAAGACCAGAAAAGTAATGCCAACGGTGCCAGTTGGGGCGCGTTGCCGCTGACCGACGCCAGTGGCAAGTCGCTGCATTACAGCAGCACCAGCGCCAATATCGCCCAGCCTTGGGTGTATTGGGATGTTCACACCACTCGCGCTTTCGCGGAGTGGGAGCACAGTTTCGCCAACGACTGGAAGTCGCGCCTGACCCTAACCGCCATGGAGCACCGGGAAGACGCCGAGATGTTCTACATCTACGCTGACAGCACTTCTTCCACCGGCTACACCGGCCTAGCATCCAAGTACAAGGACAAGAACCGTGAACTAGACGGCGATCTGTCTTTCAGCGGCCCCTTTTCCCTGGGCGGACGTGAACATCAGTTGACGGTGGGCGCCAACGTGGCCCGCTCGCGCAACAACGAATCCTCGTTATACGGCACGTCGTCGTACTACACCTCGGTATCGTTGCAGGATGCGCTCAGTGGCTCCATTGCCAAGCCCACTACTTACGATATCGCCAACGCTGCCGATACCTCCAGCTATACCGACCGGCAGAAGAGTGTGTATGCCGGGGCGCGCTTCAGCCTCACCGACGATCTCCACTTTATCACCGGGGGGCGCATGCTCAGTGCTGACAGCGATGGCGAAAACTACGGTTCAGGCCGGAATGTGCGCGTCCACGGCAAGGTTACGCCTTATGCTGGCCTGGTCTACGATCTGACGCCGCAGTACTCGCTGTATGCCAGCTATACCGAGATATTCAATCCGCAGTACTACCTAGACCCTCAGGGCAAGGTGCTCGACCCGCTGGAAGGCAAGAGCTACGAGGCCGGGATTAAAGGCCATCTGCTGGACAACAAGCTGGACGTCTCGGCCGCTGTGTTCCATACCAAGCAGGACAATGTCGCCACATACTCCGGATACGACGCCAGCCTAGGTGGTTACTTGTATGAGGGCATGTCCTACAAGAGCAACGGTATAGAACTGGAAGCCTCTGGTGAGCTGGCTCCGGGCCTGCAAGTCAGTGGCGGTTACACCTACGTGTACATCACGGATGCGGATAACGACCGTGGACGCAAGTTCATCCCGCGCCATGCCTTGACCTCCTCCATGAGCTACAAACTGCCGATGGCACCGAAGGTCAAGGTCGGCGGCACGGTTAAATGGCAAAGCGAGATCCAGAACGACGATACTCCAGCCGCGAACCAGAGTGGTTACGCACTAGTGGGCATTATGGCGCACTATGATATCGACCCACACTGGAGCACCCAGTTCAACCTCGACAACCTTACCAACCAGAAGTACCTGCAAGCTGTGCGGTATGGCCAGAGCAACTATGGCGACCCGCGTAACTTCACTGCGTCTGTCAGTTGGAAGTTCTAAGGTAGGATCGAAAAGCGCACATCAAGCCGCGCCCTGTCGCGGCTTTTTGTTGGGCGTCAATCGCGGCAGTGGTGAGGCAAGCCGAGCAGAATCAATTGCGCCTCGGCGTCGCTCAATGGGTAGTTGTACGTGTCTTCATCGATGTTCATGGTAGCGTGCTCAAATGCTGTATGTGCACACAGCAATCGAGGTTTGCCGATTGTGCGATTTGAGGCTACGAGCTGTAGGATTTAATCCGGCGCCATGAGCACTGCCAGGGTGAGCTTTATGAAGTCTTCGTTCTCGTCGATGGTGTGCAGAGCGCCCCGGATATTCTCAGCCACATCGGCGGAGCCGCGCTGCTCAACCCAGTTCGATAACTCCATGATGGATGCCTCGAGAGCAAGCTGATTTTCATAGAGCTTGGAGAGTAGGGAAGGGAGTAGGTCTGTATTCGGCATGTCTGTTTCCTCCTTGGAGTGAACAGCTTAGCAGGGTCTTAATCTTGGATTTGATTTAGGTCGGCAGGACGCCGCGAGAGGGGTTATGCAGTTTCGGCATGGGCTGAAATTTGCCCGTTGGGACCAGTCTTGGGACCAACGGGTGCATTTCGGTGCTTTATTACTGATTACTTATGACGACTTGGCTCAGTAAACACTGATCAACAGTAATCATCAGAATGCGTTTCATACCGCATGGTGATGTTAGCTGTGGAGATCAATTACTTTACCTATCAATGGGTTGCGAGCGTGGCGGCAGGAGCCTTCAGGCATGCATCAACAGCGACATCAAGGCGCGAAACCCGGTCGCTGAGCAAAAAATGGGGGATGTGTGTTGGAATTTGGCGCGCATTGTCGCATATGTGAGGCGACAGTTGTATGGCGGCCGACGAGGGATATTCAGCGCTCTGAATGTGGCAAGCCATTGCTGGTGCAGCTCGGATGCCTGCTTGACGTACTCCGAGCTCGTTGGCGGCGGGAAAATGGAAGGTGTTTCCAGCACCTGACCTTTGCTTTTTTTCCGGCGCTCAGCTTATTTCCCTGGCGAATAGAGGGCTTGCAGGGGGCTATCATTCAACAAAACGAAGCGCTCAATAAATCGTATTGGGCAAGTGATCGTGCTCGTACATCTTCGCTATCTGGTCTGCTTATTCCAGCGTGAAGGGGTCAACCTCCTTTTTGTTGCGCTTGGGTAGGGGAGCGTTTCACTGCGCCGACTGCCGTTCCACATAAACCGGATGCGGATCGATCCGTCGTTGAGTTGTTCTGCTGCTGACATGTGTGGTCCTGGCCGCGCGGGGTGGCGGAGAGTAGCCCACCGGTTTCCGGCAGGCTTATTCAGAGGGGAAAGGGCTACATCAAGGAGGCAACATATGCCCCTGCGGTTTGCTGCCGCATATCCTGTCGCGTTTTAAGATTGATGAAGCCCAGCCGAAGCAATGGCGCGCCGGTGATGACCAGTTTTGTGACTGTCGAGCGCTCGACCTTTAGCGGCGCGGCGATGTGGTTTTCTGTAGGCATGAGGAGTCCTTGCCGGGCCATGCCCGGCGGTGGAGTAGATTGATTTGAACTGCTGATTCCATCAGGTGCCGAAACAGCTACCACCCAGAGGACATAGCGATGACTAAGGAAAAGAAGAAAGAGCCCGAGCAGGAAACCCCGGCGCACTCCACCGAGGAAGAGCGCGAACGCTTGAAGGACTTCAACAAGGACGGAATTCCGCCTGGTTCAAGCTGATCGTCAAGCAGCGCGTGATTGGCGCTGTTCTGTTCGCCGTGCCGTCCTGACCTGGGCCATTCCTCAGGTTGCCGGTGCCGAGGGCAAGCGCTCCGCTGCGGTGCTGCCGGCTGCCTGTTACGACATCACCAATTGGGATAATGATGGCAAGCCGGAGTCGACCCGGTACTGGTGGCGCTCAGGGATCCGCAAGACATTGGATGACCAAGTGAACGAGGCGCTCACTGCCGCTCAGGAACTGCTCGACGCAGAGGGATTAATCGAAGGTTGCGCGGCGTAGCAAAAAGCCGTTGCAACGAGTGAGAAAGTGAGAGAAAGATTTATCCATCCTGTCAATCTTGCGCATAAGGGATTGATATTAGAGAGCCTCGTCACTGGACGGTTTTTTTTCGTCCGCTCGTCGAGGCAGAAGCACTTTCTGTCTAATTAATCCCTCCCAGTTATATGCGCAACCCCGCGCTACAGACAGGAGATGATTTATGGTGGATGACAATAATGGTCCTGCAGCGGCATATCCGGGACCAAAAGAGGAAGTGCCTGAGACGGGCGAAGGTCATGACTCCGGTCTTGAGCAAGCTGGGTCCGAGCCCAAGCAGGGTACTGGTGAGAGTCCAGAGGATTGGAATCCGCCGCCTGGAAACCCAGGATCGGATCAGGACGCTCAGAATGATCGCAGCAACGGCGGCGCTAAGTAGTCTTCAGCGGTTACAAGTTAAAACACAGAGCCCGGCCATCGGCGGGGCTTTTTGTGTCCGATTAGCTATAGGCGAAATTGGTTAACCATTCGGTTCAGTTCAGCCGCCAACTTCGACAGTTCCGAACTGGCTAACGCGGTCTGGTTTGATCCTTCAGAGGCCTGGCTCGACAAATCGCGGATACTGACCAGGCTTCGATCCACTTCCCGGGCTACTTGAGCTTGCTCCTCGGATGCTGTGGCAATCAGCACGTTGCGTTCCGTGATGTCGTCAATGGTTTCGGTAATTTCCACCAATGCCGAGCCAGCACCACGCGCTGTGTCGAGTGTTTTTTGTGCTTGGATGTTGGTATTGCTCATTGCAGAAACGGCGGCTCCAGTGCCTTTCTGAATGGACGTGATCATCTGTTCGATCTCGCTGGTTGAAGTTTGCGTTCTATGCGCGAGCGCTCGGACTTCATCGGCTACCACAGCGAATCCGCGGCCTGCTTCTCCTGCCCGGGCTGCTTCGATTGCAGCGTTGAGTGCAAGCAAATTAGTCTGTTCGGCGATGGCCCTGATGACGTCCAGAACCTTACTGATGTCGGTAGCCATCACCGCGAGTCCTTGAACCTCATTGGATGCGTCTCCCACGCTTGAGACCATCAGGCTAATCGCTTCGACGGTTTCATCCACCCGTGCGCGGCCGGCTACAGCCGCCGAATTGGAGCGTGTAGCGGCCTCAGATGCCGCAGAGGCATTTCGGGCGACTTCTTCAACTGCAGCGCTCATCTCGGTAACAGCCGTAGCGGCCATTTCCACCTCGTGGCTCTGTTGCTGCATGCCGGTATTCGCGTTTTCAGTTACGGCATGCATTTCCTCGGATGTTGATGCCAGCTGGCTGGATGAGTCGGATATCGACAGAAGCGTGGTTCGCAAGTTGGCCTGCATCGCTTTCAACGCCTGCATCAGCCGCGCTACTTCGTCGGTGCCTTGCACATCGATCACTTCGCTAAGGTCGTTTTTCGCAATCCGCTCAGCGATGGCCAATGACCGATTCACCGGGGTGGTGAGGCTTCGGGTGTACATGAAAGCAAGGACGATCGCAGCCAGCGTACTCACCAAAATGAAACCGCCGACGATCAGTTTGCTTTGTTCATAAATACGCGTTGCATCTTTGCCAGCATTCATTGCTTTATTGTTATTGAGTTCGGTCAGGTTCTGAAGAACGGTGTTTACGCCATCCGCCTCAAACTTCATTACCTCGCTGGACAGCTTGACTGCATCCTCGAATTTTCCGGCACCTGTAAGGGCCAAATATTGCTCCTGAACGACCTCATACGTGCTGTAATCTTTCGCCAATTCCCCGATAAGCTGTTTGCCCTTAGCCGTTACGATGAGCGGTTGGAGTTTCTGAATAAGATCCTTAAAACTTCCGCGCGATGTTTGGACCTCTACAAGCGCTTGAGCTCTGCGCTCGGCAGGCTCAATAGGGTTGCGCAATCTCGAATTATTATTTCGAATGCTTAAAAACTCGCGGTCCATCTTGGCGAGTATCGAAATGCTGGGCACCACGTTGTTTTCTACAAACTTTTCAGCGTCGTTCAAGCTTGATGCCTGGATGAGAGCTACCACTCCCAACCCAATAATCATCGAGCAAAAAAAACCAAAGCTAAGTGCGGAGCGTGGGGCGATATTGAGTTTGCGCAGAATCATACTGATACCTCTTCATGATCCCATTCTATCGGCAGCAAACTGAGCAGCAGCCCGTTCATCGCTGCTACGCATTCTATTGCTACGAGTACGACGGCATTTGCACCTGTTTCTAGCGTCTGCATATGCAGACGCTTTTCTTTGCCGGTTCCTTTCGAAGGACGCGACCGACCGAGCCATGGACAGCGCCGATATCGGCACGTTGAAGCGCCTGAACGGACTGCTGAACCAGGAACGCGCTGCCAGTAAAGAGGCTGAGTCCCGCGCCGATCAGTTCGCCGAGGAACGCAACGACCTTGCCGCCGCAGTAGGCCGCATGGAAGGAAAAATCGAAGCCCTCACCAGTCAGGTTGGCCAGCTCACCGAGCGCGTCACAGAGCAGAGCGAAGAGATTCACCGCCTGTTGTTGGATCAATCCGAAGCTGGTGAGGGTTCTTGCTTCGGCTTGCTCTTGCTGAGAACGAACCACACAGCTAAACAGATGAGCCCGCCGCCGTACAAATGCGCGGCCGAAAGATGTTCATCAAGGAACATCACACCCCACAGCACGCCGAAGGGAGGGATTAGGAAGGTTACGGTCAGCGAACGCACCGGCCCGATATCCGCGATCAAGCGGAAGTACAGAATGTACGCACACGCAGTGCAGATGAAACCCAGCGCAACCAGTGCTATCCATACCTCTGGGTTACCCCAGCTCGCCGGTGGGTTTATTGCGGTTGAGATTCCGAAAAACGGAACGAGAAACAGCGTCGCGCCAATCTGACTACCAAAAGCTACGAGTTTCGCGTCAAGCCCACCCTTGTCAGCTACCCATCGTTTAGTCAGAAATCCTGCTGCACCATAGCAACTGGTGGCGACTAAACATGCCAACGCGCCCATGACCACGTTCATTGAAAGTGTGACGGGGCCGGTGCTGGTCAGCAACGTAATGCCCATAAGCCCGATCAAAACGCCGACACCTTTTTTCAGTGTCAACGAATCGCTGAAACACATCCAACCGATCAAGACGCCCATCATCGGTGTGGTCGCATTGAAAATTGCTGAATAGCCGGCAGGTAACAGCAGTGCCGCCACGCTATACATCAAAAATGGGAGGCCCGAATTGATAACGCCCAATACCATGATCTGCTGCAGCTTGCCTTTGAAGTCGACTTTGGTTTTTAAAATGGCAAGAATGACGGCCAAGCCAATAGCACCCAACAACACGCGAAAAAATGCAGTCGGCAATGCGCCCAAAACAGGAGCCGAGATGCGCATGAAGAGGAAGCTGGCGCCCCAGATCGCCGCCAGAGCAAGTAGTCGAACATAATCGGATAATTTCATGGGCTGCCTTCAGCGCTGTTCGTTAACTCAAAAATGACTCGAGAATTGCATAGCTAATGCCGCGCAATCCAAGAATTTATTGGAGTGGTTAAGGGGAAAAGGCCAGCTATACGGAAGCCATGGTGGACTTCTCTAAGTTTGGAGTCTCATCGTAAGAATCTTCGAAATGTGCTCGCACTCCGATTCTTGCTGCCGAAAATGTATGTGCGTTTGGGCATCACGCCTTTCGGCGTCTGATGGATGAGTACTGAGCCAAAGGCGCAGTTATAGGTGGAAATCGCCCGCAGCCTCCGGCTGGTAAAGCACTTTCTTGATCTCAATCCGGCGGGTCCGATCAGAAATTCGCCAGTCGATGGCATCTCCCTCCTGATAGCCAAGGATGGCGGCGCCTATATCAGAAGACACGGAATGCTTCCCTGCATTGCTGTCCGCGTCTTCAGGGTAGACCAACGCCACTTCGAGCTCTTCGTCGTCCAGTTGCAGCAAAGCCCTAGAGTTCATCGTGATGACATTGCACGCCACCTGCTGCGGCTTGACGACAATGGCTCGTTCAAGCTCATGTTCGAGCTCAACAACCGCCGAGCCTTGCTCTAACGCGATTAGACCGTAGAGCCTGGCTTTGTCGATTTCAGTGATGTAGATCCTACTGGAGTCGCCACCGGCTCCTTCGCGTAAGAACTGGAGATAGCGTTCCTCCGTCATGGACAATGATTTCAATGTCGGCGTTTCGCTCTCAAGCATAAAGCCGCTGCGCAAAAAGGCTTTTAGCGAGCGCGAATTGTCCGGGTGAATCTTGGCGATGAGCTTCTCGGCCCGCATGTCGAGGAAAGCCAGTTTCATGCCTTCGCGGATCGTGCGGGCGCCTAGGTTTCGGCCCCATTTGTCGCTGTCTCCGATGACCAGGACTATCTCGCAATTTGAGCCGGTCTTGACCAGACGGACAAAGCCCACCGGGGCGTCATGCCGGTCATAGGCCATAAAGAATCTGCCGCCCCGGTTGAATAGATGGGTCAGGATCGGCAACTGAGTTCGATCAATGGCTTGCTCGATGGAACGGGAGACATGACGCGAATCGCTCAGGTAGCAGGTGACGCGCTCATCCTCTAACCAATTCATTAATGTCAGCGCATGCGCCCGAGTAATTTCAGGGCAGAGCGAAATGAAAGGCCTGTTCATCTTAACCACTCTTATTTGTAAAGGATGGAAGGCCTTCATGGATATGAACATGGCGGCTCTTCGGCAACCGGGCATTTTAAGATATACCGCGAGTAATGGCGAACAGCCTAGAGAGTTTGAAGAAACCATCGTTTTGGCGAGCCCATGCCCAAACCAGTCAAGCGCTCAAGCCTCGATGAAGCCGACTACATTCGGAATGATCAGCGCTGTATCGTTCTGTCCCTCTCTTCCGTAATGCAGTGGATGCTGAACGGCACCACGCATAGAGAGATGCCTAATTTTTGGGTGGCAACTTCATACCAACAGGCGTTCTGATCGCCGCATAAAGCCGACGCTGCTTTGCAGGTCGGATGCCTGCTTGACGTACTCCGAGCTCGTTGCCGGCGGGAAAATGAAAGGTGTTTCCAGAACGTTGCTTTCGCTTTTTCCGGCGATCCGTGTGTTTCCTGGCGAATCTCAACGCATGCGTGGCGGGATCGTTGATTGCGTCGCGCCGAACAACCGCGGCTGCATTTTCAGCCTTGCACCTTCAGCCACGCACGAATGCGCGTTCGGGCATTGGCGTAAGGAGACGAAGTATTGAACTGAATCATGCGGCCCTTGGGCCATTTTCCGTACCAGGCGCTGCCATAGAGTTCATCGTCTGACCTTGCCGTGATCGTCGCCGCGAGCCGTGTTTTTGCTTCTACCAGGCGGGCAATCAGTTCGTGCCATTCGAGTGCGTTGTGATCTGCATAAAACTTCTGTGCCAGCAGGCCGAGCTGGTTCCATTTGAAGCCGATCTCAGGAAACTCAACCGGTTCACCCCGGTCGTCGCGGTCCAGCCATTTCAGGACCAACTCGTTCCATCCAATCAGGTAGGCCACAAGATCGGCCGGACTCATGGTGGTACCGTCGACATGACCCTTCAGTGTGGCTTCACGCGCACGATCAGGCGCAACCTTGGCCAGATCGCTCATCAGCGTGTTGAAGGTCGTCGTAATGGCCGCAAGCAATTCTGCCTTGGAGGCTGGAACAGCCATGAGTTCCTCCTTCTATCTGCTCTTACGACTGGCACGGAGGGTATGGAAAACTCAGGTTTCCCGAAGCGTTGAGATCAGTCTCGACGAGGCCCCCCGCGCTCAGTAAGTGGTTGCGATCGCCTGCGCGAGCTGCATGTCGGTCATGGGGCGCGTGTGAGGGTCCGAGCGGTAGTGTAGAGATGCCTGCTCAAACTGAGCGCCGCGAATTTCGCCCTCGGAGCCAATGAATGCAAGGGCATCATCCTTCGCTTTTTTCATTATTGAGGGCGAGTAGACCGTAAATGCCGTGGTCCCGCCGAGGATAATGGTCGGGAACAGGGTGGTGGCGCTCAGCGCTCTCTCGACCGGATTCTCCACATACCATGCCATAGCGTTGGTGCTGATCGATGCCATGAGGGCGATTGCCAGCGTCTTCCATGAATTCATTCTTCGATGCTTCCATTGCGGTCGAAGGACGCACGATAACAGAGTCGGCTGAGCGCCAGAAACTCGGCCCGTCAGCAATTAAACACAGGCGCATAACGCTCTTCGCGTTTCTTGAAATGAATCGGGGCCATAGGGACTTTTTCACCGTTGACGAATATGTCCGGGAAGGTGAGCGTGAAATCATCCATATCGCCTTGACCCAACGCTGTTCCTTTGAACCCGTCGTGGAATGTTTTCCTGGGGTCGAAACCGGTTTTGAGTTGTTCAATGGTGACAGGATAACTTTGCCCATTAGCCAGCGTGACCGTGACAACGGGCGATGCCGCGCTGACCCAAAGCGCCGGGGCGGGTTGTTTGACGGCTGCTGTGCGCTGCACCGAGGTATTAGATGGGTAGAGCCGCCCGAACAGGCGCAGTTCAGCTGCGGTTGAGCGCTGGTTGCCCGGCCAACTGGAGGTGCCGGGTGGCGCCACATAGACCAGCACATGAACCCAGTTGAGTGCTTCTGACAGCGGGGCATAGCTCATCGCCGCTTTCGGGCCGGGGCAGGTGCGCGAAAGCAGGGCGTTGCTGCCCACCGTCGACTCCGGATGCAGATAGGGCCCCGTGCTGCATCCTGCAAGCAGAAGCAATAGCGGATACAGGATGTTTTTCTTCATAGGGGCAACTCCATTTGCTGTTTGGGTTCGGCGCACAGTATCGCTTATATCAGGCGGCAGATGCGTGGGGCGCGAAGATGGGCTTCGCCAGCGTCTCCGGCATCGCCAGCCATAACAGCGCCAACGCGACGAAAGCCACACCGGCCAGGGTGAGGAATGCTGCGTTGTAGCCCGCCTGTTGCACCACGAACCCGGCCAAGCTGCTGCTCAGTGCCGCGCCCAGGCCAAATACCGTGGACAGCGCGCCCAGGCTGACGTTGAAACGCCCGGTGCCCTGGGTCAGGTCCTTGACGATCACCGGGAACAGCGCGCCGAAAATCCCCGCGCCGATACCGTCGAGCATTTGCACAGCCACCAGCCAATAGGGATCGCTGGACAGGGTATAGAGCACACCACGCAGCGGCAGAATCATGAAGCCGAACAGCAGCAGCGGTTTGCGCCCCCACACGTCGGCCTTGCTGCCCACCAGCCAGGCCATCGGCACCATCACCAATTGTGCGGCGACAATACACGCCGAGGTCAGCGGTGTGGCCATCTGCAGGTTGATCTGCGAGAGCTTCTGGCTGACCAGCGGCAGCATGGCTGCATTGGCCAAATGGAACAGGGCGCAGCAGATGGCGAACAGCAACAGCGGGCGGTTCGCCAGCAGCACCTTAAGCCCGGACGGCTGCTCGTGATCGGCCGCGTGGGCGGGGTCGAAGCCCCGCGCAACCTCATGGTCGATAGCCTTGGCCGAGACACAACTGACCGCGACGACACTGGCCACCGCCATAAAGGCCATCAGGTAGAACACCACAACGGGCCCAAACAGATACGCCAGGCCACCGGCGAGCAGTGCAGCCACAGCGTTGCCGGCATGGTTGAAGGTTTCATTGCGCCCGGTGCGGCGGGTAAAGGCACGTGGTCCGGTAATGCCCAGGGAAATCGCGGAGATGGCCGGAGCGAACACCGAGGCGGCCACGGCGCTGGCCGCCTGGGTCAAGGCAACGAGGCTGAATGAACTGACGAAGGGCAGCAGCAGGCAACTGCCCGTCACCAGCAGGGCGGCAATGGCAATCACTGCGCGTTTGCTGTGCGTGCGGTCGATCAGTGCGCCCGCCGGGCCCTGGGTGATCAGTGCGGCGATACCCGCCAGGGTCATGACCACGCCGATACTGGCGGGGTCCCACTTGTGCACCGCCAGCAGGTAGATGGCCAGGTACGGGCCAAGGCCGTCGCGCACATCCGCCAGGAAAAAATTCAGGCTGTCCAGGGACAGGGTATTACGCAGGTCGGAGGCTCTGGCCATGGCGCAGTCTTCGGAAGGGGCGTTCAACGGCTGAACACTCGATGGGCTAATGACCTGTGCGCTCCACATTAAGTTTCGCCCGCTCCCCCGGGGTTTTAATCCTTGCCCACTTGGCTTATTTTCTGATCCCCCCTGTAAGAATATCTGGAGACGCAATGGACATGCCCTCAGCTCAACAAGCGATTGCCTGCAACAAGGACGCCTGGGACCAATCCGCCGACCTGCACAAAACCACCGAGACCTGGAGCGCACTGCTTGGCGGGGTCCGCGACCCCGGTTTTTCGTGCCTGGACCCCACCATTACCGGTTTGTTGCAGGACATCGGTGTCGCCGGCAAGGACGTGGTGCAACTGTGCTGCAACAACGGTCGCGAAAGCCTGTCGCTGTTCGCCCTGGGCGCGCGCTCGGTCGTTGGCGTCGATCAGTCCAAGGCGTTTCTCCAGCAGGCGCGTGAGCTTGCCGATGTGTCGCCGCATGCTCCTGAATTCATCGAGAGCGACATCCATCATCTGCCGCAACGCTTGCACGCGCGCTTCGATATCGCCCTGGTGACCATCGGTGTACTCGGCTGGATGCCTGATGTGGCGTTGTTCATGCGCCATGTCGCCAGCACGCTGAAGCCCGGCGGTACGCTGGTGATGTATGAAACTCATCCGTTCCTGGAGGTGTTCGATCCCAAGGCGCAAAACCCGCTGCTGCCTGCCAGTTCATATTTCCAGCGTGAGCCTTTTGTGTTGCAGGAGTCGATTGTCTACGAAGGCCAGGGCGACGTGGCTGGACCGACCTCCTATTGGTATGTGCACACCTTGGGGGATGTCGTGAGCGCAGCGATTGGCGCCGACTTGCAGATCAGCCATCTGCAGGAGTACGCCCACTCCAACCGTGAAGAGCTGTACGACCAGTACGAGCACCAACCTGCTCAGTTGCCCTTGTGCTTTACCCTGACTGCCACCCGGCAGCGAGTCTGAGTGGGATTGTCCAGACAAAAAAAAGCCCGCGAGGAGAGGCGGGCCAAGGGATTCACTGGAGTAGGTAGGCTTCACCCTATAAGACTGGAAGTGAAGGCTTTGTGAAAACGTTGTCGCAAATTCGGATGGCGTACGGCTCAGGAGCTCCGTATGAAACTGCGCATGGTTTGGCCTGCACTCGTCTTGAATGAGAGGGGCCTGGGCATACCTTCATCCGCGGCAATGAACACAAATGTATTGCCTTCGAGGCGATAGCTGGCGGGCAAGTGCTTGCCGGCGTCATCGCCGATGGCGTCCACCCAGGTGATGCTCTTGGGACGCGTGGTGCTGTCCAGGAAAAAACGCCCCTCCAACAACACCTCGCCACTGACGGTCTTGACCTCGAAACGGTCGCCGGCAATCGTGGTAATTGCACCTGGAGCGCTGTGGGCATCTACGGGATTGAGCACGCCACTGTCTTCGAGTGAGGTTTGCTCCCAGGTGCCTTGAAGGGCTAGAACATCCGGGTCTGAAAGGGATGACATAAAAATTCCTTTTGCTGAAAAATTAGTTGCCGGTCGTTCTGAACAAAGCGGTGTTTTCTTTATCTAAAGCGAAAGTTTATGTAGGAACTATCCTATTTTTATTTTTTTGTAATTTTGCGTTTACCGGCAGGCAATTTGCGTTACTTTGCCTGCCTGTCGGGTAACGTCTCGTAACGAATCGTCTTTACTCAAGGTGGGTGCCACATACAACAGTCGTGTAACCGAAATGAAACCTCCCGCTGCTTAAGTGTGAGGGTTAAGTTAAATGGATGGCCTTTTGATGGCGTAGTGCCGCATTCGTGGTATGCCGGGAAGCTGCCCCCTGTTTATTCGTCGTTAGTCCGATCTGTGTGTTTGGGCGCCGGATTCCAACTCATCAGAGTGTACGAACTTTGAACAATACCCCCCTGCGTCATCAACATTTGGTATCGGACGAAATTGATCTCCTCGAACTGTTTCACGGAATATGGAAGCAAAAAAAACTGGTAATCGGTTGCACGATTCTGGCGGGTATTCTGGGGGTAGGCTATGCGTTTCTTGCACCCAGGGTTTACCAGGTCAGCAGTGTGCTACGGCCAGCGGCGATCAATGAGTTGGATGCTCTTAACCGTTCCGAAGTCTACAGGTTGCCGCCAGCCGAGGCCTTGGCCAAGGTCGGTGCGCAGTTGGACTCCTATGAGGTCCGGCTGGGTTTTTTCAGGGCTAATCCTGCACTGTTCGAAGCATTCCAACGCCCAGGGCAAAGCCTGGAGCAGAGCTTTGAAGCGTTCAACCAGAACTCCATCAACCTGGTGATGCCTGATCCGAAGAGGCCCGACGCGGTCAGTTCCTATCTGCGCCTGGTAATGCAGTACCCCAAGGGAATTGACGGCGCGGCCATTCTCAACGGCTTCGTCGACTACGCCATTGCGCAGGAGCGCAACCAGGTGGCGTCCGACCTCAAGGTGATCGTTAATAACCGCCTTAACGAACTCAAGGGCAAGATCGATGCTGCGCGTACCAACTACGAGGCGGATAAAGCGTCGAAGACCGCCATGTTGCTGGAGGCTGACGAAGTCAAACGCGCTAGCTTGCAGGACGAGCTCACGGCCTTGCGGTTGCAGATGAAAATGGAACGCACCAACCGCTTGGCCGAACTGGCCGAGGCGATCTCGATTGCCAAGTCCATTGGCATCAAGAACCCCACCACTCCCTCTGCCATGGATCGGAATGGACCTCGTGGCTCGAACCAGGTGACGAGTATTGTCTTGACCAATCAGCCGATTCCTTTGTATTTCATGGGCACCGAAGTGCTGGAGGCGGAGAGGGCTGCGCTGCAACAGCGTACCAACGATGATTTCACCAACAGCAGGGTGGCCGAGATCGGCAAGGAACTTCGCATGCTCGACGTCAACCGCGAAGTCGAAATACTCAACGGCCGCAAGAACGAAGATATGTTCCTGCAGGACGTAGAGCCCCTGCGGGCGGAAGAGGCTCGGTTGCGCGGACTGAATCTCGACATGAGCATGCTGAAACTGGTCACCGTGGATCGCCAGGCACTGGAACCGCTGAGTCCGATAAAGCCAAGGGTGGGCGCGATCATCGCAATCAGTTTCGTGGGCGGGCTGGTGCTGGGAATATTCTTGGCATTAATTCGACATTTTGTGCAAGCACGGCGTAACCGTGCCGTGTTCGATGATCGCCGGTCGCCACACCAATAGGTCGGGCTGAATACGGCGTGGGGTAGTTGCACGGTCGGCCGAAGAGGCGCCAGCCCAGAACCTTCAGTAGACAGGTTTTCACAATTCTTGATTAACTTTTGGTTACAAACTGTGGCTAAATAACTGCCACGGACTGCGTACCGGGTACTCACTAAGCCGGTCGTTCCAATTGTGTGAATTGTGATTTCAGACGCTGCTATCCATCCTCAGCCGTTGTGGGCGCGCAGGTGCAGCCTGTTTTCTTCTGACATGTGACGAACCCCCTTGAAACTCATCATTGTTGTTCTCTATGTGGCCTCCATTGCGTATGTACACCTGCGTGGTCGGGTGCGACATAAGCTGGGCCGCCAACTCAGTGATCATTCGACCTTCCTGGCGCCGATCAACTGCTTGCTTTACCTATGCTCCAAGCTACCCGGTCGTCCCTACCTGTCACCCAGTGATTTTCCTGACTTGAGCCCGCTGCAGGCGCATTGGAAGGAGATTCGCGAGGAGGGCCTGAGCCTGATGCGCGCGGGTGAAATCAAGCGTTCCGACCAGTACAACGATGTGGGCTTCAATTCGTTCTTCAAGTCTGGCTGGAAGCGCTTTTACCTGAAATGGTACGGCGAAAGCCACCCTTCGGCGATGAAGCTGTGCCCGCGTACCACCGAGCTGCTGCAGGGCATAGGCTCGATCAAGGCGGCGATGTTCGCCGAGTTGCCACCGGGCTCCAAGCTGGTGCGCCACCGTGACCCTTACGCCGGCTCGTACCGTTATCACCTGGGTCTGGTTACCCCGAATGATCCGGGCTGCTATATCAATGTGGACGGCGAGCACTACTACTGGCGTGACGGTGAGCCGGTGATGTTCGATGAGACCTACATCCACTACGCCGAAAACACCACGCAGCAGAACCGCATCATCCTGTTCTGCGATATCGAGCGGCCGATGAAATATCGCTGGGCTGCAGCGTTCAATCGTTGGTTCAGCCGCAACGTCATGGCCGCCGCCGGCTCGCCCAACGATGCAGGCGACAAGACCGGCGGGCTCAACCGCGCCTTTACCCGACTGTACAAAATTCGCTTGCGTGGCAAAGAGCTGAAAAAACGCGACCGCACGCGTTACTACCTGGAAAAATGGGCGATCTTTGCCGCATTGGCGCTCATATTTGTGCTGATTTGAGGCCAACCTGGGCGTAAGTCACTCCGGTGGCGTCGCGCCCAGCTTGTCCCACATCTTCTTGCTGATTTTCTGCCGATTGGCATAACCGGCCCATGGGTCAACCTTCAGCCCCTGCAAGCGTTGGTGCAGGTTGGCCACGGTCCATTGCTGGGAGCCACGCAACCCCTTCAATTCCTCGCGACTGACCGGTACCGATACTGGCAGCCCTGGGCGTGCGCGCACCGAATAGGCCGCTACCGTACTGGCGCCGCGTGCATTGCGCAGGTAATCGACAAAGATCTTACCCACGCGGTTTTTCGGCCCGGAGGTGGCGGTAAAGCGCTCGGGCAGTTGCTCGGTCATGAATTGGGCAATGGCCTTGGCAAAGGCCTTTACGGCGTCCCAGCTATCCCGGCGTGCCAGCGGTATGACCAGGTGCACGCCTTTGCCACCGCTGGTCTTGACGAACGCTTCCAGCCCCAGCTCGTCGAGTACCGACAACGTGAGCTGCGCGGCTTCCAGCATGGTTTTCCAGGGCAGCGCCGGGTCCGGGTCGAGGTCGAGCACAAACAGGTCCGGGGTTTCGATTTTGTCCGAGGTGGCGCCCCAGGTATGCAATTCGATGGTGCCCATTTGCACGGCCCCGATCAGGGCTTTCGTCGTGTCGATCTCCATCAGGCGCGCATGGCCTGGGTCCAGCGCCGGGTCCAGTTGCTTGATATTGGGAATGGCCAGGCGTTCCGAGTGCTTCTGGAAAAACTGCTCACCCTCGATGCCTTCCGGAGCCCTGAGCAGGGACACGGGGCGATGTCGCAGGAAAGGCAGGATCCACTCGCTGATGCCCTCGTAGAACTGCGCCAGTTGCTGTTTTTGCGTGCCGCTCTGCGGGTCGATGACACGCTCGGGGTGAGTGATGTTTACGCCGCCGCGTGGCTTAGCGGCTTTCACCGCTTTGAGGGAGTTTGCCGCGCGCGGCTGTTCATGGATGATCTGCGTTGCTGGCTTGTCGGTACGCAACCCCACGAAGGCTGCCTGGCGCACCACGCCTTCACGGGTCCACTCCGTAAACTGCACTTCGCCGACCAGGCGCGGTTCCACCCAGTGCACACCTCGTGCCTGGGGGCTGGTGAGGGGGTTTTCCAGGGGCGATGCGTCGCGCTCCAGCGGGGTGAGTTGTGCGTAGATGTTTTTCAATGAGGCTTGGTCGAAACCAGTGCCCACCCGCCCGGCGTAGACCAGCCCGCCATCGTCATTGACTGCCAGCAGCAGCGCGCCAAAACCGCTGCGCGACCCCTGGGGCCGGGTGTAGCCGACAATCACGAACTCCTGGCGCAGGCGGCACTTGAGCTTGATCCAATCGGTATTTCGACTGGAGACGTAGGGGCTGCCCTTACGTTTGCCGATCACGCCTTCCAAGGCCAGGTCGCATGCACTTTCGAAGATATCGCGTTGATTGGCGGCAAACGCTTCGGAGAAACGCAGCAGTTTGCTGCGGCTACCAGACAAGGCGTCCTTGAGCGCGGCGCGACGCTCCTCCAGCGGCGCCTGGCGCTGATCGCTGCCGTTTAAAAACGGCGCGTCGAACAGGTAGTAGACAATGTCCAGGCTGCGGCCGATATCAAAGGCATTTTGCAGCGCCTGAAAGTCCGGCAGGCCGTCGCCATTGAGGCTGACCACCTCGCCATCCAGCCAGCTGTCCTTGAGCTTTAGGGCGCGCAGGGCCTTGGCCTGGCGTGGCAGGCGTTCGGTCCAGTCGTGGCCGTTACGTGTAAACAGGCGGACCTCGCCGTCGCGGATGCGGGCGAGCATGCGGTAACCATCGAACTTGATTTCGTAGTGCCAATCGCCTTCTGGCGCGCGGTCTACCAGGGTTGCCAATTGCGGTGCAAATTGCTCGGGGAGGGCTGTCGCGTGCTTCTGTGGTTTGGCGCGAGGCTTGGCCTTGGGTTTACCGATGGATGCATCACTGAGGACGCTCTTTGGCTGGGCCTCCACAATGTCATAGTCGGCCGCAGAGCGGGCCTGTTGGTCGTGCTCCTTGATCAGCAGCCACTGCTCCTTGTCGCCGCTGCCCTTGAGGCGCGTACGCACCAGCGCCCAGTCACCCGAGAGCTTCTCACCGACCAGGGTAAATTTGAGTTTGCCGGCGGCGTAGGCCTTGTGCGGGTCGCCATGGGGTTGCCAGATGCCGCGGTCCCACACGATCACGTCGCCGGCGCCGTACTGGCCGGCCGGGATGCTGCCCTCGAAACCGCCATAACTGAGGGGGTGATCTTCAACATGCACCGCCAGGCGTTTCTGGCTCGGGTCCAGGCTCGGTCCCTTGGGCACTGCCCAACTGAGCAGCACGCCGTCGAGTTCCAGGCGGAAGTCATAGTGCAGGTTGCGCGCATCGTGCTTCTGGATCACGAAGCTCAGGGCCGAAGCCTCGCGCTTTCGACCTGCTGCGCTGCCTGATGGCTCAGCGGTGACCTCGAAATCGCGCTTGCGGTTGTATTCGCTCAGGGGCTTTGCCATGGAGTTCTCCTGTATATGGCAGGCTCAAGAGGCCTTTTTGCCGGCTTTTTTCGCCGCCGGTTTTTTCGTCGTTGGTTTGCCGGCCAGGCTGCGTTTGAGCAGCTCGGTCAGGTCGATCACATCGGCCGACTTGCGCTCGTCGCTGTCTTCCTGGGATTCGACGTCTTCGATCTTGCCTGCCTTGGCCTTCCTGGCCACCAGCGCCATGATCTTTTCCTGAAAACTGTCGCGATACTCCTCGGGCTGCCAGTCGGCGCTCATGTCTTCCACCAGACGCTTGGCCATGTCCAGCTCGCCCTTGGCCAGGTCGGGTTTGGTCACGTCGCTGGGGAGTTCCAGTTCATCCAGGCTGCGCACTTCAGCTGGCCAGCGTAGCATCACCAGCACCAGCGCCGACTCCAGGGGCATCAGTGCCGCCAGGTGTTGCTTGGTGTGCAACACCACATTGGCCAGGGCGACCTTGCGGGTTTTCTTTAACGTTTCGCGCAGCAGTGCGTAGACCTTGCCACCGCGTTTATCCGGGGCCAGGAAGTAAGGCGTGTCGATGTTCTGCAACGGAATTTGGTCACTGGCGACAAACGCGATGATCTCGATGGTCTGGGTCGACTTGGGGTGGGCCGAGCGGATCTCATCTTCGCTGAGTACCACATAGCGGCCTTTCTCAAATGCCACGCCCTTGACGATATTCTCCTTGGTGACCTCCTTGCCGGTGCTCTTGTTGATGCGCTTGTAGCCCACCGGGTCCATGCTGCGCTTGTCCAGCCAGTCGAAATCCACGCCCTGGGCGGACGTGGCCGAGACCAGCGATACCGGAATATGAACCAGGCCAAAACTGATGGCGCCTTTCCAGATTGCCCGTGGCATACGTGCGATTCCTTAAGAAGAAGCTGTGTTCTGGTGACTCGACGGCTGCGTGAAAAGTTTCCCCCGGCAGATGCGCGGACAGATCGTGTTACACCTGATGAGAAACTATTTAGTTACGAAAGCCGAACCCAGGGCGTAGCGTGGTATCGAAAGCACGTACTCCTCGCCCCAGAGAGGCTTTGTCATGAAAAGCTGTGTGCGTCATCTCGCGGTGCTGGTGTTAGGCCTGGCACTTGGGCCATTTGCCCATGCGCAAAACCTGCCCGGCAGAAGCGATTCCAATAACGGTCCGATCCACCGGGCCAATCCCAACAGCATGCAGGGCACCCAGCCCAATACACCGACGGTGCGTGGCATTCAGACCGTGCCGACCCCGCGTGCGCCGACCCTGGAAAACGGTGGTATCGGCAATCGCTATCCGCAACGCGATGCGACACCCAGCCGCCCGGCCACCGACACCAAAGCCCCCACCTATGATGCCAACGGCAATCGCCGGTAAGGACGCTGTCTTATGTTTATACGCAAAACCCTGCTAGCCACCCTGTGCGCCACCACGCTGCTTGCGCAGACGGCCGTTTATGCGGCCGATGCGCAGCAGTTCCCCAGCGAACAAGGCAGCATCTCCGCGACGCCGATCGCCAAAGGCCTCGATCACCCGTGGGCCGTGGCATTTCTACCCGACCAGCAAGGTTTCCTGGTGACCGAGCGTCCAGGCCACCTGCGCTTTGTCAGTCCGGACGGCAAGCTGTCTGCGCCGTTGACCGGCGTGCCTGAGGTGTGGGCCAAGGGGCAGGGCGGTTTGCTCGATGTGGTGCTGTCGCCGGACTTCAAGCAGGACCGCATGGTCTACCTGACGTACGCCGAGGGCGGTGGCAAAGGCGGTACGGCCGGCACGGCAGTGGGCCGCGGGCGCCTGGCGACGGACATGAGTGGCTTGACCGATTTCAACGTGATCCTGCGCCAGGAGCCGAAACTCTCCACCGGCAACCACTTCGGTTCGCGCCTGGCCTTCGACCGTGATGGCTACCTGTTCGTGACCCTGGGGGAAAACAACGATCGCCCGACCGCCCAGGACCTGGACAAGTTGCAAGGCAAAGTCGTACGGATCTACCCGGATGGCCGCGTGCCCGATGACAACCCGTTCGTCGGTCAACCCGGGGTACGCCCCGAGATCTGGTCCTACGGCCAGCGCAATCCGCAAGGGCTGGCGCTGAACCCATGGAGTGGCACGATCTGGGAAAACGAACACGGGCCGCGCGGCGGTGATGAAATCAACATTATCGAGCGGGGCAAGAACTACGGCTGGCCGCTGGCGACTCACGGCATCAACTATTCGCTCACACCGATTCCCGAGGCCAAGGGCAAGACCGCAGAAGGCACCGTGGCGCCTCATCATGTGTGGGAGAAATCACCGGCTATCAGTGGCATGGCTTTCTACGACGCCGACCGGTTCAAAGCGTGGCAGCACAACGTGTTCATCGGTGCGCTGGCCAGCCAGGAACTGATTCGGTTGCAGTTCGACGGCGACAAGATCATCCATGAGGAGCGTTTGCTGGGCGGCTTGAAGGCACGTATTCGCGATGTGCGGCAGGGGCCGGATGGCTTTCTGTATGTGCTGACGGATGAGGACGATGGGGTGCTGTATCGGGTGGGCCTCAATCAGGATTGAGCAATGAGCCGCAAGCTTGAAGTTTCAAGCTTGCGGCTTCAGTCAAAGCCCCAGAGCGGACAACCCCGGATGCTCATCCGGGCGTCGACCCAGCGGCCAGTGGAACTTGCGTTCGCTTTCCTTGATCTGCAGGTCGTTGATGCAGGCAAAACGATTGGCCATCAGGCCATTCTCGTCGAACTCCCAGTTCTCATTGCCATAGGAGCGGAACCAGTTACCCGAGTCGTCGTGCCATTCGTAGGCATAGCGCACGGCGATGCGGTTGTCGGTAAAGGCCCATAGCTCTTTGATCAGCCGATAATCCAGCTCCCTGGCCCATTTTCGAGTGAGAAAACCCTTGGCCTCTTCGCGGTTATGGACGAATTCGGCACGGTTACGCCATTGCGTGTCCAGGGTATAAGCCAGCGACACCCGGTGTGGGTCGCGGGAATTCCAGCCGTCTTCGGCCAGGCGCACTTTTTCAATCGCCGATTCACGGGTAAACGGCGGCAAGGGCGGACGTGTTTCTGCGGTAGATGACATCAGGTGGCTCCTTAAAACCCTACAGCGTTATCGAAAGTTGCCAGGCGTGTGGATTCACAGTCCCAATAACGTTCGCGCCATGCATTGCGCGTTATCAGCAGCTGTTGAATCACCCATGACCAGGGCAACGGTAATGGCGCCATCGATCAGGATCAGCAGTTGCGCGGCCTGCCGTTCGGGGTCGGGGGTGCCATGTGCCTGGCACAGTTCGAGTGCGTACTCGAACAATTTCTGTTTATGGGCCTTGGCCAGCAGGCGGACCGGGTCGTGCGGGTCGCCGGTTTCGCCACTGGTGTTGATAAAGGCGCAACCTCGAAAGTCCGCCGAGGCGAACCAGGCCTTGAGGGCGTCGAACAGCGCGAGCAAGCGTTCGCCGCTGCCATCGACGCGCTCCACTTCGCCGTGCAGCCATTGCATCCAGCGCTCGTCGCGGCGCTGCAGGGCTGCGATCACCAGCTCATCTTTATTGGCGAAGTAACGGTAAATACTTTTTCGCGAGACGCCGGCGGTTTTCACCAGGAAGTCCATGCCGGTGGCGGCGATGCCGTGGCGATAGATCAACTTTTCAGTGACGTCGAGGATAATGTCGCGAGTTTCATTGTGGGTAATTTCGTTCATGCTTATGAAAGTAGAACGATCATTCTTCTTGGTCAATAAAAATTTTACTCTCTGGCACTGCGAGACCTGAGCACCCCCATGGTGTAAGCTCGGGGCCTCCTCGGATTCGACCCATTGCGAGCCCTATGCCGTCGTTCTTCAAACGCTCCCTGTTGCCCAAGCTGCGTGGCTTCCCCCTCACTCCCGACGCCCTTGACGTGCTGTCCGGCGCTGACGCGTTTCGCCGCTGCCTGCTGGAAAAAATTGCCCAGGCCACCCGACGCATCTACATCGTTGCGTTGTACCTGCAGCAGGACGAAGCAGGGCAGGAGATCTACGACGCCCTGCACGCCGCCAAGGCGGCGCGGCCGGAGCTGGACATCGTGGTAGTGGTCGACTGGCTGCGCGCCCAGCGCGGGCTGATTGGCGCCGGCAAGCAACCGGGCAACAGCGCCTGGTACCAGGCCATGACGCAGCGCCATGCCAGTGAAGTGCCGGTGTATGGCGTGCCGGTGCAAACCCGCGAGCTGTTCGGCGTACTGCACCTCAAGGGCTTTGTGATCGATGACAGCGTGCTGTACAGCGGTGCCAGCCTGAACAACGTGTACCTGCACAAGTTCGATAAATACCGCTTCGACCGTTATCACCTGATCCACAGCCAGCCGTTGGCCGATTCGATGCAGCATCTGGTGGAGCACGGCCTGGTGACCTCCAAGGCCGTGCACCGCCTCGACCTGCCCAACCTGCCGACCACCCGCAGCCTGCGCAACGACATCGGCGACCTGCGCAGCCGCCTCAAGCACGCGGCCTACGACACCACCGCAGGGCAGTTGCCCAACGGTCACCTGTCGGTCAGCCCGTTGCTCGGCGTGGGCAAGAACAACCCGTTGAACCGGGTGATCCTCGAACTGATCGCCAGCGCCCAGCATCAACTGACTATCTGCACACCGTACTTCAACCTGCCGCTGCCGGTGACCCGGGAAATCAACCGCGCCCTTGCGCGTGGGGTGAAGGTCGACATCATCGTCGGCGACAAAACCGCCAATGATTTCTACATCCCGCCCAGCGAACCCTTCAAGGTGATCTCGGCACTGCCGTATCTCTACGAAATCAGCCTGCGCCGTTTCGCAAAACGCCATCAATCGGTGATCGACAGCGGCCAGTTGAACCTGCACCTGTGGCGCGACGGTGACAACACCTACCACCTCAAGGGTATGTGGGTCGACCAACGCTACACCTTGCTCACCGGCAATAACCTCAACCCTCGGGCGTTCCGCCTTGATCTGGAAAACGCCTTACTCGTCGATGACCCGCAAGGCCAGTGGCTGGAACCGCGACGTGCCGAGCTGGCGCAGATTTTCCAGCACACTACGCGGATCGAGCGTTACCAGGATTTGCAAACCCTGGTGGATTATCCCGAGGCCGTCGGCAAATTTTTGCGCCGTGTCAGCCGTGTACGAATCGAGCGGTTGTTGTACCGAATTCTCTAGTAACGGGTGCGTTGCGGCAGACTCGACTTCTTGAGACTTTGCCTCTGCAGCGGCTTTGGCGTGTGCTGTACGTTTTCTATTGACTGTTCTAAGGGACGAGAACTCTCGCCGTTCAATTGGCCAGGGGTTAATAGATATGTACACCACTCGATTCAGCAGTACTGTCCCGGCGCTCAGTGAGTTTCAGGCGCCCTCCCAGGGGGCGTTGTTGCACCCTGTCGCTGTACCTGACAGCCGGTCCAAACGTGCTGCTTTGGATACCGTAACGTCTCGACGCCATTTCCCCAGCGCCGCTGTTGCCGCTGCCGCGGATACCACGCTGCGCAAAAGGCTGGTTCAGTGGTTGACCACGGGCAGCGCGCCCGAAAACCTCATCCCGCCCAATGCATCCATCGCCCCCTTCCTCCAGATGTACAACGCCGCAATCAATGAGCCGGCCGTGCTTGCCTGGTTTGAAACCAAGGGCCTGAAGCTGTCGACGGTGCGGGTCTTTCGAGATTCGGTGGCAGGCACGGTGACGCGTGATGGCAAGGATACCTTTGAGCGGTTTACAGCCACGGATGGTTCGGGCTGGTGGGAGGTGAGCACAAAGATCAACGCCATCCAGCAGGTTCTGTCACCCCATGACCTGGGTGTGCCCGTTGCTGAAAGCCCTACCCAAGGTGCGGTGCCACGGGACGTGGTGCTGGATTTCTACGGCGTAAGGCCGCCGCTCAATGAACGGGCCTCGGCTGCAACGGGCACACAACTCAAGCGCGAGGGATGGCCCGCGATTTCTTCCACCTTGCGTGATCAGTGGGAGAAACAGTTCAAGCACCTGCTGCAACAGAACGATGACCAGGCAGTGCGCCGGCAATTGGTTGGCCAGTTGCAGCCGATGATCGCGGGCAAGGCGGACGGCGAATCACTCAAGCTGGATAACCATACGGTCTCCATTGCGAGGGGATCGACCCTGGATCAACTCAGTCAAGAGGCACGAAAGCAGTTCAATGCCTTTCTGACGACGCCGACCTTCCGGGATTTCCTGACGAAAGTGGGGTTCGCGGGAGAGGGCCGCGCATACAGGTTGTCCGAGGGGGAGCTCCAGATGCGCAACGCTGCCGGTCAATGGCGATCGTTGCAGGCGTATTTCGACGATGAAATCCAGAAAGCCCTGGCCGCCGGCAGCGAAGAAGCACAACAGTCTGCCCGCCAGATGAACGCGAATCTCGATGATTTGCTGCAGATGAGTGGCAAGACCGGGAATGCCCTGTACAGCACTCGCACCTATGACGCGCGGCAGGCGTTGGCGTTTTATGCCCCTGATGCGCCGCAAACCGTGAGTGAGGTGCGTGCCACATTGAGTTGGTTCAATACGTCGTTCCCGCCGCCGCTGCCGGCAGCCGATTACGCAGCCATGCTGCCCTATGAGCAGAGCGTGGGCGCCGCTTTGTCGGCCGATGCTCGTGAGGTATTGAAAGGCATGGCGCCAGCGGTGGTGTCATTGCTTGGACGCTTTACAGGCTCCAGTGTGGTTGAGCAATCGCCGCATGATCCGGACCGCCGTCTTGCCGACTTTTTCGATTCGCCACCGTGTATCGCCAAGGCCGACGAATTGGCCAAGCGGCTGAAGCTTTACGCCGTGGCCGACGGCCAGCCCTTGAGTAAAGCCAAGCGCCATCAACTCCTCGCTGCTGCGCTGAAGCTGAGTGTGAACGCTCCAGTGCCCGGCCGGCCAGGCGTGGTGGCCGGGTATTGGCTTTACCAGCCAGGCAACCTGGGCCGCACACTCAAGGATGTGCGCCGGGACGTGGAAAAACACCTGGAAAGCAAGGGGGTCGATGCCACGCTTTCGTCCCTGTTCGCCCACCTGTTCCTGGCCCACTCCGCACCGGAAATGCTGATCAAGGCCGATCCGGATGTGCCGAGGGAGGCCGCGCAGGCCTTCAACCGTGACCCGCAAAGCGTCAAGATCGGCTCCACCGGCTGGCTGGAAATGCGCCTGGGCTGCGCAATAGCCGATGCACTGTCCGGCGCGGGCAGTTCGCGATTGATGAACCTTACGCAAATCATGGCACTCTCGCGGCTTGACGCGGGTGGTGCAACGCAAGAGACGCTGCTCAAGACCCTGGCGACCAGGCCCTTGTTGGACTGGGCGGTCATGACCGGTATTTTCCCCATGACCCACGACGGCCAGTACTCCCCAGGGGATTATCAGGCCGCAGCACAGGCCTTTACCTCGCGGGAGAAGCAGATCCGCGAGGCCTTCAGCACGCTGACGAAAGAGCCGCCGACCCAGCGCAGCTTGCTGATCGAGCAACTGGTGCCGTTGTTCCCGGAAATGACCGCCGATGAAATACGTGAATTCAGGCTTGAACTGGACACTGACGTGCCCTTTGACCCTCGCCAGCATGCTCATTTGGAATCCCGTCGGCCGTTGCTGACCGATGTCATTCTGACGGAGCAGGTTCGCGATGACCCGTTGCTGGCCGTCGATCATTGGCTCAATACCCGGATCAGTGGGGAGCGACGCTACCGGTTCACCCATCCCGGAGTTTCCCAGGCAACCTTCGAGGCGCGCATCCGGCAGGTGCCAGAGATTGCCCCATTGGTGGAAGCCGCCGTTGATCGGCACATTGCCGATACCCGCGTGGCTCAGGCTATTGCATTGAAACTGATGATTGCCCAGTTGCCTGCGCAGGAACGTCTAGCGCTGGAGGCAGGCAAAATAGAATTTTTCACCGTACGCCAGGAAACCGGGGAAGCCCTGGAGGACGATCAGGGCCCCGACTCCAAAGTCGACGAAAACTGCGGCAGGCATGGTCTGCTGCTGCGTTATGAAACGGGCGTGGTAGAACCCAGGTTCGGTTACTACGAGGTGTTCCCGCGATCGATGCAGATGGTCAAGCGCACCGATTTGCCTTATCGGTTGACACTCAACGGTACTGTCGAGGAGGGCCGCAAGCCCCACGGGCCATTTGCTTATGTGCGCGCTCCGTTCCGGCTGGGGACTGAGCAAGCGTTGGATGTGATGGCCTACCGTTCAGGTTCGCCACCGCGTACGGGGGCCAAATCGAAGGTGATTCTCGACAAAGCCTCCACAGAACTGCCGCCGACGCCGCTGCCACGCCCTGGGGATACGGCGATCCAGCGTGTGCCCGATACCTTTGCTTCGACCAAAACCCAGCGAATTGTCAACGCTTTGCTGGCGCACAGTTTTGACGACAAGCGCGAGGCGCTGATTGAGTTTGCCAACCAACCCACGGGTCTACAGAGTCGACGCACCTATCCGTTTACCTCCGGCAGTCAGCTGTTCACCGCCGAGAACGCTCGTATGATGCTGAGCCTGATCCCGTTTGTGGGGGCGATTTCAGATATTGCACAAGGCAATGTGAAGGAGGGACTCAAGGGCTTGCTGATTGATTTCGCTTCGTTCGCCGCCACAGGAGGGCTGAGTGGGGCGAGCCGATTTTTGCGCGGCGTAAAAAAGCTGGTGCTGTTCAATGGCAAGTCATTCAGCCTGCCAGGGCTCAAAGGCGCCGCGCCGTTGCTACGTAGCCTGTTCAATCCTCTGGACGGTACGATTGACGTGTTCAAATCCGGGTCGAATGCCATCGATGCAATGCGCAAAATCATGAAAGGTGAAGTCGCTCGCCTGGCGCCCGGCCTCTATATGCCGACCACGGCATTCGAGAAGTGTCGTTGGGCGGTGGGCGTTCAAGGTTGCCTCTTCCCGGGAGGCGTTCGATCGTTCAGGGCTGTGTCGGGCGTTCGAACGGGCAACGTGGGGGCTCTTGAAATCCAGGCGATCCAGAAAAATGCCGGGTGGTATGCGATCAATCCCAGCTCTGGCGAGCCCGAGGGTGCACCGCTGAAGCATTTCAGGGTTCGGGGTTGATAGGTGCCGCCCAGGCTCATTGCGAACCTGGGCGGCCACGGATCAGTTCAGGCCCAGCTTGCCACGCAGGGTCGACAGGTCTTCGGCCAGGGTGTTAACCGGACCCACCAGCGCCTTGCGGTCGTTTTCCTTGACCTTGTCATAGGTCTCGAAGCCGCCGTCCTTGGTCTTGTACTTGGCCAGGATCTTGTCCACGGCGGCAAAGTTCTTGTCGACCTTGGCCAGGAAGGCCTTGTCCTGTTTCTCGATCTGGCCACGGAACAGGTCGACGATTTTCTTCGCGCCGTCGATGTTGCCCTGGAAGTCATACAGGTCGGTGTGGCTGTAGCGGTCTTCTTCACCGGAGATCTTGGTGGCGGCGACTTCTTCCAGCAACGCTGCGGCACCGCCGACAACTTTCTCCGGCGGGAAAGTCAGGCCGTCGACACGGGTTTTCAGGTCGTTGACGTCGGTGTTGAGCTTGGCCGTCAGGGCTTCCAGGCCCTTGGTCGAGTTCTGCGAGAACAGCGCGTACTCGATGCGGTGGAAACCGGTGAAGTCTTCGGCGGTCACGCCTTTTTCGTGGTCATCGACACGGGAGTCGATCGAGGCGTCGAGGTCGCTGAACAGCTCGGCGATCGGCTCGATGGACTCATAGTGCACACGGGTCGGCGCGTAGAGCTTCTTGGCGGTGGCGAGGTCGCCTTTGTTGATGGCATCGGTAAAGGCCTGGGTCTGGGTGACCAGCTCGCCGATTTCCTCGGTAACGTAGATCTTGTAGTCCGACACCGGGCCTACCAGGTCCAGCGGCGCGGTGGCGGCGAAGGCTGCCAGCGGCGAAAGGGTCATTAACAACGACAACGCGATAGTCGACTTCTTCATGGGACGTTTTCCGCTCTGGTGTGTTTTAGGTGTTGGCAGTGGTTTGAAGGTGCGTGGCAGCGAGCAGCGTGCGCCCAATGAAATCCTTGGGCCCCGTGACCCCCGGCAACGTGAAGAAGTACCCGCCGCCGACCGGCTTGAGGTATTCCTCCAAGGGTTCGCCGTTGAGCCGGGTTTGCACGCTGATAAAGCCTTTCTCCAGGTCAGCCTGGTAGCAGATGAACAACAGCCCCATGTCCAGCTGACCGTTTTTATTGACGCCGTTGGAGTAGTTGAACGGCCGACGCAGGATCAGGTTGGCCTGGGTCTGCGCAGTACGCGGGTTGGCCAGGCGGATATGGGCATCGAGCTTGGTCAGCTTGCCTTCCGGGTCCTTGCTGTAGTCGGGCACCTGGGATTCTTTCTGGCCATCCATCGGCGCGCCGGTTGGCTTGATACGGCCGATGATGCTTTCTTGCTCCTGCAGCGGCGTGCGGTCCCAGCGTTCGACGAAGTTGCGGATGATGCGCACCGCCTGATAGCTGCCATGGGCCGCCCAGCTCGGTTCGTCGCTGCCGGGTTGGACCCACACAATCTGGTCCATGGCCTTGCTGTCGTTGGAGTTAGGGTTGGCCGAACCATCGCGAAAACCCAGGAAGTTGCGCGCGCTCTGCGCCGGCTCGCCGGGCTTGGCCGGCGCCTGGGGCGGCACGCTGCCTTCCTGCTTCCAGCGCACCAGCAGCAGGTCGGGCAGGTTCTTCACGATGTCGCGCAGGGCGTGGATATTGGTGTCCGTGGTGTTGGAGCTGAATTGCAGGCTCAGGTCGCCATGGCACTGCGCCGGTTCCAGCGCATCGTTGGGGAAGCCGACCATGCGGCTCAGGCGCTTGGGTTTGACGGCGGCCAGGCCGAAGCGCTCATCGAACAACGATTCGCCGACGGATACGGTGATGGTCAGGTTATCCGGCGTGACCACCGGACCGAGAATGCCGGAATCGGTGGGCGGCAGCTTCGGGTCGACCTGGGGCACGGTGCCGCCGGTCATCAGGAAGCCGATGCGCTCGTTCAAGGTGCGGAACAGACGCTCCAGGTCTTCGCGGTCGCTGGCCAGGACATCGAACGCCACGACCATGCCGCAGGCCGGGCGAGGGGTGACGATGCCGCTTTGGTGCTGGCCGAAAAAGTCGTGGTGGTCCTGGGTCTTGTCACTGCGCGGTGCGGTAGTGACTTGCTCGGCGGCGGCCGCCATGGCCGGGCAGGTCAGGGTGCTGCCGGCGATGGCGGCACCGGTTGCGGCCATGCCCAGGAGGACACGGCGACGTTGTGCTGAAAACTGTTCTGAATCACTCATGTGTGCGGTCGTCTTCACTGCAGGCCGGAGAGGCCAAGGGCGGGGTCGATTCCATCGAGTGCGGCGGCCAGAGCCTTGGCCTTGTTTGCGATCTGCTTGCGCTGATCGGCGGTAACGCTGTCGTATGTGACGTAGCCTTTGTCGAGCTTGAAACCCTGGAGCTCGGTATCGAAGGCGGCGAGGGCGCTGTCGACGGTCGGCAGCAGGTCGGCGGCGGACTTGGTCAGCAGCGGACGCATCAGCTCGACCACCTTGTGCGCGGCCTCCAGGTTCGCGGCGAAACCATTCAGGTCGACATGGCTGTAGCGCTCCTCTTCACCGCTGATGGCGCGTACATCCGCCAGGCTGTTGAGGTTGCGCACTACGATGCTGACCAACTGCTCCGGCGGCAGGGACTGCGCCAGCAATTGCTGCTTGAGGGTGGTGACATCGGTCACCAGGCGCTGCGCAATCGGCGCCAGGCCATCAAGGCTGCGTTGCTGGAACAGGCTGTATTCGAGGCGATGGAAGCCGCTGAAGGCCGGGTCTTGCTCACGTTTTTCAAAATAGTCGGCACGGGCGTTGATGGCGTTGTCCAGCTCGGCCAAGCGCTGTGAGGCCGGGGCCAGACGTTGGTAAGCCTCACGGGCCGGCACATACAGCGCTTGCGCTTGGGCCAGGTCGCCAGCGTCGATCGCCTGTTGCAGGGCGGTCACGGCCTTGACCAGGGCACCGCCCTGGCTGCTCAGGTACACGCGAAACTCAGACAGCGGGCCGATAAACGCCACCATCGACGGCTTGGCCTTGGCCTGGGCGTCGGACTCAGCGGTCGGCGTCACATGCAGGGTGCCGCGCGGGTTGCTCAGCAGGCCGCACGTGATCGCATAGTCCCCCGGCAACAGGTTGGCGTTGATCACCTGGCTCAGGCCTGGGGCGATGTTTTCGCGCTCTTCGACCACCAGCACGCCGTCGAGGATTTCCCACTCCACCGCCCGGTCAGAGCGGTTGATGATGCGAAAGCTCGCCCGGCCGGCCGGCACGCTCAGTGCATTGGGCTCGCAGGCGTGGCCATGGATGGTCACGGCGATTTCATTGTGGTTGGTCTGGCGCTTGCTGGCCGCCAGTTGCGAGGCGTAATAGAACAGGCCACCGGCGGCGATCATCACGACCACCGAGCCGGCCACCGCCCAGCGCAGGGCGCGGGGGGGCGAAGCGGGTTGAGGCGTTGGGTTGGACAAGAGACGGTCCTTACTGGCTGGAAACGGAAGAAGGGCTAGCGGCAGGCTTGGCCGGTGCCGCGGGCAGGAAAAACATCACCAGCGCCACCATCAGATAAATCAGATAGGCGCCCAGGGTGCTGATGGTCGGCGCTTCCTGGTAGCCGAACATGCCGGCCAGTACCGAACCGAGCGGGCTGTCCATCGGCAGCACGGCGCTGAAATCGAATAACACGGTCTGCCAGTGGTTCCACACGCCCGCTTCGTGCAGGGCTTGCACCGAGTTGGCGAGGATGCCGGCGGCGACCACGAGGATGAACAAGCCGGTCCAACGGAAAAACGCACCGAGGTTCAGGCGCATGCTGCCGCTGTAGATCAGGAAGCCGACGATGATCGCCAGGACCAGGCCGAGCAGCGCGCCAATCGGTGCGCCTGGCCCCTCGCTCTGCTGAAACACCGCCAGCAGGAAGAACACGGTTTCCAGGCCCTCACGGGCCACGGCAAAAAACACCATGAGGATCAATGCCGTGACCTGGTGTTTGGAACCGGTCAACGCCTGATCAAGTGAGGCGTGCAGCGAGTGCTTGATGGACCGCGCGACCTTGCGCATCCAGAACACCATGGAGCTGAGAATGCCCACGGCGACCAGGCCGACGATGCCTTCGAACAGTTCCTGCTGCTTTTGCGGGAACTCGGCGCTGACCAGTTCCAGACCACCGCCCACCAGCAAGGCCAGGGCAGCGGCGAGGAACACGCCGATCCACACGGCGGGCATCCACTGGCCACGGCCGGTTTGTTGCAGGTAACTGGCGATGATGCCGACGATCAGCGCGGCTTCAATGCCTTCGCGCAGCATGATGAGAAAGGGGACAAGCATTCGGCACCAGAGCGTAACTAGATAGGAGCCTAAGTTGTAACATAATGATACTCATTACTAAACAGACAATCTTGACGATTGCTGAACAGCGGCTGAACAGCGGCTGAACGGCCCGGAGAAGGCCGTTCAGTAGTCCTGCCCGACGGCCTGGTTATAGGTATCCACCAGCAAGTCAAAGCGGCGTTGTGTTTCAAAGTAATCGGCGTTTAGCCGCTCTGGGTCGGGGGTTTCGCTTGAATGACGGGCAAGTGTTTGCAGCGCGCCAAGGTAGTCGTAACCGGGTTGTCTAATCCGCTGCCACAGCTGCTGGGCCTTGGCGTCGGAGATGGGTAGGTTGGGGCGCAGGTACTGCTGGGCGTGATCCCAGCTCTGCTGTAAGTCGCTCAATGCGTCCGCCAATTGTTTGGGGGATCGCGGGTCAAGGCTGTGCATCGTGTCGCGGGTCTGCAAGATCAGGCCGGGGATAAGCGCCATCTGGTGTTCGTCACGCACCTGCAAGTGTTGCAGCTGTTGCAGGCGTATCCGGCGGTCGGCTGCGTCCACGGCGGCGCGCAGTTCGGATGAGACCGTGAGGAATTTTTCCGCCACAGGGAAGAACCGCGCATCGCTGATCGCCCGCTGCGCAGGGGTAAGGCCTGGGACGGTTGCGTTGGGGTAGAAGTCGAACTCTTTCACCGATGAATAGACCTGCAGCAGGTGGTCCATATAGTCATTGCGAAGCGCGGCGATCTGCGGCAGGTATTTTTGCAGTGCGCTTCTTTGCGAGGACGTCAGCAGGCACAGGTCCGGGCGTTTGGCGTCGTAGTCCAGCAGGCTCAATTGCGGGCCCTGTGCGCGCTGATACCGTTCGGGGAAACGCTCGATGATATCCAGGCTCGGGTCGTTGGCGCGGGGGCTGCGGCTGCGGTAGTTGGAGTACGCCACTCGCCAATTGCTGTCGACCCGGTTGAGGCAGTCGATCACTGGACGCAGCGCCTGGGCTTGCTGGTGTTCAAGCGCTGCCGGGCGGTTGGCCCAGGTTTTCAGCGGGGCGAGCATATCGGTATTCGTCAGCAGGCCCACGGTGCTCAGCGCCAGGGGCACTATGGTGCACAGTGCAGCAAGGGTGATGCGGTTCATGGTGTACACCCCTGCGCGCCGGCTTTGAGGCCACTGCAAGGGCTCATCAGAAACGGTTGCAAGCCCTCGTCACGGTGGATGCGTTGGTTGTTTGCGTATATCAGCGCGGCGCTCAACAACAGGGCGCCGAGGCCCAGGCAGGTGGCCCATTGGCGTGTCGACGGTCGCGCAGGCCAACGCCACGTCAGTGCTGAACGTATCGACGGTCGTCCGAGCACGCGCTGCGCCAGCCCCAGGCCCTGCAGTGTCAACACATAGCCGGCGAACGCGTAATTGCCGAGGATGATCCAGATCAACAGGCCAAGCACCCAGCACGGCAGAATCTCGCGGATCACCAACGGCGGCGGCCGGCGAAAACTCAGCCAGGGCGATAGGTGGGCGGCGAGCTTCTCGTCAATCTCGCCGTAACCATCAGTGACGGGGCGCCAGATCGCCAGGATGAGCAACGCCGGTATGGCGATCAGGAAGGCCCAGGTTGGGACCATGCCGAGGGATTCCATCAAGGTGTGGTCGGTCAGTTGCTGGTCGTGGATCGCCCAGCCGACGGCCATGCCCAGCAAAGCCACAAACATCGGCCAGGGGCGGCTGGTGCGTTCCCAGTCGCGCCAGAAGTAGGGGGCTTCATCGGGCATCTGTGCGCACAGGGCCGGGTACTGGTTGAGCAGGGTTTCGCTGAGAGTACGGCAGGCATTCCAGTCGGACTCGCCGAAGCGTCGAGCAAAGCGTTGGCGTTGTTCCAGTGTCATGTCGCCGAACAGCAACCTGGCCGCGCGCGCCTTCGGGTCACGGCTGTTCAGGCTGGCCTGGTGGTAGGCCTGCGCACTGAAACGCTCCAGTGCATGGCGTGCCTTTAACGCCGACCATTCGGGTTCGGGGCAGTGGTTTTCCAGGTGTTGATCGGACCAGGCCTGCTCGCTGCACAGGCTCTCAAACAGCGCCTCGGACCAGAACGTGCTGGCCAGCAGCGTGCGCGCGAGTACGTCATCGAGCCGCGCATGACGCGCCAGGGGCTTGAGCCATTCGGTGTCATGCAACTCGATCAGGGCGGCGTTGAAGGCCTCGACCTGTTGTTGATCGAGTAATTCGGTCAACCGCTGCTCAACCTGGGCAAACATCTGCTCCAGCAGCGCGGCCAGGCGATAGTCGGGCAGCCGCGCCGGGGTTTCCCGTTGCCAGGGGGTGAGCCAGTGCAAGTGCGTCACGGCCCAGTCCGCAATCGCGGGTTCCGTGCCACTCAGGCAGCGTTGCAGCAGCAAGGCTTCAAATGCCTCGGTGCATTCATTGTCCTGGGCGTGCTGATAGAGACGCGCGAGATTGGCCGGCGTGGCATCGGCCACCAGGGCCTGCGCCTGGTCGTAGCGCGTGTCGGGCTCGGCGGTAGCGGGCAGCACCGTGTCGACCTGCAACGCTTGCGGCACTTCGACGGGCGCTTCATAACGGCTCCATTGCAGCGCGTGCTCATAGGCCTCGCGCAGGCGCTGGAAGCCGACAGGGTCTTCGTCCGGGCGATGCTGTTTGAGTAACACCGCGTATTGGCGCTTGATACTGCGAGCATCGGCGTCGGACGGCAGCCCAAGTACTTCCCAGCAACTCATCGATACAACTCCCTGTCGGTAAATCCCGGCGCAGAATACCCGAGACCCAAACCCGAGTGCCTACTCTTTTGCCGCGTGACTGCCTAAGATGGCCGCACTTCACGCCACACAGGGCACGGCAGCGCCAATGTTGGAAAAAGACACTATCTCCCTCCACCTCGTGCGCGAAGCCTTGTTGCAAAGCTGCGCACCGGGTCCGGCCACCGTCGAAGTCTTGAGCAAGGTCGGTATCGATCCGGCATTGCTGGAGCAACCCGACGCCCGCGTTCCGGCCACTGCCTACGCCCGTTTGTGGCGCTTGCTGGCAAGGCGCATGGACGATGAGTTCTTCGGCATGGACCCGCGCAAGCTCAAGTCCGGCAGCCTCGAGTTCCTTTGCCGCGCCGCCATTGCCCAACCCAGCCTGGCGGCGGGCCTGCAAACCGCCCTGGGTTTCCTCTCACTGATGCTGGAACACATGCCAGCCCAGCTGGTGCGCCAACAGAGCCTGGCGGAAATCGTGTTGCACGAACCAGAAGCTGAGCCCAATCGAGCATTCACCTATTTCACCTACTGGATGATCGTGCATGGCGTCGCCTGCTGGCTGGCGGGGCGACGCATTCCGATCCTGGCCATCGAACTGCGCTGCTCGCAGCCGGACTTTTGCGATGACTACCAAGTGATGTTTTCGGACAACCTGCGTTTTGATCGGCCCCGCACCCGCATGATCTTCTCCGCCGATTGCCTCGACTTGCCGATCAAGCGCAGCCCCGAAGAACTCAAGCGCTTCCTTGCCCACGCGCCGGCCAACATCCTGGTCAAATACCGCAACCCCGACAGCCTGGCTACACGCATCAAGCACGACCTGCGGCAAATGCCTCCCGACACTTGGCCTGAGACCGAGGGCCTTGCTGCCATTCACTGTATCTCCGCCTCGACCCTGCGCCGCCGCCTGGCGGAAGAAGGGCAGACCTATCAGGGCCTCAAGGACAGCGTGCGCAAGGAGTTGGCGATTGTGTGGCTGGCTGAACCGCAGATCAGTTTTGCCCAGATCGCCGAGCGATTGGGGTTTGCCGATACCAGTTCGTTCTACAAGGCGTTTCGCAAGTGGGTGGGGTCCAATCCTGGGCATTACCGCAGTTTGATTCTTAACGATGCTGGATAAGTCTTCAGGGAGACAGGTCGTGCTTAAGTCATGGTTTATCTGTATTTGTTGCGCTCTGTTCCCGCTCACCGCCTGGTCGGCCCTGGGTATCGGTGATTTCACCCTGGGCATGCCTCGCTCGCAGGTCATGGACATCCTGCAACGTTATTTTCCGAAGGTGGAACTGGAGAGGAACCTCTCCTATTCGGTGCCGATGCCTTACTACCGCGCGCTGGAACCGTCACGCCCGTATCAATTGGGCAATGTGCCGATCTACGTGGTGGAGGCGTACTTCGACGAAGCCGACCGCCTCAAGCAACTGAACATCGCCTTTAATATCACCGACCCCGAGCGTCTCAAACCGCTGATACCGTTGATGCGCGAAGCACGCTTGGTTCCGGACACGAATGGGCGTTATGAGGTGATGATCGAGGAGGGTGAGCTGACTTATTGGGTCTCCAGGATATTCGAGTGGACCACCGTAGAGATCGCCAACAAGGCAGCTTCGAAGGTCAATATTCCGATGCGCATGCACCGTGATCAGCAAATCAAGGCGGCCAGGTAGCCTTCCGGCCAGCCAAATATGCAGGTCAGCCCTCTGGCGTTGTTGCAGCCAAAAAAAAGCCCCATGACCAAATAGACCACGGGGCTAAAAATTGGCTGGATGCGACCAACCAAAGGAGCTCTTTACGTTACTTGGCAGTCGCCACGACGGTGTCCGGCTTCCAGCCACCCCCCAGCGCCTTGTAGATCGCCACAATCCCGCGATACAGGTCCACTTCGGCCTGGGCCTGGGAGTCTTCGGCGGCGAGGCGTTCGCGTTGCGCGTCGAGCAGGACGAGGAAGTCCACGGTGCCTTCGCGGTAGCGGATCGCGGCGAGGTCGGCGGCGGCTCGGCTGGATTCGCTTTGGCGGATCAGCGAGACCAGGCGTTGCTGACGCTTGCCGTAATCACTGAAGGCATTCTCGGACTCTTCCAGCGCCAGCAGCACTTGTTGCTCGTAGCTCGCCAGGGCGCCATCGGCTTCGGCGTCTGCGCCACGCAGACGGGCACGTACGCTGCCCAGGTCGAAGGCGGCCCAGGTGATGCTCGGGCCGAGTGCCCAGGCATTCGCGGCGGACGAGCCGATCTGTGAACCGCGCCCGGCGGTAAAGCCGAGGAAGCCGCTGAGGCTGACCCGTGGGAACAGGTCGGCCTTGGCCACGCCGATACGCGCGGTGGCGGCGGCCAGTTTGCGTTCGGCGCTGAGGATGTCCGGGCGCCGTTGCAGCAGTTGCCCCGGGTCGCCGATCGGCAACGCCTTGGCAATCGCCGGCAGGTCTTTCGGGCTCAGGTCCACCGTCAGCTTGTCGGGACGCTGGCCGAGGAGGGTGGCGATGCGGTTACGCTCACGCACCTGTTCGGCCTGCAGTTGCGGCACGCTGGCTTCCACTGCGGCGAGGCGTGCGTCGGCGCGCTCCACGTCGAGTTGGTCACCCACACCGGCATCCCGCAGGCTGACGGTGATGGTGCGTGAGTCCTGCTGGTTCTTCAGGTTGTCGAGGGCGATGCGTTCCCGCAGTTGCGCGCCGCGCAGTTGACCGTAGGCGTCTACCAGTTCGGCAATCATGGTGACTTGCAGTTGGTACAGGTCGGCCTCGGCGGCTTGCTGGTCGGCGTCGGTGGCTTCCAGGTTGCGCTGGATGCGCCCGAACAGGTCCAGCTCCCAGGCCATGTCCAGGCCCAGGTCGTACCGCTCGGTCTTGACCCGGCTGGTGGTCTGGCCGGGGATCTGGCCCTTGCCCTGGTCGCTGCTGACGCGGCTGGTAATCGTCGGCATGGCATCGTTGCTGGCGTCATCGCGGATTGCACGGGCAGCGCGCAGACGGGCAAACGCCACGCGCAGGTCACGGTTACCTTGCAGCGATTGCGTGACCAACTGGTTGAGGGTCGGGTCGTCGAACTGCTGCCACCAGATGCCTTCGAACTTGGCGTGGTCATACTGCTTGGCGTCCGCGGCGGCGGTGATGTTCGCCGCCTCCGGGGTCTGGGTTTTGTAGTCCGGGCCTACGGCACAGGCGCTCAACGCCAATACCAGCAAACTCGGCAGGAATACGTTCACACCACTCATTGCTGTGTCTCCAGCTTCAGGGCCTTGGCCGCTTTGCGCGCTTCGCTGCGCTCCACATAGCGACGGATCAGTACGTAGAACACTGGCGTCAGCAACAGACCGAAGAAGGTCACCCCGATCATTCCGGAGAACACCGCCACGCCCATGGCATGCCGCATCTCGGCACCGGCACCGCTGGACAACACCAGTGGCACCACACCCATGATGAAGGCGAACGAGGTCATCAGGATCGGCCGCAGACGCAAGCGGCAGGCTTCCAGGACCGCAGCGAGCGGGTCGAGGCCTTCCTGCTGTTTGTCCTTGGCGAACTCGACGATCAGAATCGCGTTCTTGCATGCCAGGCCCACCAGTACGATCAGGCCGATCTGGGTGAAGATGTTGTTGTCGCTACCCGAGATGATCACCCCGGTGATGGCCGACAGCAGCGTCATCGGTACGATCAGGATCACCGCCAGCGGCAGGCTCCAGCTTTCGTATTGGGCGGCCAGGACCAGGAACGCCAGCAGTACGCAGAGCGGGAACACGAACAGCGCGGTGTTGCCCGAGAGGATTTGCTGATAGGTCAGGTCGGTCCACTCGTAGGTCATGCCGTTGGGCAGTTCATCCTTCAACAGTTTTTCAATCGCCGCCTGGGCCTGGCCGGAGCTGTAGCCCGGTGCCGCGTTGCCGTTGATTTCGGCGGTGATAAAGCCGTTGTAGTGCATCACGCGGTCCGGCCCCGAGGTGTCGCTGACCTTGATAAAGGTCGCCAGCGGGATCATCTCGCCTCTGTTGTTGCGCACTTTCAGCTGGCCGATCTGGTCGGACTCCTGGCGGAACTGTTGCTCAGCCTGCACGTTGACCTGGTAGGTACGCCCGAAGCGGTTGAAGTCGTTGGCATACAACGAACCCAGGTAGACCTGCAGGGTGTCGAAGATGTCGCTGATCGCCACGCCGTGGGTCTTGGCCTTTTCGCGGTCGATGGCGGCATCGACCTGGGGCACGTTGACCGTGTAGCTGGTGAACAGGCCAAACAGCTCCGGCACGCCGCGGCTCTTGGTGATGACGTTCTGCACTTCTTTGTACAGCTCGTCATAACCCAGGTTGCCACGGTCTTCGATCTGCAGGCGGAACCCGCCGATGGTGCCCAGGCCCTGTACCGGCGGCGGTGGGAAGATCGCCATGTAGGCTTCTTCGATGTTGGCGTACTGGCCGTTCAGCGCACCTGCAATCGCCCCGGCGGACATGCTCGGGTCTTTACGTTCATCGAATGGCTTCAAGGTCACGAACACGATGCCGCTGTTCGGGCTGTTGGTGAACCCGTTGATCGACAGGCCAGGGAAGGCAATCGCGGCTTCCACACCGGGCTGTTTGAGGGCGATGTCCGACATGCGCTTCATCACGTTTTCGGTGCGGTCCAGGCTCGCAGCGTCGGGCAATTGGGCGAAGGCCACCAGGTATTGCTTGTCCTGGGCCGGTACGAAACCGGTCGGGGTGTGGGCAAATCCGAAGAAAGTCAGCACCATCAGGCCGGCGTACACGAACAGGGCAATGCCCGTGCCGCGAATCACCCGGCGTACGGTGCTCACGTAGCCATGGCTGGACTTTTCGAAAAAGCGGTTGAACGGACGGAACAACCAGCCGCCGAACAGCTTGTCGAGGACCTTCGAGAAGCGATCCTTCGGTGCGTCGTGACCGCGCAGCAACACGGCGGCCAGGGCAGGGGACAGGGTCAGCGAGTTGAACGCCGAGATCACCGTCGAGATCGCAATGGTCAAGGCGAACTGTTTGTAGAACTGCCCGGTCAAGCCACTGATAAACGCCGCTGGAATGAACACTGCACACAGCACCAGCGCCGTGGCGATGATCGGGCCGGTCACTTCGCTCATGGCTTTTTCAGTCGCCGGGAACGGCTCCAGGCCCAGCTCGATATTTCGTTCGACGTTCTCCACCACCACGATGGCGTCGTCCACCACGATACCGATGGCCAGTACCAATCCGAACAGCGACAGCGCGTTGAGCGAGAACCCGAACAGGTGCATCACCGCAAAGGTACCGATCAACGATACCGGCACCGCCACCAACGGAATGATCGAGGCGCGCCAGGTCTGCAGGAACAGGATCACCACCAGCACCACGAGGATCAGCGCTTCGAACAGGGTGTGCACCACCGCTTCGATGGAACCGCGCACAAAGATCGTCGGGTCATAGGCGATGCGGTAATCCATGCCGGCCGGGAAGCTCTTTTTCAGCTCGGCCATCTTGCTGCGCACATCGTTGGAGATATCGATGGCATTGGAGCCGGGACGCTGGAAAATCGGAATCGCGACGGCCGGCTGGTTGTCGATCAGCGAGCGCAGCGCGTATTGGCTCGACCCCAACTCGACCCGGGCGATGTCCTTGAGGCGCGTGATTTCACCGTTGGCGCCGGCGCGGATCACAATGTTCTCGAACTCTTCCTCGGTGACCAGGCGACCCTGTGTGTTCACCGACAACTGGAAGCTGGTGTCAGACGGTGCAGGCTGGGCGCCCAGGGCACCGGCTGCCACCTGGCGGTTCTGCTCACGGATCGCGGTGACCACATCGGTCGCAGTCAGGTTGCGCGAGGCGGTCTTGTTCGGATCCAGCCATACACGCAAGGAGTAGTCGCCCATGCCGAACAACTGCACGTCGCCCACGCCGCCCAAGCGGGCCAGCTCATCCTTGATATTGAGGATCGCGTAGTTGGACAGGTACAGCATGTCGTAACGCTGATCCGGGGAGGTCAAGTGCACCACCATGGTCAGGTCGGGGGAGGCCTTGTCCACGGTGATACCGATGCGCGTCACTTCCTCAGGCAGTTTTGGCTGAGTCCGCGTCACCCGGTTTTGCACCTGCACCTGCGCATTGTCCAGGTCGGTGCCCAGGGCGAAGGTGATGGTCAGGGTCAGCTTGCCGTCGGCAGTCGATTGCGAGGACATGTACAGCATGCCCTCGACGCCAGTGATGGCTTGCTCCAACGGCGCGGCCACGGTTTCACCGATGACCTTGGGGTTGGCGCCCGGGAAGTTGGCACGCACCACCACGGTCGGCGGCACGACTTCCGGGTATTCGCTGATCGGCAATTGGAACAGCGAGATCGCACCGGCGATCAGGATCAACAGCGACAGCACCGCTGCGAAGATCGGCCGCGAAATGAAGAACTTGGAAAAATTCATCTTGAGTCGTATCCCTTAACCGCGTGGAGCCGCAACGGCTGCGAGCTTGGGCGCGGTTTTTTCCGGCGCCACTTGCTCCAGGTTGCTGGCTTCAAGCGCTTGTCGTTGTTGGGCCAAGGCGGCGAGGGTTTCCTTGCTGGCCATCGGGATGGTTTCCGGTGCGACCGGCGAGCCGGGGCGCGCGCGTTGCAGGCCCTTGACGATAATGGTGTCGTCCTTGTTCAGGCCGCTGCGCACGATGCGCAAGCCTTCGATCTTCGGCCCCAGTTCCACCGCGCGATACGCCGGCTTGTCGCCTTCCATGACCAGCACGAACTTCTTGCCCAGGTCGGTGCCGACGGCCTCGTCGTTGATCAGCACGGCGGAGTAGGTGCCGCTGCCGACCAGCTTCAGGCGCGCATACAGGCCAGGGGTGTATTCGCCCTTGCTGTTATCGAACACGGCGCGACCACGGATGGTGCCGGTGGCCGGGTTGACCTGGTTGTCGATGAAGTTCATCTGGCCCAGGTGCGGGTTGCCGGTTTCGTTGGACAGCCCCAGGTACACCGGGGTGGTGGCGCCACGGCGGCCTTGGCGAGCCAGTTCGGTGTACTTGAGGTACACACGTTCATCGGCGTCGAAGTAGGCGTAGACCTTGTCGGTGGAGACCACGCTGGTCAGCGCGGTGACGTCGGCGGTCACCAGGTTGCCGGCGGTGATTTCGGCACGGCTGACGCGGCCGCTGATCGGCGAGGTCACACGGGTAAAACTCAGGTTCAGCTTGGCCAGGTCCAACTGCGCCTGGATCCCGGCGACGGCGGCGCGGGCCTCCTGGGCGGCGGTGGTGCGCGAGTCGGCCAGTTCGGCGGAGATCGCATTGCTCTGGCGCAGGCGTTCGCCGCGCTGGGCTTCGTTATCGCTGCGGGTGGCGGCGGCTTTGGTTTGAGCCAGTTGGGCTTCAAGGCGGCGCACTTCGGCCTGGAATGGACGCGGGTCGATCTGGAACAGCAGGTCGCCTTTCTTGACCAAAGCGCCTTCGGTGAAAGCGACTTGGTCAATCTGGCCAGAGACCCGTGGACGAATCTGTACGGTTTCGGGCGCTTCCAGGCGACCGGTGAACTCATCCCACTCGTTGACCGGCTGCTCAAGCACCTTGGCTACGCTGACTTTTGCCGCGGGCATGGCGGCCGCTTGTTCCGGGGTCTTGCCGCACGCGCTCATCACCACCACGGCCAAGATCGCCAGGGGGAAGCGCAAATGTTTGAGTGACTGTTCCATGAGGTGCATCCGCCAATGTATTTGAGATGGGCGGATCATGCGCGGCGAGGCGGTATGTCACGAATCGAATGAAGCAAAGGTAACTATCATTCGGAATGATATAAGCGCGGGATCAGCCCTCTAGCATGGGGGGTTCGTTAGGGGGCTATCAATGGGCGTGATGACAAAGGACTGTTGTTGCGTGTGTAACGAACCTCTCAGGTCGGTTGTGTTGAGCCTACCTATCCAGATGGCGGCGTAGCTTGAAGTCTGTGCGATCAGTCGAACGCAAGCTGTTCCTGGATAGCGCGAGGGGGATCATGAGCGAGTTGCTGTTTGCGTGACCGAGTGTGTTTGCGGCCCGATGTTTTCGGTGCCGCATCTTTGGCGGTGTCATCTGGAACCACCCACAGTGCGCTGGCCTTGCCGCCGTCGTTCAGCCGTTCGGCAATCGTTATTTCCATGGCATGGCGAAAGGCTTGCAGTTCTGGGCGGTCTGTTGAATCGCCCTGGGCATCCAAGTCATCGATGGTGCGTTGCCAGCCCGCCAGTGCGGGGTAGCTGCGCTTAAGGCTGCGTTTACCGACCACAGCGCTGAGTAATTGGGTGCACAGGTGTTGTCCTTGGGGCGTGAGGCCGTGATAGCTGACGAACTCCTGGCGATTGGTTTCCATACGGATGAAGCGGATATGTTCATCGTAGCGATGGTGACGGGGATGAAAGAAGGTCATGACGTCTGCCGTGGGGTAAAGCGCCGGGGTCCCAGGGAACTTGCCCCAGTCGGCCTTGCCCTTGACCGAGTTGCAATCGACACACGCAATTGCCAGGTTGCGCGGATGCAAGGCGAATTGAGGATAGGTGTCGCGTGACAGCACGTGTTCGATGGGTGCTGCACTCGCATGGTTAAGCAACCAGCGCTTGCAGTAACAACACCTGGGCTCCTGGCGGCTTTTCAGCGCTAAGCGCAAGCGTTTTTTGAGCGCCGCACAGTCGGCTTTGGCAGGGTCGCCCAGCTTGCCCCAGATACTTTTATCAAAAGCCTTTGCCCCCTTGCGCAATGCGTGCAGAAACTTGCGCTGTTCGCTGTAGAGGAGCGCTGCCTTCGGCTCGCCGGTGGGGCGGGTCATGCTGGCAACGCCTGTTGCGCAAGGGCAAAGGTTTCGGTGATGGCAAGACTCGCGTGTTCGATGAGTTGCAGGTCCTGTTGGTAGCGCTTGTCTTCGGCGTCGCCGGAGGTCTTCATGATGGTTGTCATGTATTCCAGTGCTTTCCTGAGGTCTTCATGTTGTTGGGCATACTTACCCGCCTGGCCCCTGTTGGTTGCTCGAATAGCCTCGGTCACAAGCGCCGCGCAGCGCTCGGCGACTTCCCGGTTGTGTGGGGTGTAGGTCTCGAAGCCCTTGAGCAGGATGGTCTCTACTGAGTGGCGCTGTTCAGGCGCAATTTCTGTCAGTTGATTGTCCTTGGCCATAAAACAATGGCTCAGGTTGTCCTTGGCATTGGCAACCAGGGTCGGTGAATGGGTGGCAATCACGAACCGGGTTTGCAGACGTTCTGCCATCAGGCTGAACAGGCTCGGCAGCAACTGCTGCCAACCGACATGCAGGCTCACTTCTGGCTCATCGATCAGCAGCACTTTGCCGGGGCCGGCGCTTGCCATGATTTTGGCGAACAGGAGCAGCACCTGTTGTTCGCCGGAGCTGAGGTCGGTGAATTTCAGCAGGTTGGAATGGCCTTGGCGACTCAATGCGAGACTCAGTCCCTTGAGGGAAACATGTTCACTGACCGCGAGTGCAAGGGGAATGACTTGGGCGGCCAGGTCGAGTGGTCGCAGCAGTTCGTTGAATGCACCACTGGGCGCAAGGTACAGGCGCTGTTTGAGGCCCAGGCGCTCAAGCAGGTTTTCCAGCAACGCCAGGCGCTCAGGTAGCTCGACCGTTTCGACCAACAGGTCGATCAACTTGCGCTCGATGGTTTGCGATGAATACCCGGTACTCGTCCGGTCGCCCAGGTAGCGATAATGAGGATACTTCTCGCGATTGCCCAAGGGAAAACGGTCAATCGGCCCAACCACAATGGCCACACTGGCGGTGGACTGTTGCTGCAGGTGGTCAACCAGAGAAGCCAACAACAGGCTTTTGCCGGCACCATTGTTACCGATGACGTAGGTGCAGGAAGATACGCTGCCTGGTTGCGCGAGCAAGTGCTCCAGCGGGCGCCGGTCGAGCAGTGAAATTTCCCGTACTCGATCAACGGGCGGAACCCGAGTCCCGCCGATGCGGGTCCTGAGCACATCCTTGGTGTCCAGTTCTACGCAAACGCCGTCGACATCCTCATACCCAGTGTCAAACCATTGGGCAAACAGCCCTTTGAGTGAACCCAGCAGCTTCGACTCAGGGTATTGGCTGAAGCGCAACGCTCCATCTGACCGCCATATCTGGTAAATCGCTGCTGAGAAGTAGGCGAGCTCTTCTGCGCTGACCCCCCGAATGCCAGACAGCAATTTGCGTGTGTCGATGCACAACGTTCTGTCTGCCTGGGATTTTTGGCTATTCAACAACCAGGCGTAGTAGCGGGTGGCGTTGCCAGCGTCGTTATAACTCGTGAAATCGAACACGGCTTCAAGCAGGTCATTGCTGGACAGGTGTTGCTTGAGTTTATCCAGGGCGGCGGGGGTTGGGGTCCGGCCAGGCGTGAACACCATCAGTGTTCGCCCCGTTAACGTGCCTTCTTCGGTCCGTCGTAACAGTGAGACGAAGGGCTGTTTCAAATAGACCGGATTATCCAGCAGTGAGAGGCTCTCACATTTGAAGTCATTCGGCAGACCTTGGATCAGTTCGGCATTGACGCCTTGCACGATCAGTCTGAGTCGGGTCAAGTGGTGCAGGGCCGCGCTACCTTCAACAAGCAAGTATGCAAACCGGCCCTGATGGAGGTCGAAATGCTTGACGAAGGCTTCGCCACTGTAGGGCTCCAGGTCGATCAGCCCTTCATCGCGCGCCAAGCCGGTGGCGAGTGCTCCGCTGATCTGGGCATGGCGGCGGTCGAAACGGGCTTGGGTGGCAAGAAAATAAAAAAGTGCGTCGAACAGGTGGAGGCACTCTTCTCCGTCCAGTTGCTCCGTGACCTCATCCAGCAGCACTGAAAGCTGTTCGTAGGTCTGTTCGTCGCATGCAGTGATTTTTTCGGCGATGCCACAGTGCTCCATCAGCATGTGCACGCTGGCCTGAATGGTGTCGTGGTAGACCCAGTACTTAGTCTCCCGCTCCTTGACCCATTTAGGGCTGTCCCAGTCCACGATTTGCACGGCGAGGACATAGAGCAAAACCTGCTGGAATTGAGCGTCTGTCATCTCGCCCTGAAGCTGACTGGCCTGTGCGCGTGCTAATAGCTCGCCGAGCCAGATATGACTTTCTTCCATGAATGTCCACCTGTTTCCTATGACATTAAAGACCGGGGACCGCTCCCGAGGTGCATGGGTTTGAAGTTTACCTATCGATTCGAGTAGTGGCGAGTAGCCATTTTCGACTGTCTGCCAGCCACCATTCAAAAAATGGGCTGCGGGTTTTCCCCGCAGCCAAGGACCCTACGTGGTACCGAACCCCACCAACACTGTCAGCGCCCCCTGGTTATCCCCCAACCCAACGCCATAACGCCCCTCCAGATCATCGTTGATACACAGCTGCAATTCCCCGGTCTGCCCCGTTGGAATTTCCGCCAGGTCACCCACCAGAAACGGTGTCCCGCTGCTGCTCACACGGCCAATCAGCGCCCCCTCATTAGCCCCCGCCAAGGTGTAGCCCGCCTTGGCGATCAACCCCGGGCTGCCGTTGCCATCGACCATGCCGCCCACCGGGCTGGCCAGCCACTTGCCGCTGACATAACGCACCAGGCGCGGGCTCGGGCCGCTGATCTGCACGCCGGTACCTTGCCACGGCTGGTTGGCCTGCACCTGTACCGTCGCGGCTTTAAGCTCGTTGCACAGGGTGTCGCCGGCCTGGATCGACAGCGCGGCGATGGTCAGGCTTGGGTTGGAGGTGCCGGTGGTGGGGAACACGCCATCGCCCACCAGGAACAGGTTGTTGTGGTCCCAACTGCGTTGGGTCTTGTCCACCACCGAGGTCTTGGGGTCATCACCCATGCGGTAGGTGCCCATCAAGTGCCCTGCACCCTGGAACGAATAGGATTGCCCTTGGTAGGTGAACACCCCAGGCGGGATGTCGGCAGTCAGTTCGGTAGCCCCGAGCAGTTCGGTGATGACATGACTGGCCAGAATACGCGCCTGTTTGAAGCCCTCCTTGGTGTAGTCGGACAGGTCGTAGTGGATTTCCGGGCGCGGGATACCCAGGCGGTCCTTGTATTGGCCGGAAGGCACGATGTAGCAGTTGGCGTTATTGGGATCCTCCTCCACTTGCTCCACCAGGAAACCCACCCGAAATTGCCGCGTAAGCAGGTTGTTCAACTGTTGCACCAGCGCCGTGCCGAACAGCACCTGGGGCGCGCCCGGGTTGTTTGGCAGCGGGTTGGTGTGGCTGACGTTGGTGCCATCAATCAGGTCGGCGACGGTGGTGTACGGGTCGCCGATCGGCCAGTTGAATCCCTCGTTGCCGATCTCGATCCGCCAGGCCGCGCGCTGGCTGCGGAACGCGCCGTCGCGCAGGCTTTCGATGCCGGAGGTGGACACCGGGCCGCGATACGGGAAGACCGTCTTGCCCTCGGGCATCAGGCCCCAGGCCAGGTAGATCGGGTGGTCTGCCAGGCTGCGCCCGACCTGGCCGCTGCTGTTGGCCACGCCCTTGGGCCAGGCGCTGCTGGTGGAGTTGAGCAGCAACTTGGGCGTCTCGATGGCATGGGCGGCGATCACATAACGTTGCCCGACGGCAACGCCCGTGCCGGTCGGTGGTCCATCACCGAGCTGGTACTGGATGAACTCGATACCGCTGATGCTGTTGTCCGCCGCGACGGTGACCTTGCTCGCCACGGTCTTGTACAGCACCCGCACATTGCCGGTGTTGAGCGCGTTGTTCATGGTCACCGTGGCATCGTACTTGGCCTGGATCGGGCAGATCGGCGTGCAGTTGGTGTTGCCTGCGCATACCCGTCGCCCGGCATACGGCTGCGAGTTGCGTCCGGCCGGCGTCGGGCTGACCACCAGGGGCAGGCCCTGAAACGCCTGGCCCTGCACCGCGTTGACGAAGCTGCCATCGACCAGCGACAGCGGGATGCTGGTCATCGGGTATTCATAGTTGGCCGGGAAGGTAATGCCCAGGTACGCCTGGTCGGCCACATTCGCCGCCACACCGATTTCCGCCTCGGCACGGCAATACGCGCTTTGCAGGTCGTTGTAGCTGATCGGCCAGTCCACCCCCACGCCGTACAGCGATTTCATTCGAAAATCATTCGGCAGCATGCGCAGGCAAGTGGCGACCCAATGCCAAGTGGTGCCGCCGCCCACGCGCTCATAAGTACTGGTGAACGGCAACGGGCCTTTTTGCACCAGGTAGCTGATGGCGGGGTTGTTCCAGCCATTGATCAGGTCGGCGATGGTCGCGCGCGGTGCGTTCTGTTCAGCCGGGTTGCGCGCCGGGCTCAGGGTGCTCACCGGTGGGTAGGGTGATTCGGGCGTCTTCAGTGTGGCGGTGTAAAAACGCTCCAGGTACTGGTTGCGATTGGGCGGGATCTCCGGCCCCGATTCCAACACCAGCACTTGCACCCCGGCCAGCCCCAATTGATAGGCAATGAGGCTGCCTGCAAGGCCCGCACCGACAATCACCACATCTGCTTGTTCGCTACTCATGACGATGCTCCTGGCTGCGTGCTGGCGGTGACCCCGGTGAAGTCTTCCAGGTTGGGCGGCGGACTGTTCCAGTAGCCGAAGAAGAACTCGCTGTAGCCCATGGGGTGGGCCTGGGCAATACTCCACGCCCAGCTCTGGGTGTAGGCCTCGTCACTCACCACGGTTTGCTCGCCGAGCGGGAACGCACCCTGGGTATACGGCTGGTACCACACGCCCAGCAGCCAGAGCTTCATGATCGCGCGTGCCACCTGGGCGGTTTGCGTCGGTGCCGGTTGGCCGTTCTGCATCAGGATTGCTGTGCCGATTTGCTGTGGTGTTGCCTGCTCGGCCGCCAGCGTGGCGTATTGCGCGAGCAGGGCGCTGAGCACGCTTTGGCCGACACGCGGACCGATGAAATCGAGAAAGGTCGTGGGCAGGCCGATGGGGTCTACCGACGGCGCCAGCAGTTCCTGATTGATGCCGGTGAGCACCACGCTCAGGCCGGTGAAATTGTCCAGGTCGGTACTCATGGCTGACTCCTTGTCACACCGGTGGATTGGGCGCGCTCGAGCAGGTAGGTGAAGTCCGCGAAGCTGGTGCGCGGCGACTGGGTAACGTGGGTGGCGGCATTGCCGTGGCAGGCGATGCAGCTCGATGACGCTTGGGGCACGGTGCCCTGGATATAGGTCTCCAACGTGGCATTGGCGAGGAACGATGGTGCCGGGTTGCCCAGCGGCTTGGTGGCAGAGATCTGGCACGGCGGCTGGCCGCTGAGCGTCGGCCACTGGGTGCTGATCAACTGGTAGTTGGCCCATACGCTGTTGGGGTTAACCGTTCGCAGCAGGGTCTGGTAGGTGGTGTTGAGGGCCTTGGTTTCATCCGTCAGCGGTATCTCGCGCACGATCTGCGAGGGCGTGGCCTTCACCGCCGGGTTCCACGGCCTGGGCGGCGGCTGGTTGACCTCGGCCTGGCTGCTGGCGTTGTAGAACAGGTACGGGCCTTTGCGCTCGGCGGGCGGCGTGGTTTTTTCCGGCACATTGTCGACGTGCTCAAAAGTCGACCACACCCACTGCGGCGCGCTGGTGGTCTTGTGCACGATATGCAGGCCCACCAGCCCGACCGGCTCGGCCACGCAGGACTCGGCCACCACCGGCCCTTTGCTCGGGTCGCTGTTGCCCGGCGTATACACCAGGGCGTCGACGCTATGGAAGCTGGCGGGATTGTCGTTGCCGTCCAGCACCTTCCACGAGGCCTTGACCATCAGCGAACCCACCTCACTGGTGTGCGGGTTACCGCAACTGAACGCCACGGCATTGGTCGGGCTGGCGGCAAAAAACGCTTGTTGGCCTTGAATGCTGTAGAGGCCGTTGTTGACGATACCGTCGAACATCGGTTGGTTGACCACGATTTCATTGCGCGTGTACACGCCGCTCTGGTCCACCAGAGGGCCGCTCTCAAACGGCTGGATAAACTCGTCGAGCACATCCGGGACCTTGCCCATCTGTTGCAGCAAGCGCCCGGAACCCTTGCCTTCACAGGCTTTCGGTACGCTGGCGGGCGCGTGAAAAGGCAGCGGCTTCTGCCCTTGGGCCAGGAATATCTGATAGCTCTCCTTATAGCTTTCCCACACGGTGGCCGCGTCCTGCTGGCCGATCTGCACACCGCTATTGGGTTGACCCGTGTCCAGGGCCGGCCAGTTCAGCGCAATGAACGTCTGCCACGACATTTCATCGAAGTTGGCTTGCAGGCTGTCGAGAGAGAAGGGCGGGGTCGCCGTGACATCGAAGGGTATTTGCGTAGACAACGTGGGGGCCGCGACGACCAGGGGGCTCAGCAACGCGCCAAACAGCGCACAGCCGAACCCGGGCCGGGGGCGATGGGTTTCCATTCTCATCGGTATCTCCTAGGCATCAGGTGCCGGGAGACAGTGGGTCCGTCATGGACTCTTCAATGCGCCTCCTGGCACGGGCTAGAGCGTAGATAAGGTTGGCGGCGCAGGAGTGTGGGCGGCTAGATTTGTTCGTAATATAAACAATCGCCAAGCAGAGGTTCAGGCGTGCTCTGTTCGAATATAAGTGCGAAACACATGGTCCCACAGCGGTGAAGAAACCCCGAAATTCTTCTCGATGCCTTTGCGGTGATGCAGGTCGTGATTGGCCACCAATCCCGGAATAAAGGCATAGGCCCAATGCCGCGGGCGGTGCATCACGTAGTGCAGCGAGATGTAGACGAAATAGCCGGCTACGGCACCGATAAAGGCCGAGGTGAGGCCGGTGAACCAGGCGAGCAGCAACAGCACTGGCAGCAAAATGAGGGGTGTGTCACATCGTCGTAATACTGCGAACGGCGGGCGTGTGTTGTGGGCCCGACCCAATGCGTTGGGCCGGCAGTCGTCGACCATTGTTTCTCGTTACTTCAACGCCGATATCGCCAGCGCACCGCGCTTGCTTGCGCCGCCGTTCATTCTTGAGGACTGTCACTTGGATGAGATAACCGACCAACTCCTGAGTGCGGTGAACAGTACCGTGGTCGAGCTGGTCGGGGTTTTCGGCTATTACGCCCTGGTGGCGATGACCCTGAATGTGTTTGCCGTTCGCCGTGATACCGACACACCGCTTCCATTTGCCGAACCTTGAAAACCGAGCCCGCGGGCACTAGCAGCGTCGTGTCGCCGCTGACCCCGGTTGGGCCTCGACGTTGCCGGGCGTGGAGGTAGCACCGCGCCGCTGCAACAACTCAATCTGGTCCGCCGGCACCAGCGTACGCAGCGTCTTGTACAGCACCCGGGTTTCCAGCAGGTTCCACACCCGCAGCATGGTTTCCAGCGCGTCCAGGGGTTTGCTGATGAAGTCCCGGGCGCCTAGGGCCAGGGCGCGCAGGCGCGTGTCACGGGTCGCGTCGGCAGTGAGCACCAGGATCGGCAGGTATTCACCCTGGGGGATGCGCCGGTTGAGTTGTTCCAGCACCGCAAAGCCGTCGAACTCCGGCATGTGCAGGTCGAGGATCACCAGGTCCGGTTCGAAGCTGTTGAACAACTCCAGGGTGCGCAGCGGCTGGGTGCTGCTCAGCACGTTGGTCAGTCCTTCGCGCGCCAGCAATTGCTCCACCAGGTCGAGGTTCGGGCGTTGGTCGTCGATGATCAGGATACGCAGGTCGAGGTTCACGCGGGCTCCGGAAAAGCTTGGTCGAGGTGGGCGAGAAATGCCGGCACGTTGATCGGTTTGTTCAATACCGCGGTGGCGCCGGCCTCCTGCAACGCCTGGCGGGTAAGGTCGCTGGCGTCGGCGGTGATCATCAGCACCGGTGTGTCGCGGGTGATCAGTGACTGACGCAAGCGTTGCAGCACCTTCAAGCCATTGATGTCCGGCAGGGACACATCCAGCAGAATCAACTGTGGCGCATGCTGCGCGGCGAGGTCCAGGCCCAGTTGGCCTTGCATGCTCGACAGCAGTCGTATGCCGGGCCGGCGCTGCAGCAGGGTTTCGATCAGCGCCAGGCTGGAGAGGTTGTCCTCGATGCACAACACCTTGCCCTCGAAGGTGCTGACGACGGGGGCAGGGCGCTTCAATTCGATGTCGATGCCGGGCGTGGCGATGCTCGGGGCGTGCGCCACGCGCACGGAGGGCAGTTCCAGAGTGAAGCGCGAGCCGATGCCGGGTTGGCTCCGCACCGTGAGTTGGCCGTCCATGTTTTCCAGCAGGCTTTTACTCAGGGCCAGGCCCAGGCCGCTGCCTTCCACATTCGGGTCGGCCCCCAGGCGCTCGAAAGGCTTGAACAGTTGGCCGATATGATCGGCGGCGATGCCGTTGCCGGTATCGCATACCGACACGCGGATACGCTGCCCATGGATGCCGACCTCAATGCTCACCTGACCATCGCGCCGGTTATATTTGATCGCATTGGACAGCAGGTTCAGCAGCACCTGGGTCAGGCGCTGGCGGTCGGCAACGATGCCCGTATCCGCCGCCAGCGCCGGCAGCGGCTGCAACTGCACGCCCGCGTCGGCGGCCATGGGCGACACCAGCGTCAGCGCTTCTTGCAAGGTGCCCGCCAGCGGGATCGGCACGATATTCAACGCCAGGCTTCCGGCCTCGATCTTGGCGATGTCCAACACTTCGTTGATCAGCGTGAGCAGGTGCTGGCCGGCGCGCAGAATGTGACCGACATCGGCCTTTTGCGCCTTGGGCGCGTCCATGTCCAACAACTGCGCAAAGCCCAGGATCGAGTTGAGCGGGGTGCGCAGTTCATGGCTCATGCGTGACAGGAACTCGCTTTTAGCGCGGCTGGCGCGTTCGGCCTCCTCGCGGGCGGTGCGCAGGGCGATCTCCGCCGCACGGCGGTCGGTGATGTCGCGGGTGATCTTCGAAAATCCGCGCAGGGCGCCGGTGCCGTCGTACTGCGCGGTGATGACCACGCTGGCCCAGAACCGCGTGCCGTCCTTGCGGCAGCGCCAGCCTTCTTCGGTGTAATCGCCGTTGCGGGTGGCCTCGCGTAAGGCCATGTCCGGGTGCTGCGGGCATTCCTGGGGCAGGTAGAACACCGAGAAATGCTGGCCGATGATCTCCTGTTCGGTATAGCCCTTGATCCGCTCGGCGCCGTTGTTCCAACTGGTGACATGGCCCGCCGTGTCGAGGGCGAAGATCCCGTAGTCCTTGACCCCATCGATGATCAGCCGCAAGCGTTCTTCGTTGTCGCGCAACGCGCGTTCGCGTTCGGCCAGTAACAGTCCGGCTTCCACCAGGCTGGTGCCCAACTGGCCGATTTCGTCTTGTTCCGGCGGCTGTGGCAGCAGCGGCGAGCCCAGGGCCAGGCGCTGGGCATTGCGCTGCACATTCTGGACCCGGGCGACAATGCCCTTGGACAGAAACAGCACCGCGACAATCGCCCCGAACAGTCCGCAGATCGCCGCCAGCCAGGTGGAGAGCAACAAGCGTTGGCGGGTCTCGGACGCGGCGGCGCTGCGCTCGGCCAGCAACGACTCCTCGAGGGTGAGCATGCTGCTGATGTGTTGGCGCAGGGCATCGAGGATGTGCTTGTTACTGATCAGGATGGCACTGATGGACTCCGGTGTGGCGTCGCTGTCCTTGAGCATTTCCTCCAGCCCGTCGACCTTGCCGTCGATCAGCGGCTTGATCGCGCTGAGCTGCTCGCGCACCCGTTGATCGCGTACGTTGCGGTCCAGTCGGCGCAGGGCTGACTCGATCTGGGGCTTGGCGTTCAGGTAGCTGGGCAGGAAGTCTTCGCGGCGGGTGAGCAGGTAACCGCGCACACTGGCTGCGGCTTCCGCGAGCAGGGTATGCACGGCCTGAATATCGCTTTGCACGCGTAAAACACGGCGCACATCCTCTTCAGCGCGGGCGGTCTGGCGTTCCGTGGTGTAGATCAGCACCAGGGACAGCAACAGCACCACCAGTGGCAGTGAAATCACGACCAGCGCCTTGCCGCGCAGCGGCAGGTCGGCCCAGCGCCGCTTCATGTTGGTGTCACCAGGCCCAAGGCGATGCCCCGCACGGCGGCCTGGGTGCGGTCGGCCGCACCGAGCTTGCCGATCACCCGCTCGACATGGGCCTTGGCCGTGCCGGTGGTAATGCCCAGGTGTTCGCCGATGGCCCGGTTGCTCATGCCGTTGGCGACCAAACCGAGGACCTGGCGTTCCCGTGGGGTGAGCGGTTCGCTGGGGGCGGCACCGCTGGCCTGGCGTTCGGTCATGCGCCGCAACAGCCGGGCGCTGACCGCCGTGTTGAGCGCTTCGCCGCCAGCGGCCACGTGTTGCAGTGCCTGGATCACCTCGGCACGGCTGGCGTCTTTGAGCAAGTAGCCCACCGCACCGGCATTCATGGCTGCCTCCAGGTACTCGGGGCTGTCGTCCATGGTGAACATCACCACCTTCACCGCCGGCAGGCGTTGTTGCAGCAAGCGTGCGGCGCCCAAGCCGTTGAGCCCGGGCATGCGGATGTCGAGGATGACAATATCGGGCAGCAGTTGCTCGCACAGCTCTACCGCTTGCAGGCCATCGCTGGCTTGACCGACCACCTCGAACTGCGGATGGCCGGCCAGCAGGGACACGAAACCGGTGCGCGTGACTTCATGATCATCCGCCAGCACCAGGCGCAAGACGTGGGTCATTGAGGTACTCCAATCAAGGGGGCTGGCACGCGGGCGTGCAGTTGGGTACCGCCGTCGACTGTGCTGACGCAGGTGAAGCTGCCGCCCAGCAGGCTGGCGCGCTCCTGCATGGTGGCGAGGCCCAGATGCTGGGCGTCATCGAGGGATGGCGCTGACGTGAAGCCTTTGCCGTTGTCGTCCAGCCGCAGGGATGCCTGGCCGTCGTGCAGCGCCAGGGTCAGTTGCACTCGACTGGCTCGCGCATGCTTGAGCACATTGTTGATGGCTTCCTGGCCGATCCGGAACAAGGCGATTTCCACCTGGCTGGGCAAGCGCGTCTCACAGTGCGCCTGCCACACCACGCTGATTCCGGCGTCACGCAGGCGGTCGGCTTCTTTATCGAGGGCTTTGAACAAACCGAAATCATCCAGCACCGTGGGACGCAGGCCCGCGATCAGTTGCCGGCCCTCGCCGACAGAGTGTTGGGCCAGGGTAAGAATCGCCTGCAGGTCGGCGGCCAACGCGTCTGGCAGCGGCGGGCAGCGCCCGGCAAAGCCCTGCAGCCGTTGGTGCAGACCCGCCAGGGTTTGCGCCAGGCCATCGTGCAGGTCGTAGGCCACACGCTTGCGTTCGTCCTCCTGGGCGCGAAGCAAGCGGTTGACCAGGTCGGACAGGGTTTTGTCACGGAGCTTGAGGGTGGTCAGCAGCCGATCGTTTTCCAGGTGGGCCGCCAGCAGGGTGGCGAGCAGCTGCAGGGATTCGCTGTCTTCGTGCTCCGGCGCCCGCAGGCTGACGCTATTGCCCAGCACCAGTACGCCAAAGGCATGGCCATCACCGGCGCGCAACGGCACTTGCAAGACGCTGGGCAAGTCCTCTGCTGGTCGTTCCTGCCAGCACGGCGTGCGCAGGCTGCGGTCGGCGAGGGCGGCCAGGCTGCCCAATCGCGCCGGGTTGCCATGGCGGGCGCTGGTGTAGGCGACGCCCTCGGCGTCCCACTCCTGCAGCAGCCCGTGGTCCATCGCCAGAAACGCGCAGGCCCGCGCGAGCACGTGTTCGCGCATGGCGTCGGGGGCCAGCTGGCGCAGTTGCTGGCCGGTATCCACCAGCAGGCGCAGGCGCGCCGTACGGCTTTGCGATTGGCGAAAATGCGCGCGCATGGCCAAGGCGCTGCCGGGATCATGGGGCGTGTCATGCATGGGTGATGCTCCATTGCTGCGGGCGCGAGGGTTAGCTATTAAACAGGGTCGGGCACCTTGGGCGCTATCTGCCAAATGGCATAGGTAAATACCTCCGGTTGGCCGATGGCGGGCAGCGGGCAGGTTGGCAAAGTGGCCTCAACGACGACCACTGGAGTAACGCCATGAAATTCAAGATCGCCCCAATCGCCCCAATCGCCCTGATGTTTGCCCTGAGCGTACCGTTTGTTCACGCCGCCGAGACGGCCCCGTATGTCTACCGTGAGGTGGCCCAGGCGCCAGCCAATGTGAAAGACCGCGAGATTGCCAGTTTATTCGACCGCTGGAACAGCGCCTTGCAGACCGGCAACGTGAAATCGGTGGTCGACCTCTATGCGCCGGGCGCTGTGTTGCAGCCGACCGTGTCCAACCAGGTGCGCACGACGCCGGATCAGATCAAGGACTACTTTGACCACTTCGTGGCGCTCAAGCCGGTGGGCCAGATCAACTACCGCGAGATTCGCCAGCTGGGCAGCAACGTGGCCATGGACAGTGGCGTCTACACCTTCACCCTGACCGAGTCGGACGGCAAGGTGCGCCATGTGCAGGCACGCTACACCTTCGTCTATGAGCAGGTGGGTGGCCAGTGGAAAATTCTGAATCATCACTCTTCGGCGATGCCTGAAGTGCAGGCCAAGCACGCCAAGCAGTAATGATTGGAGGAAAAATGCCCATCCCTTGCCGGGGGTGGGCATTTTTTTGTTATGGCTGGGAGATTGGTCCTGTGACGGATCCATAGCCTGGCGACATTTGACTGATTGTCTCCTATCCAAATGTGGGAGGGAGGCACTACCTCTTCGATGCAGCGCTGTCGCCCAGTAAACTGGAACCTCTGTGGCGAGCGGTACAAGCCCGCTCGCCACAACAGCGCTGTCTGCCGGACGTTCAGCGTTGAGCCCATTCAGAAGTCCAGCGTCACCCCGCTATACAACGCACGCCCGTCACCCGGTGAGTGCAGCGAGGCTTTGGCACCGTCCGGGTCATACCAGGCGTACTCGTAGTAGCGGTTGGTGAGGTTTTTCAGTTGCAGGTCGACGCTGAGCGACTCGGTTACCCGGTACGTCGCCCCCAGGTTCATCAGGACATAGCCGCCGTAAGTGCCCTGGGTGTTCTCGCGTTCCAGGTAGTAGTGGGTCTGGCCGTTCATCCACGCGGTCAGTTGCAGGGCCGGCGTGGCCTTGAAGCTGACGCCGGCGTTGTACAGGTGATGGGGGATGTGGTCGATTTCCTGGCCCTTGCTGTTGGGCAGCGTCGCGCTGGGCTGGAGGATTTTCGAGTACTGCCAGGCATAGGCCAGCCAGATCTCGGTGCGTTCATTCGGGTGCAGGTTCAGCTGCGCGTCGTAACCCCAGCGGCGGGTTTCGCCGACGTTGTCCGACTCGCCGCTGGGGTCATTGAGCCTGCGGCTGACTTCGCCACTGGCTTCCTGTTGCCAATACGCCACGCGGCCGTCGACCCAGTCGGCAGGGGTGAATTTGATCCCGGTTTCCCAGCCTTCATTGATGGACGGCGCCAGGTCGGTGTCCCTGGGCGGAATCTTGTAGGCCGCCGCGCCGCTGCCGACCTGGAACGTGCGCCCCCAGTTGGCGTACACGCTGGCCACGTCCCAAGGTGAGTACACCACGCTGAGCTTGGGTTGCCTGATCAGCCCGTAGTCGTTGATGTCGTAGTCCAGGCCGGTCATTTCATTGGTGAAGTTGCCCTGGATCTTGTCGACGCGATACGCCGGGATGATCTTCAACGACTCGAACGGCTTGATCTCGGCCTGCATGTAGGCGCCGTAGGTGTCGAAGTCGAACTGCTGGTCGCGGGTTTGCGCCAGGCGCGCGCGGTCCAGGGTGCGGTAGCGCTCGCTCCGGTTCTGTTGCTGTTGGGTATCGGCGCCGCCTTCCAGGGCGAAGTCATACAACCAACTGACTTGCGGGCGCCAGGTCAGCGAGGTGAGGGCACCGTACTGGGTTTCGTAGGCGTCGCGCTCCTGCTGGGCACTGGTGCGCCAGTACTGGGTCCAGCGTCGGTCATCGAACGTGTTGACGTAGGTTTTCGCCGACCAGGCAAGGGTGTCGGCCAGTTCGGTGTCGAAATGCACACTGACCTGATTCATGCGCCGTGTGCCTTTATCGCTGGCGTTGTAGCGGTTGGTCATGGTCGGGTGTCGGCGCGCATCGTCCTCGCTCAAGTAACCGGGCTCCTGTGCCTCGGTTTCGTAGTGACGGGCGATCAGGCCGATGCGGTAGCTGTTGTCGTCAGGGGTGTAGAACCATTTGCCGGACATCGAGAATTTGTCCGCCTCGGCATGGTCGCGGTAACCGGCGGATTTCTGGTAGGCGAAGAAGTAGTTCTGCGTCCAATTGCTGCCCTGGATGCCTTTGGCGAACTGCGTTTCCTGGGTGTTGAAGCTGCCATAACGCAGGCGCGCCTTGGTGTAGTCTCCGCCCGTGCGGGTGAGCATATTGACGTTGCCGGCGATGTTGTTCAGGCCGTAGCGCGCATCGCTGGTGCCACGCACCACTTCGATACTGTCCAGCTCCATCGGGAAAATCATGTCCATGAAGGGCATGTTGCCGTCGTTGCTGTTGCTCGGAATACCATCGATCAGCAGCTTCACCGCATTCACTTCACCTTCGCCGTTGAAGCCGCGAAAGGAAATCTTGCCGGAGGTGGTGCCCTGGTTGAATTCGGTGAGCATCACCCCCGGCGCGCGGCTGAACAGCTCCCAGCTGTAGTTGACCGGCATTTTTTCGAGGATGTCGGCGCCGAGGATATCCACCGAGCTGAGCACGCTGGCGGTACTCAACGGGCCGCTGGCGCCGCTTGCACCCTGGACCGTGACGGTGCCGAGGGTCAGGGCCGAGTCTTCGCTTTTGCCGGCTTGGGCAAGGGCTGAACATAACGGGTTGAGGGCGAACAGGCCGGCTGAAATCAGCGGCCACAGGCAACGGGACACGGCGTGACGCTGCGCACGCGGCGCAGTCAAGAGAACAGGCATGGACATACTTCCTGATAGCCAAAAACTGCAAGGACGTTCCAGTCACCCGCATAGGGCAACTGATAACGCAGGGTTCGGGGCGATCAGGCGACAGGAGAGGCGCGCGGGTTCAGGTCCGGCCAGCGAACCTTGGGTTGCAACGTCGGCAGTAACGGGTTGTCGAGGGCGATATCGGGTGTATAGCGCGGCAGCAGATGCCGGTAATGGCTGGAGGGTAGTGCGGCCAGCCCGGCATGGCCACAGCAGCAATCGCTGTGCTTCATGGCGGTGGGTGCCGGAGCTTGCTGCGAAGGGTCGATCAGCTTGGCAAAGCCTGGCGGCAGGGCTTGCGACGCGCCCCCGGAGCAGAAACCGCCCCAAAGCATCAGGCCGCTGTCCGGCGTTTGCAGGGCACGGCTCAGCGGCATGGCCAGCATGTTGAGCAACAGGGCCAGGCAGGCGATCCAGGGGCTGATACGTTTGAACATAGCCATCGAAGCAATCGACGCAAAAGGGCGGGTATTTAGCCGCAGTTCAGGCATGAAGTAAAACGCGCTATTTTGCCGCAGCACTGTCTTCGGCTGATGAGAGAGGCGTGGCGGCCCCCGGAGGAAGTGGCAGTGTGGTTTCGATACCCTGGCGTGCACCGGTTGCTGATAGGGTCATTGAGGTTTATCTCCCGGCCTTACTCAAACATGGGCGCCCGGCTTTGGTTCTATCCGATCGGGCTCGTAAATGCTGTCGAGCGCGGTGAAGCGCGGGTCCAGCACAACTGGCTCGCCCTGTTGGGCGTGCCCGAGGCGCCTCACTCACTGCTGGAATTCCGACGCCTGTACCTGCAAGACTTCCAGGACGGCGAGGGGCTGTTCAAGGGCGGGTAGGGAATATCGGAGTTTTAGGGGGGCACGCTATCAGGCTATTAGCAGGTGAAGTGTAAATAACGCTGGTAAATGAGCCAAATTCATGGGGTATTTTGAGTAGTGGATTAGATGCAGCGTATTAAACCGCTCGGCACAAATTAAGGAGGGTTTGTTGATAGCTTTAGTTGCTTCTGCCGGTTTGTTTATTGGTGTGTTGTCGGGAGGGTGATAAGGGTAAAGCAGTGTCATCCGAGTGTGCTCACCGCCCTGTGTTGACGTGTATTTTCGGTTTGGTCGTTATCTTGATAAGTCATCGGAGTTACTCAAGGAAAAAGACAGCGTAGACGCTTAAACGCAGCTTCGCTCTGATGTTCGCTTGTCAGTAACGGGGTGTTTGCTCTCGAAAGGATGAGGGTTGGCGTTCATTGGTGTCATAAACTTTGGTCTGGCTGGCGCAGCCCGTAAATGAGGCTACGATAATCTACAGCGTCGCTGTAGAGACCATCCGTATGGTGCTGCTGGTGTGAATCTTACTGGGATGTGTATTCAATCGAATGGGCGGCTACAGGCTTCGCCGGGAAACTGAATTCTTATTCGTCGACCATAAAAACCTTTCGAAGCGTTTACGGTGGGTTATTTCCTGGTCGTAAGAGTAGACGTTTGCAGGAGCTGCGATGGCTGACAAGGAAGTGCTGCAAACCCTTAAAGGCGTACTTGCCTGCCTTTCGGGTGCGGTTGTTGTCCTGGATCGATCTGCCCTGGTCGTCGTGGGTAACCCTGCGTTTTCGGCGTTGCAGCTCCAGCATGGAGTACCACCTGATGCAGGGGCCGAGTTTCTCGCCCTGCTGCGGCCAGAGGACTACGGGCTTTTTTATGCGGCGCTCGAGAAGGCCGATGGAAAGTCCCGGGTGTTTTTTGAGGCGACAGCGAGGGGAGTGGGCCGGTTGGGCGTATCGATAACGCCGTGGCAGCACGACTACTTTATCGCTGAGATTACCCCTGGCCTGGAACTGACTCGCTCTCCCGCCGACGGCGAGCGCTTTTCAGATATACCCCTTAAATCGATTTTCGATTCATCCGGTACCGGGTTGGCGCTCGTGGCGCTTGACGGTCGGTGGCTACGGGCCAATAACGTGATTTGCACGCTGTTGGGCTACAGCGAAGCGCAGCTGCAAAGCACCACGTTCATGGCTTTGACCCACCCCGAGGACCGCGAGGTGGGCAAGCAGTTGATAGAAGAATTGAAGGGCGGTGCACGGCAGGGCGCCACCTTGCATAAACGCTACATCCACCACGACGGTCAGGTTGTCTGGGTGCGTTTGACCGTAGGGCTGGTGCGGGACGACCAGGGGCAGCCGATCTGTTTTGTCTCCCAACTGGAAGACATCACCGAGAACTGGCAACTGCGCGAAACCTTGCTGGGCAGCGAGCTCAAATTCCTCACCCTGGCGGAAAACTCACCCAATATCATTGTTCGTTACGACCGCAACTTGTTGCGCACGTACGTCAACCCGACGTTCCTGCTCTTGACCGGCATGTCCTACGACGAAGCGATCGGCGCCAGCCCCATGCAGGAGTCCGGCGACTACCTGAATCAACTGCGTCACGTGGCATCCACAGGCGAGACGGCTCAATTTCTGAATAGCTGGGTGGTCGCGCCCAGTGGTGATTATGTGAGTTGTGTGGTCAGCTTGATGGCCGAGCGCAGCCCTTCAGGTGAGGTGGTGGGGGTGCTGGCGCTGGCCCACGACATCACTGAGCTGCGTAAGCAGCAAGTGCTTGAAGATGCGCGTTTACGCATATTCGAAACCATGGCCACGGGGGCTCCTTTAGACGAAACGCTGGCGTTGCTGGTGGGCTACCTTCAGTTGGCCTTGCCCCACCGTTCCTGTGGCGTCGTGCTTGCCGACCCGCAAAGTCTCGGGTCGTCGGCACGCAAGCCTTCTGCCGCGACTCTTGCAGAAGGCGTTCCTTCAGTCTGGTCCGAGCCCATCGTGGATAACCAGGGGCACATCCTGGGTGCTTTCGAGTTATCTCAGTCGCCTGGTTCCCTGCCGCAAGAGAGCGACCTGCAGCGCGTACGCCAGACCTGTCACATTGCGGCCATTGCCATTGAGCGCTTGCGCTCCGAATCGTTACTCAGGGAGCGCGAGCGCCGTTACCGGGATATTTCCGACCATACCCTGGACATGTTGTGCCTGCTGGAGGTTACGCCACTCGGTGACCTACGCTGCGTTGAGGTCAACCCCGCGTTGCTGCAGGTGCTTGGAAAACCGCATGATGATGTTATCGGCGAGGCGCTGGAGTCGATTTTTGGTCGGTCGAACGCGCGAAAAATCCAGACGCTCTACGAGCAGTGCAGGGCCGCCGCACGGGTGGTGGAGTCGGATGAAGGCCTGCTGGTTCGCAACGAAGTCCGTAACTTGCATTTTACCTTGGTGCCGGTGGCTGATTCCGGCAGCGCGGGCCAACGGGTACTGGTGATCTGTCGCGATGTGACTCATCTGACCAGGGCCCGGCAAAAAGAACTGGAACGCCAGCACGACATCAACGCACTGGTGGAAAACAGCCCGGACGCGGTCGCCCGATTGAGTGCTCAAGGCGAAGTGCTTTATGTCAATGCGCAGTTGAAGAAGTGGGTGGGCGGTGCCTGGCCGGAACTGATGGGCATGCCCATGGATGAGGTGTTTCCCCTGAACGCTCAGTCCCAGCTTTTTCGAGAGTTGGTGGCCCAGGTGATTCAGCAGAACAAAGCCACGGAGCAGGAATTTTTATTGTCGGGTTTGAAAACCGCGCCCAAGGTGGTGTTGATCCATTTTGTCCCTGAGCTTGACGGCCAGCGCGTCGTCAGCGTACTGGCCGTGGGGCGCGATATTTCCAAGCTGCGCGCTGCGGAACGCCGCCTGGCCAATTCCAACGCCCAATTACGTGACCTGTCGACCCGCCGGGAAACGGCGCGGGAAGAGGAACGCAAACTGATCGCCAGGGAAATCCATGATGAACTGGGCCAGCACCTGACGGCACTGCGCATGGGCATCTCGTTATTGAGGTTTCAGTTCGGCACCGATACGCCTGAGCTCACCCCTCAGGTCGAGCGCTTGATGGCCCTGACCGATAAGACGATCCAGGTGGTGCGTGATGTCTCCACCAGCCTGCGACCCTCCGCGCTGAACCTGGGGCTGGTGTCCGGTCTTGAATGGCTGACAGCCGAATTCGTCACCTCTACCCGGGTTCCCTGCGCGTTGAACCTGCCTTTGATTCCCTTGACCCTGCCGGACACCCACGTTACCGCTGCATTTCGCATCGTGCAGGAGTCATTGACCAACATCGCCCGCTACGCCGAGGCGACACAGGTCAGCGTGACCCTGACCCCGCAGGAGACGCACTGGCTGCTGGAGGTCCAGGATAACGGCAAGGGGTTTGACCCCGATGCCGTCGGCCGCAAGACGTTGGGCCTGGCAGGCATGCGTGAGCGTGGCTTGATGTTGGGCGGCAAAGTGATCATTTTCAGCCACCCCGGACAAGGCACGACGGTCCAGGCTTTCATTCCGATGCACAAGGATAGGTATTGATGATTCGAATGCTGATCGCAGATGACCACACCATCATGCGCGAAGGGCTCAAACAGTTGTTCTCGCTGGTCGCCGATTTGCAGGTAGTGGCCGAAGCCGAGAGTGGAACGCAACTGATCGAATTGTTGCGTCAGGTCGAGATCGACCTGTTGCTGCTCGACATGAATATGCCGGGCATCAGCGGCGAGATCTTGATCGCGCGCCTGCATACCCAGTACCCGAACCTGCCGATTCTGGTGTTGAGCATGCATAACGAAATCCATATCGCGCAACGGGCATTACGTGCCGGTGCGCTTGGCTACCTCACCAAGGACCGCGATCCCGAAACCCTATTGGTGGCGATCCGTCGGGTGGTCAGCGGCCAACGTTACCTGGACCCTGGGCTGGCAGAACAGATCGCGCTGCAGAGCAGTGGCTTGAAGCAGCAGACCTTTGTCGAAAGCTTGTCCGATCGTGAGTTCCAGATCCTGCGCTTGCTGGCGCACGGCATGAGCGTCAACCAGATTGCCGAGCAACTCGTCATCAGCAACAAGACGGTCAGTACCCACAAGACTCGGCTGATGGAAAAAATGGGATTTTCTTCCACCGCCGACATTGTGCGTTTCGCCATGACCCTGGGTATTTCGTGACGCGCGTACGGGGGTAGGAATTTTCCTAGCCTGATTCCCGGTATCCCTACCCCAGAATAGGGATGCTCCGATGGTGGCGATGCCATTATTGGGCCAGTATTCCCTTCAAGCAGCCGAATTGCCGATCAGGCGGTGGCGACAGGCTTTGACTGGGAGATAGACCGTGACCGATCAGACACCATTTCCTAGCGCGGCTCTGGCTCTGTTTCCCGTCGCCTCTGCGGGCCTGCTCGGCGGACTTGCGATAGCCTACAGCGAGCGCTTCAGTCTGGAGGCGATGGTGGCAGGGGCCGCGTTGTTTACGCTGTGTATTGGCATGGGCTTGTGGACGAACAAGCGGTACCAGGCACACTGCAATCGCCTTCAGCAACAGCTTGATCAAGCGGCTTCGGTGCCACCGACGCTGGCCGTCGATAACGGCTTGGCGCAAGTGTGCGTCAGCGTGCTGCCGATCTGGTCCCGGCAGATAGAAGCGGCTCGCTCGATCAGTGAAACGTCGATCCTCAAGCTCAGCGAACGCTTTGGCACGCTCTCCTCAAACATCAGTCACAGCGTGTCCAGCAACGGCGGCCAGGATGCCTCGCAACAATTGGTCGACTTGCTGGAAGTCGGCCAGCATGACCTCAATTCCATCGTCCTGGCCCTGCGTGCTGCGCTCTCCAATAAAGAGAATGAACTCAAGGAAGTCATGCAACTCTCCGGGTTCACCGAGCAACTTCAGCAGATGGCCAAGTTTGTCGGTGACATCGCCAGTCAAACCAACCTGCTTGCGCTCAACGCGGCTATTGAAGCCGCGCGAGCCGGGGAGGCGGGACGAGGGTTTGCGGTGGTCGCCGATGAAGTGCGTAAGTTGTCGAGCATGTCCGGCGAGACCGGGCGCAAGATCAGCGAAACCGTGATCACCGTCAATGCCGCCATCGCCCGTACGGTGCAAATGTCCCGCCACCACGCCGAACAAGACACCCTGACCCTCGCCGATTCGGAGCGCGTGGTCTCGCAGGTCATCGAACATTTTCGCGCGACCGCCCAGACCATCGTGCGCAACAGCCATGACCTGCAGCAGCAGAGCGCCAACGTCGCCGACGAGATTGCCCAGGTGCTGGTTGCCCTGCAGTTCCAGGACCGCGTCAGCCAGATGTTGACCTTGATTACCCACGACCTGGACAAGTTGCAGCAGCAACTGGACGAGCGCAATGAGTTGAGCCTCAGCGGACATACCCTGGCGCCGATGACCAGCGACCGTTGGCTGCACGAGCTATCAACGGCTTACACCATGCCGGAGCAGCACGCCATTCATGACGGTAAACCGCATGCGAAGGCGGATGCCAACGAAATCACTTTCTTCTAGAGGAGCTTTTCCGATGAGCAAAACCATTCTGATCGTCGATGACTCGGCGTCCATCCGGCAAGTGGTCAGCATCACGCTCAAAGGCGCCGGTTACGACGTGATCGAAGGCTGTGACGGCAAAGACGCCCTGAGCAAATTGGACGGTCGCAAAATCCACCTGATTGTCAGTGATGTGAACATGCCCAACATGGATGGCCTCAGTTTCGTCAAGGCCGCCAAGCTGTTGCCGGCCTACAAGTTTACGCCGGTCATCATGCTGACCACCGAAGCCAGCGATGCGATGAAGCAGCAAGGCCAGGCCTCCGGCGCCAAGGCCTGGATGGTCAAGCCCTTCCAGCCGGCGCAAATGCTGACTGCCGTCTCCAAGTTGATCCTGCCATAGCGATGACCAGCGACCGCTGGCCAGGAGGTTTGCATGAAAAGCTCCGTCCCGATGTTGCGTCGAATCCAGGTCATGGAGGGCCCGCTGACGATCTATACGGCTGCCGAGCAAAAGGACGTGCTGTTGTCGTTGTTTCCTCTGGCCCATGAAGTGGAGTTGGACCTGTCGAATGTCGACGAGCTGGACAGTGCCGGGTTGCAGCTGTTGATCCTCATCAAACGCGAGTCCCTCAAGGAGGGAACCCAGCTGTTGCTGAGCAACCCCAGCGCTACGGTGAGCGAAGCACTGCGCCTCAGCGGTCTTGACGACTACTTCACCAATGCCTGTTTCACCCAGTCGGTCGGAGCGTAATCGTATGGCCCAGCCCATGAACATGGATGATGTGCTGCAGACTTTCATTGCCGAAAGTCGCGAGCTTCTGTTGCAAATGGAAGATGCGCTGCTGCAGATCGAGAAGTCGCCGCAGGACCTGGACACTATCAACGGCCTGTTCCGCGTGGCCCACACCATCAAAGGCTCGGCCGGCCTGTTTGGCTTGATGCCGATCGTTGAGTTCACCCATGTCGCCGAAAGCGTGCTGGACCGGGTGCGCAGCCTGGAGGTGCGCGTCGATGAGGCGCTGAGTGCGTTGTTTCTCGACGCCCGCGACCATATCGGCCAATTGATCGACCTGTTGGCCGAGGACGGCAACCTGGATCGCTTGGATGAACCGCTGCGGGCGCAGGGTCAATCGCTCATTGAGCGGCTGTCGCTGTATCTGGAGGCGGCGGTCTCGACACCAGCGCCGGCCCTTCAAGCGACGTCGCCGGCGGATGAGCAGGGCGGCAGTCCCGGCCATTGGCATTTGTCCCTGCGCTTTGGCCCGGATGTGTTGCGCAATGGCATGGACCCCTTGGCGTTCCTGCGTTACCTGAGCACGCTGGGGCGTTTGCTGCACACCGTTACCTTGTTCGATGGCTTGCCACCCCTGGCCGCCATGGACGCGGAAACCAACTACCTGGGGTTTGAACTCGCACTGGCCAGCGACGCCCCCCTTGAGGTGATCGACGGTGCCTTTGATTTTGTCCGCGAGGACGCGCTCGTGCAGATCCTCGCACCACACGCCACGGTGCAGGCATGTCGCGCCCATCTCGACGCACTACCCGAAGACAATGCCGGGCTGCTCGAGCTGTTGGTGCGTTGCGGCACACTGACCGAGGCCCAGGCCTTGCTCGTGACCCAGGACGCTGAGCCCGCACCGGTCGAGACGCGCAGTGAGCCTGATGCCCAGGATCCGACGACGCCGTTGATCAAGGCCGGCAAGGCTGCGGCGAGCAACGAAGCCAGCCTGATTCGGGTCGATGCCGCCAAGCTGGACCAACTGATCAACCTGGTCGGTGAGCTGATCATCGCCGGTGCCGGCGCCAACCTGGTGGCGGTGCGCAGCGGCATCGGCGAGATGATCGAAGCCACCAGCCTGTTATCGCGATTGGTTGAGGAAGTACGCGACTCGGCACTGACCCTGCGCATGGTGCAGATCGGCGCGACCTTCACGCGGTTCCAGCGTGTGGTGCGGGACGTCTCCAAAGAGTTGGGCAAGGACATTGTGCTGCACATCGGCGGCGGTGAGACCGAGCTGGACAAGACCGTCGTCGAACGCATCGGCGACCCGCTGACCCATTTGGTGCGCAATGCCATGGACCACGGCATCGAGCCGGCGGCGACGCGGCTCCAGCGGGGCAAGCCGGCCCAGGGCACGGTACGCCTGAACGCCTATCACGAATCCGGCAGCATCGTGATCGAGGTGTCCGACGACGGCGGCGGCCTGGCCAAGGACAAGATCCTGGCCAAGGCCCGTGAGCGCGGCTTGGTGGGAGAGGGCCAGCAGCCGTCGGACAAAGACATTCTGAATTTGATCTTCGAGCCGGGATTCTCCACCGCCGACCAGGTCAGCAACCTGTCCGGCCGTGGCGTGGGCATGGACGTCGTGAAGCGCAATATTACGGCGTTGCGCGGCAGCGTCAGCCTCGAGAGCGAACTGGGGCAGGGCACGACTGTGCGGATCCGCCTGCCGCTGACGCTGGCAATCATTGACGGCTTTCTGATCGGGGTGGGCAAGGCTTCCTATGTCATTCCGCTGAATATGGTCGAGGAGTGCATCGAGCTGGCGCCTCAGGCGGGAGCCGAAACCGATTACCTGGACCTGCGCGGGGATGTGCTGCCGATCCTGCGGTTAAGGGACCTGTTTGATGTGCAAGAGCCCGGAGGCAACCGCGAGAACGTGGTCGTCGTGCAATACGCAGGCCTGCGGGCCGGCCTGGTGGTAGATCGCTTGCAGGGGGAGTTTCAAACCGTGATCAAACCACTCGGCAAAGTGTTTGGTGACGCCCATGGGCTGGGCGGTTTCACGATCCTCGGCAGCGGAGCCGTCGCCCTGATTCTGGACATACCCAATTTGCTGGGACGTATTGCCAAGGAAGCCACCCACCGTTCGACCCCCAATTCTTTATCGACTCAATGAAGCGTCATCAGGAGTGCCTCGCCATGACCGTTATCAGAAACATCATGTTGTTGGTTTTCACGGCAATGCTGGGTGTCGTCGTGTTGGGTGGCACCAGCCTGTATCTGGCTGGTGAAATCAAGACGAGCGCCAGCTATGCCAACGTCAATACGGTGCCCAGCCTGCTGGAAATCGACCGTGCCGCAACAGCGTTCACCGACCTTCACGCCTTGCAATGGCAGCGCTTGAACGATCCCGGAAAAAATCTGGTCCCCAGTTACGCGGACAGCGTGGCACAGGACTTCAGTGTGGTTGGCAAAGCCCTGGATCGCTATCAGGCCGAGTTGACCTCCGACGAGCATGACGCGTCGCTGTTGAAACAACTGCGTGGTCACTTGGCTGAGTTCGCTGCCTTGCAGGCGCGCTTCGACAAGCTTATCGACAACGGTGATCAAGCCTCGGCCCGTACATTGATTGAGACGAGCCAACCGTTGCAGACCACGGTGATTTCAGCGATCAGTGAGCTGCGCGAATACAACCTGGAGCTGGGGCGAAAAGGCCAATTGCAAGCCACCACCATCGAGAAGAATGCGCGCTACATCATCCTGTTGGTGAGCGGCCTGACTCTGTTCGCAACCATCCTGGTCGGCACCTTGCTCGGGCGTAACCTGATGCGCCGGCTCGGTGCCGAACCGACCGTGGTGCAAGCCTATGCGGCACGTCTATCGGCTGGCGAGCTGAATGCCAAGGCGACGCTCAAGCAGGGCGACACCACCAGCCTGATGGCGAGCATGCAGCAGTTGGGCGCGAACCTGCACGCGTTGATCGTGGAGATGGACCGTATGTCCAGTGAACACGACAAGGGCGAGATCGACGCACAGATCGATGCCGGCCGCTTTCATGGCAGTTACCGCTCCATGGCCCAGGGCATCAACGATATGGTCAACGGCCACATCGCGGTGAAGAAAAAAGCCATGGCCTGCATACGCTCCTTTGGTAACGGTGATCTGTCTGCACCCCTGGAACAATTCCCCGGCAAAAAGGCCTTTATCAACGAAAACATCGAGCTGCTGCGCACCAACATCCTGGCGCTGATCAATGAAATGCAGCACATGTCCAGCGAGCATGAAAAAGGTGACATTGACGTCATGATTGACGTCGAGCGGTTCGCGGGCTCGTACCGTGATATCGGCCAGGGTATCAATGAGATGGTCAACGGCCATATCAGCGTGAAGAAAAAAGCCATGGCCTGTATTCGCGCGTTCGGCGAGGGCGATTTGTCCGCTCCGCTGGAGCAGTTCCCGGGTAAAAAGGCCTTTATCAACGAAAACATCGAGCAACTGCGCGCCAATATCCTGGCCCTTGTCGAGGACACCAGCCAGATCAGTGACAGTGCGCTGATCGGCAAGCTGGACACCCGGCCTGACGTGGCCCGGCACCAGGGGGATTTCCGCCGCATCATCGTCGGGATCAATGGTTCTCTGGACGCAATCATCGTACCGATTACCGAGGCCATGGACGTGTTGTCGGCGATGTCCGGTGGCGACCTGACTCGCACCATTACCGGTGACTACCAGGGCAAGTTCCTCGAGCTGAAGAACTCGGTCAACGACACGGTGGAAAAACTCTCGGAAATCATCGGCGAAGTGCGCGGGTCAGCGGACTCGCTGTCGAGTGCCTCGGAAGAGATCTCCGCCACCGCCCAAAGCATGGCTCAGTCGGCTTCCGAGCAAGCGGCATCGGTCGAACAGACCTCGTCGTCGATGGAGCAAATGTCGGCGTCCATTTCCCAGAACACCGAAAATGCCAAGGTCACCGACGGCATGGCGGGTAAAGCCAACAAGGAAGCGTCGGAAGGCGGTCGTGCCGTGAAGGACACCGTGGCAGCGATGAAAACCATCGCCGAAAAAATCGGCATCGTCGATTCCATCGCCTACCAGACCAACTTGCTGGCGCTCAACGCAGCGATCGAAGCGGCACGGGCCGGCGAGCACGGCAAAGGCTTCGCGGTGGTCGCGGCCGAAGTGCGCAAACTGGCGGAGCGCAGCCAGATCGCCGCACAGGAAATCAGTGAAGTGGCCAAGAACAGCGTGGCCTTGGCCGAGCGGGCGGGCAACTTGCTGGACGAGATAGTGCCTTCGATTGCCAAGACCTCCGACCTGGTGCAGGAAATTGCGGCTGCCTCGGAAGAGCAATCCATCGGTTCCGAGCAAATCAACAGCGCGATGTCGCAGATGAGCCAACTGACCCAGCAAAACGCGTCAGCCTCCGAGGAGCTGGCGGCGACGGCCGAGGAAATGAGTGGCCAGGCCGAGCAGCTGCAGGAACTCATGGGGTTTTTCACCGTGCAAAGCAAACGTGCCGGACGCAATGTCTCGACGCCCCAGATCAGCCGCGCGATGTCCACGCAGGACCATGACAGTCGCTCCTTGGACGGCGGTTTCGTCCGCTTTGGGAGTTGACCCATGGGCACCTCAGCGGTCAGGCAGGGCGCTGTCGAACCTGCGCCGCCAGTGGATGAACCGTTGCAGTACCTGACCTTCCTGGCGGCTCAGGAGATGTACGCGGTCAATACCCTGAGTGTTCGTGAAATCATCGAATACAACCAGGTGACCACCGTACCGATGATGCCGGCATTCCTGCGGGGGGTCATCAATCTGCGCGGCTCAGTGGTGCCGGTCGTGGACCTCAAGGCACGCTTTGACAAGGGGACGACGGAACTGGGCAGTCGGACCTGCATCGTCATCCTTGAGGCCGCGAAGGAGGGCGAATCCCAGGTCCTGGGGGTGGTGGTGGATTCGGTCAGCGAAGTCATCGAGATACTCGACATTGATATCAAGCCCGCACCGGCGTTCGGCAATCATATTCGCACCGACTTCATCCGGGGGATGACCAAGGTGCGAGGCGAGTTCGTCACGCTCCTGCAGATCGAGCATGTGCTGTGTGTCGATGAGATGGCCGGCCTGATGTCTGTTTGACGAGCACACCAGCGCCTGCGGGCGTGACTGGAAAGTATTTGATCCGAGGTGAATCATGGCCCTACCCATCGACAGTCCAGGCAATGCCACAGTCTCGAGCCCGAGCCAGTACCTAACCTTTGTGCTGGGGGAGGAGATGTTTGCCGTGGGCACGCTCAACGTCCGGGAAATCATCGAATACGGGCCGATCACCAGCGTGCCGTTGCTGCCTCCCAGCATACGCGGGGTGATTAATCTGCGTGGCGCGGCGGTCCCCGTGCTCGACCTGGGGGTGCGCTTTCGCGGCGAACGCACGGTGCAGACCCCAAGGACCTGCTTTGTGATCATCGAGGTACAGGCCAATGCCCAGCGCAAACCGGTGGGCATCATCGTCGATGCGGTCAGCGAGGTACTGGAGATCGCCGATCAGGATATAGAGCCTTCGTTGAATTTCGGTACCGATGTGAGGGCCGATTTTTTACTGGGTATCGGCAAGCTGGAAAGCGGTTTTGTGCTGTTACTGGACATCGGTCGCGTGTTGTCCCTGGAACAGGTCGATGCGCTGTCCAACCTTGAGTCTTCGCTACCTTCGATCGCCTGAGTGTGCTGTGGGAATGTCCTTATGAACGTGATCCTTTCTGACGCCGAGTTCGCGCAGTTTCGTGACCTCATTTACCAAATCGCGGGCATCAGCCTGTCCGATGCCAAAAAACAGTTGGTGAGCACTCGCCTGGCCAAGCGCTTGCAGGTGCTCACGCTCAACACTTACGGCGCTTACTACAGGGTGTTGATGAAGGACAGCGCGGAGTTGCAGGTGGCGGTGGATCTGCTGACGACCAACGAAACCTACTTTTTTCGTGAGCCCAAGCATTTTGATTTCCTGCGTGATGTAGCGTTGCCCGAACTGCGTGGCAGCGGACCGTTGCGCATATGGAGTGGCGCGTGCTCGACCGGTGAAGAACCCTATACCCTGGCGATGGTCCTGGCTGACAACCTCGCCGGCCGGCCCTGGGAGATTGTCGCATCGGACATTAGCAGCCGGGTGTTGGACAAAGCCCGCCTTGGGCGTTATCCCCTCGACGGCACACGTGGCATCCCTGAGGCGCTGCTGAACAAGTATTGCCTCAAGGGCGTGGGAGCCAACCACGGTTGTTTCATGGTCGACCCGGCGCTGGCGGCAAAGATCAATTTCCAGTCGATCAATCTGAACAACCCGCTGCCGAAACTGGGGATGTTTGATGTGATCTTCCTGCGCAACGTGATGATCTATTTTGACAACGACACCAAAGTGCAAGTGGTCAAGCGACTGATCAGCCACTTGAAGCCGGGCGGGTACTTTCTGGTCAGCCATTCGGAGAGCCTCAACGGCATTACCGACCAGCTGCGACTGGTCAAGCCTTCCATCTACCGGAGGCCACATGCCTGACTGCCGACCGTCCAACGAGGTGTTCCTGAATCCTGGCGATTGGTTTTTCGGCTCGGGTGCGATTCACCTACGTACGGTGCTGGGGTCGTGTGTTGCCTTGGTGTTCTGGCATCCCCGGCGCTTGCTGGGGGGCATGTGTCACTACCTGCTGCCACAGCGCGCCGTGGCCAAACCCGGCGTCCTGGATGGTCGCTACGGCAATGAGGCGTTTGAATTGTTGCTCGCTCGAATACAGTCGATCAAGGCCCGGCCTGCTGAGTTCAGGATCAGCGTATTTGGCGGCGGGAACATGTTTCCTGGGTTTGTGCGCTCGGACAACGATTACGTCGGCCAGCGCAATGTCGAGCAGGCCATGCGCCTGCTCGATCTGCATCATTTGCAGTGTCAACACTTTCATGTGGAAGGCGTGGGTTATCGGACCATTGTGTTCGATCTCACCAGCGGCGAAATAGAACTCAACTACCTGGCCTTGCGAACCCCTAGCAGCCCTCATGGAGAGCGTGCGACATGAGCCTTATCAAAGTGCTGATCATTGATGATTCCGCCGTGGTGCGTCAGGTGCTGACGGCGACCCTGGGGCAAGACCCCGCTATTGAGGTGATCGGCGCGGCGGCAGACCCGGTGTTTGCCATGGACAAGATGAACAAGCAATGGCCGGATGTGATTGTGTTGGACGTCGAGATGCCACGGATGGATGGCATTACGTTCCTGAAGAAGTTGATGGCCGAACGCCCCACGCCCGTGGTCATCTGCTCCACGCTGACCGAAAAGGGCGCGGCCACGACCATGCAGGCCCTGGCGGCCGGCGCGGTCAGTATTGTGACCAAGCCACAACTCAACCTGCGTCAGTTTCTGACCGACAGTTCTGATGAATTGGCGGGCGCCGTCAAGGCCGCTGCGCGGGCCAACATGAAGCGTATGGTGCCGTCCAGTGAACGGGTACCGGCAAGGCTGACGGCCGACGTCATATTGCCCGCGGGTACCCAGGCGATGGCGCGCACCACCGAGAACATTGTCGCCATTGGTACGTCCACGGGCGGCACCCAAGCCCTGGAGTTGGTGTTGACCGCCTTGCCCAGGGTTTGCCCGGGAATCGTGATCGTGCAGCACATGCCCGAACACTTCACCGCTGCGTTTGCCGAGCGCCTCAATCGACTGTGCGAGATCGAGGTCAGGGAGGCGAAGAACGGTGACCGGGTTATCCCCGGTTGCGCGCTGATTGCCCCCGGTGGCCGACATATGGTGCTCAAGCGCAGCGGCGCCCAATACCAGGTGGAAATTGTCGACGGTCCGCCGGTCAGCCGCCATCGACCTTCGGTTGATGTGCTGTTTCGTTCGGTTGCCCGCAGTGCCGGCAGTAACGCGTTGGGGATCATCATGACGGGGATGGGCGACGATGGCGCCCGGGGCCTGAAGGAAATGCACGACAACGGTGCCCGCACCCTGGGCCAGGATGAAGAGTCCTGTGTGGTGTATGGCATGCCCAAGGAGGCGTTCAAGCTGGGTGCCGTGGAGCGTGAGTTGCCCCTTGAGCAGATCTCGGCGGCCATTCTGCAATCCATGCATCAGCGCCGCTGACTGTTCAGCCTGGGCATAACGGCCACGCTTTCATGCATCGAGCGCCTGCTGCCGGGCAATTTCCTGATTGCGCAGAATGAAGCGCTGTAACTTGCCACTGGGGGTCTTGGGGAGCTGGTCGACGAACTCCACTTCCCGGGGATAAGCATGCGCGGCCAGGCGTTGCCGCACATGCAGGCGCAGTACTTCGGCCAGCTCGGCACTCGGCTGATACTGGCTGCCGAGTACGACAAAGGCTTTGATCAGCTCGGTGCGCTGCGGGTCGGGCTTGCCGATCACCGCCGCTTCGATCACCGCCGGGTGTTCGATCAGCGCGCTCTCGACGTCGAACGGCCCGACGCGGTAGCCGGACGTGGTGATCACATCATCGTTGCGGCCAACGAAGCTGATACTGCCGTCGTCATTCAGTTCCACACTGTCGCCGCTGAGGTAATAGCGGCCCACAAAGGCCCGAGTGGGCATACCCAGGTAGCCGTCGAACCAGCAAAGGGGCGAGCGCTCGCGATCCACCGCCAGGACGCCCGGCTGACCCGCCGGCAATTCCCGATGCGCCTCATCCAGCACGACGATGCGGTAGCCGGGCACCGCATAACCCGCCGAGCCCTCACGGACCGGGTGACGCAAACCATGGTGATTGCACAACACCATGCCGATTTCCGTCTGGCCGTAATGGTCGTGAATGGTCACGCCGAGTTGCTCGGCAAACCAACGGATCACGTGTGGGTTGAGCGGCTCGCCGGCACTGCTGACGGCACGCAGGCGGCCGCGCACGGCGCCGGCGAACGCTGCGCCTTCGGCAATCAACAGGCGATAAGCCGTGGGTGAGCCGGCCAGATGGGTGATTGCGTACTTGGCAATGACTCGGCACGTACTCTCCACCGTGAAAGGGCCGTTGTAGAACAGCGTGGCATGACCACACGCCAGCGGGCCGGTCACTGCGTAATACAGGCCATAGGCCCAGCCGGGATCGGCCAGGTTCCAGAAGCGGTCGTCCTCACGCAGGCCAATCGAATCGCGCATATAGCCCTTGAAGGCCAGCATGGCGCGCAACGGCACTTCCAGCGGCTTGGCCGGCCCCGTGGTACCCGATGTGCACATGAGCAGGAACGGCGCGTCGGCGTCCAGCAGCACCGGTTCGCATTCTGCGCCCTGGCAATCCAGGGTGCTCCAGAACGGGTAATCGCTTGGGTTTTGCGGGCAGTCGCCGGTGATGACGACGCTTGGGCAGTTGGCAATCTCATCCAGCTTGGGACGGTTTTGGGGATCCGTTACGATCCAGCGCGCGTTGGAGCAGCCCAATCGTTGCTCGATCGCCTTGGGACCAAATGCGGTGAAGAGCGGCTGATAGACAGCGCCCACCCGCCAGGTCCCCAAGATGGCAATCAGCAGTTCAACCGTGCGTGGCATCAGGCCGGCAACGCGGTCGCCCGGTTTTACCCCTTGCTCGCGCAAAAAATGACCGAAGCGTGCAGCGCTGGCCTGCAACTGGCTGAATGTGTATTGCGTGGCGCTGCCATCCTGCGCTTCGCAATACAACGCCACGGCGTCGTCGTGGGCGTGTCGGTCGCAGCATTCGACGCAGGCGTTCAGGGCAGTGAGGTCGCCGTGCAAAGCCCGCTCGGCGGTCTGCTGGTAATTGAAGGATGTGGCCACAGCTTGATAATCACGCATAACGATACCTGGTTCTTATTGTTGGGTGTGTACTGCCAATAGTTGCGTTGCCCACGACTTGCCCATTGAACGACGACGCGTCGCTGAGGGGGCTAGCTGTCCATCATGTCGGCCGCTTGCTGGGTCGCCTGGCTGGTGCGGGTCGCCAGCTTGCGAACTTCATCGGCGACCACCGCGAACCCGCGTCCGGCTTCGCCAGCGCGGGCGGCCTCAATGGCAGCGTTCAATGCCAACAGATTGGTCTGGCTGGCGATGCCCTGGATGGTGGCGACAATGTGCGTCAGCTTGCGCAGGGTCTCCTGCATCACTCGGTGCTGGTGTTCCTGAGCCTCACGCAGGGTGTTTTCTTCATGGTGGGCATGGATATCGGTGATGGCGCCCACCACTCTTTGCGGGGAACCGTCCTCTGCGCGGCGCGTTTGCCCACGGCCGCGAAACCAGCGGTAATTGCCACTGCTGTGCTTGAGCCGATAATCGACATCAAAGGGTGTTTTTCCGCTGTGGTCTTCGACGTGGGCGACAAACGCCGCGATTGCCCGCGCGCTGTCGTCTGGATGCAGGCGTGAGGTCCAGCTTTCCAATGTATTGGGAAATTCCTCAACCGTGGTGTAACCCAGCAGTCGCCGCATTTGCGAAGACCACCAGATGGTGTTTTTCGGGTTCGCCGGATCACCCGCCACCACCTCAATGTCCCAGAGCCCGTCATGGAGCATTTCACGGGAAATCTCGAAGCGTGTGGCCGCCAGTTCGAGTGACTCTTCGTGCAGGCGCTGTTCATGAATGTCACGCAGGTTTCCGCCGATGGCGACCGGTACGCCTTGCGCATCGCGGCGCGCGACTCCGCTGATCCTGCACCAGCGATAGTCACCGTCTGATGCAAGGGCCATGCGTACGTCCAGCGTAAAGGGGGTTCGCCCGCTGCGATCAGCCAGGTGCCGGGCAAGCGCGTCAAGATGGCGTTGCCGGTCCGTCGCGTGCAGTTGCTCGTTCCAGCGGCCAAGTAGATCAATACCTTGGGTCGGGATCGACGCGGACCCTGTCCACCTCATGGCCCACTCCGGCGCGGGTGCAGCAACACCTGTCGGTTCCAGTTCCCAAAACAGTTCACCTGCGCCTTGAGCGATAAGCGCCCAGCTAGCCTCCCGTTCCTGCAGAAGCGCGTCGCGGCGGGCCAGGTGCTCGGCCAATTGGGTGGCTTCCAATGCCAGCGCGTGTGTCTGTGCTTTCAGTGCTCGCCGCTCTTGCAGCAATGTCTCGACGCCCGCCAGGATGCGTCGCAATAACGGGTTGCTCGACGACAGCGGTGTACTCGCCTGGTCAGGCTCATCCAGTCTGTCGGCAAGCGGAGCCAATACCCAGCGGTTGGTTCGGCTGAAAAAGAGCATGGGCCACCTCTATCTCGGATCAAATGGCGTCAATCGCCATGGGCTGTGTGGGTATGCGGACAAGGGCCCGTTGGTCAAAGGCTGTCGCCCCTGGCAGTGCCTGCCAGGCCAGGGGGCCGGCGGCGATTTCCCGCGCACTCAGCAGGCAGGTGTCGAGCTCGCGCTGTAACGCGTCGGTGTCGAGCCCCTGGCCGATAAACACCAACTCCTGCCGGCAGTCGCCGACCACGCTGTCCCATTTGGCCATGATGCTTTGCCGCCGATATTCATCCTGGGGCCATTGCGACGGCTCGATGAAGTTCCACCAGCGCCCGACATAGTCCCACTGGAACCGCTTGCCGCTTTGCACCAACAGGCCGGTTTCCAGGTGGCGGCTGGCAATCCAGAAGTAACCTTTACTGCGCAGCAACCGCCCGTTGCACCAGGGCCGCTCGAGAAAGTCGAGCAAACGTTGCGGGTGGAACGGTGCGCGCTCACGGTACACCCAGGACGTTACGCCATAGGTGTCTGACTCGGAGACCGCCGCGTCTGCCACTTCCATTTTCCGCATCCAGCCCGGCGACGCCGCGAGGCTGGGTAAATCAAACAGATGGGTGCCAAGGAGGCTGGCTAACGGCACGTTGCCGTGGGCAATCGGCAGGATCCGCGCAGTCGGGTTGAGGCCCGTGAGGATCGCCTGCACGGCCTGGTAGTGCGCCGCATCGATCAGGTCCAGCTTGTTGACGAGAATAACGTTGGCGTACTCCACCTGTTCGATCAGCAGATCGGCCAGATGGCGCTTGGGCGCGTCCGGTGTTGCGTCGTCGCGGTCAACGGTGTCCGGTGATTCGAGCAGTTCCTGGAAACGACTGCCATCGACCACCGTTACCAAGGTATCCAACCGCGCCAGTTCGCTGAGGCTGAAGCCCTCAGCGTCAAGGAAGGCGAACGTCTCTGCGACCGGCATCGGCTCGGAGATCCCCGTGGATTCAATCAGCAGGTAATCGAAACGCTGCTGGCGTGCGAGCATACTGATCTGCTCGAGCAAGTCAGCGCGCAGGGTGCAGCAGATGCAACCGTTGCTCATCTCGATCAGCTCATCGCGACCCCGGTGCAGCGCGACATCGCGCTGCACCTCTTCGGCATCGATATTGACTTCGCTCATGTCATTGACGATGACGGCCACGCGCAGGCCTTCGCGATTGCGCAGGATATGGTTGAGCAGGGTGGTTTTGCCGGCGCCGAGGAAGCCCGAAAGGACCGTCACCGGCAGTCGGTTTGCCTGGGCGCCGTCTGTCATGGGTTCACCGCGCGCGTGCCGGCGGCCTTGTCCAGGTAGCTTTCGAACAGGTCGACCACCACAAAACCCTCATCGGCCGCATCCCCCCACAAGTCTTTCACGGCAAACTCGACGTGGTAGGTGGGTTGATGGGCGGCGCTTACATCGCCATGGCCAATCGCGTCCGGGAACGGCCATTTCTCTGACGTCCGGTGCAGGACCACGCCTTCCTTGCCGCGCACGTAGGCGGGCATGCGGATGTGTCCGGCCACATATTCGTCTCGCACGACCACCCGATCTCCCACCTCGAAGGGCGGCCGCCCCGTGATCGCCGCGCGGCCCTCGGCATGGGCGGGATTCGCCAGCTTGAAGTGGGAGCCCAAGGCCTGATCAAGCTCAGCCTGGGTGATCACGCCGGTTTCGACCAGCAGGGTGGCGGTCGCGATGACGTAGCGTTCGTAGTACTGGGTGCCGACATGCTGGCGCACGTCCAGGCGTTCGACGGCGTGACGCACTTCGTCCACGCTGAACTTTTTCAAGTGGTCGGCACCGATGAACATCAAGCTGTAGGCCAGATGCTCCCAGTCCTGCTTGAACACCTGTTTGTAGCTCAGGCTATTGATGGTGTGGGGGACTTTTCCAAAGCCTTGGAAACCGCCGAGATCGTGAAAGCCATCCATAATCAAAACTCCGGGAGTGAACGATGATGAGGTGTTGTTTTCAGCCCACGCGGGGCAGGGCGACGCCAATCAGCACGTCTTTGGTCACCAGCGTTCGAAGCTGCTCTTCGCTCATGTGTTCTGAGCCTTCAGGCCTGACCGGCACGACCAGGTAGCGGCTTTCGGCGCTGGTATCCCAGACCTTGACCACCATGTCCCGCGGCAACTCCGTTCCCAGTTCGCGCAGTACCGTACGCCCCTCCCGGACCAGGCGTGCGCGAAACTCGAAACCCTTGTACCACTCCGGTGGCAGGCCGAGGACCGGCCAGTTGGTGCAGGAGCACAGGCTGCAGACAATGACGTTCTTCACCGTCGGCGTATCCTCCAGGGCGACGATGTATTCGCCCTGGGGGCCGGTGTAGCCGAACTGGGCGCACGCAGCGGTGCCGTCCTTGAGCAACAGTGCCCGGAACTGCGGATCGACCCATGCCTTGGCCACCACACGGGCGCCGTTCTCGGGGCTCCAGCCGTGCTCCATCAATTGCGTGAGCTGCTCGACATAGCCCTCCGGGATGAGTTCCTTGCTCTTGAGGACTTGAAACAATGCCCAGGCTCTTTCGCCGGGCGTTGAAGTAGCTGTACTCATGGGGTTATTCCTATCAGTCAACACGGGGGTAAAGTCATTGGATTTCTTATTGTTCTTCGGGCGCCGGCGACGCCCGTCGACGGCTCAGAGCGTGCGCCAGTCCACGGATGCTTCAAACGCCGCCGCAGCCTGGTAAAGGGTGCCTTCGGCATAGTGTTTGGCGACGAGCATCAGCCCGACGGGCAGGCCGTCTACCCGCCCGCACGGAATCGACATGGCGGGATGCCCGGTGATGTCCTGTGGCGCGGTGTTGCCGATCATTTCCAGTGCGCGCGCCACGTACTCAGTGATCGAGCAATCGGCCGGTGGGTGGGGTTGGGCGATGATCGGCGTGGTCGGCATCACCAGCAGGTCGTAGGTCTGGAGTGCCTTGTCATAGCCCTGTCGGGCAAAGCGCGCGAGGTTTTGCGCTTTGGCGTAATAACGCCCGTTGTAGTGGGTGAGTCCGTATTGACCGACGAACATGCACAGCTTGAGCGACGCGGATAATTGGTCGGCCTGTTCGCGCCAGCCGGCCTGTTTGTCCAGCAGGCCGACATCGTAGAGGCCTTTCCAGTTAAAGCCCGCGCCGTTGCCATGCATCATCTGCATGGTCAACCCTTCGCAGCCGATGGGGTGCCACAACGACCCTGCCAGGTTGTGCTCGGGAACGGACACCGGCTCGACATGCGCGCCCAACGCCTCGAGACGGGCGATGGCGTCACGCACTTTCTCGGCGACGCGAGGATCCTGGTTGGCAAGCGCAAACCCCTCTTGCAATACGCCGATCCTGAGCCCGCGCACACCCCTCGCCAGGTAGCTCTGATAGTCATCGACCTGCGGCGAGGCCTGGCGTGGATCAAGCCCATCCGCGCCGGCCATGGCTTGCAGCATCAGCGCGTTGTCGCGCACGTTGGCGGTGATGGGGCCGACATGATCGATCGTGGCTTCAATCGCCATGACCCCGGAGTAGGGCACCAGGCCGTGGGTCGGCTTCATGCCGTAGGTGCCGCAGAAGGACGACGGGATTCGGATGGACCCGCCTTGATCACCGCCAACGGCCATGTCCACCTCTCCGGCTGCGACCAACGCCGCACTGCCCGAGGAAGAACCGCCGGCGGCGTAACCGTGACGATGGGGGTTGTGCACGGGGGCCGGATCAGAAGTGTGGCTGCCGCCGGACAAACAGTAATGCTCACAGGTGGCCTTGCCCAGGATCGTCACCCCGGCATCCAGCAGACGTGTGACCACGGTGGCGTCGAATGACGGTACGAAACCGGCCAGCGGCGCCGCGCCGTTCATCATCGGCACACCCGCCAGGGAAATGTTGTCTTTCAACGCGACGGTTTTGCCGGCCAGCAGGCCCTCACGGGCCCCGTTCACTTCAGCCCGGCAGTACCAGGCGTTCAGCGGGTTTTCCTTGTCCGAGGGCCGATAGCCCGAACTGCGTTCGTAGCGTATGGGCGGAACGAAATCAGGCAGTTCGTCGACCAGGTCGTAGGCATCGAAACTCGGTTGCATCAGGTCCAGATACTGCGCTGCCTGTTCAGGCGTCAGTTGCATGTGCAACTGGGTGGCGAGGTCCTGCAGTTGATCAAGCGTGGGGCGAATAATGGCCATGATTTTCCTTGATTTCATCGGTGGTCGGTGGGAAGGCGTGAGGCTGTTCAAACACTTCCTGCACCTTCGGGGTCGGATCATTCCGGGTGGCAATGGAGAACAAATTAGGCCTGTTTTGCCACGGCGGCTTGGTTGAACAGGACACTCGTTTGGCTGAACAGGACAGCTCAGCCCGGTGCCACTTCAAGGGCTTGGCTTTTGACAAACGGCAGCATTCCCAGCACGACTCGACGAGACTTCATGGTCAAATACCTGTCAAAAAGTGGCCCCCGACCTCATGCGCTAGAGATGAGGGCCAAAAAATAATCGGGACGAAGGGCGCGGTGCCGGGTGTCAGCTTTGCGCGACACCTGCATCACGCAACATGCCGGTCTGCGGGTGGCAGTTGATGTACTCGAACAGCTGGCTCTTGGCGTCCGAGACCGACACTTCGTGGTACAGCCGCAATTTCACCAGGCCGGCCGCCACGCGGAAGAAGGTGACGAAAATGCGCAGGTGGGTGGGATGGGATTCCGCCCAGCGTTCCAGTTTCTCGACCGAACGCCAGTGGCCGATGTTGTAGCTCATGTCGAGGAAGTTGCCGTCGAGGTCGATGTTGCGTACGAATCGATTGCTGTAGCAGCCCAGGGGCGCCCCGTTATCGCGCAGGAAATCCATGCCGTCCTGCAACGTCGGCAGGATTTCGTCGAGGTACAGTGAACGCTCGTCAGCCTCGGCGTCAGCCCAATCCTGGCCGGAGCGAATCAGCGCGATGTTGTCATGGCCCATGACGATGACGCGGCCACCTTTGGCCGGGTCGCCCAGCACCACCTTCAGTTCGCCCGTGGGGCTCATCCAGTCCGTCTGGGACGCCGGGAAACGATCGCGCATCGAGCCCCAGTAACCGTGCTCTTCGATCTCGCCGCTGGTCGTGTCCATGATCGCGCCCACCCCCGGCAACTGCTTCTGGAAGGCGTAGAGGGTTTCGAATTGCTCGGCACGCGGCGCGGTGATTTCGCGAAAATAACCCAGGCCGTCGTTCAGGCGATCCGGCGATGCCCACCAGTCATTGACGGGCGGTGATCGCAACCAGCGGCAATAGGCCGCCGCGTCCTTCCAGTAGCCGACGATCATCAGGTTGTCGTAGCCACTGTTGTCCGTGTGGTGGGTCAGATCATGGGTCTGCGGGCCGTCGGGCAGGCTGAAGCTGCCGACGATGTCGCGCATGGCCTTAAGGGCGCGCGCACGCTGCGCCTCACCGCGAAACTGCACGCCCAGGTAGGCCATCACCACTTGCTTCAAGTGTTCGTCGGCGCGGCCGACCCACATAGGGAAGGGCGGCTGGTAGTCCTCGGGCACACGGCGGGACAACGTCCGTGGGCATCTAAGGTGTTTGTCGATCGCAGATTCCATGGGCGGCTCCTTGTTTTTTTCAGGTTCAGGCGTAGCGGGCTGGACAGGCCGTGAGGTCATAGTCAGGCATGTGCGAACCGCCTCGCTTTGTTCGCCAGGACAACCGTTTGGTTGGAAAAGACAGGTGCCGGATGCCAGGGCTCAGGAGCGATAAAGGGGGCTGGGCGTGGTCTGAATTTTGCTTTCCAGGATCGACCGGCAGCGTGTCGCTGCTTCAAGTCGTTGCATTAAGGTGAGTGCCATGGCTCAGAACAATCAATATTCCACCCTTGCCGTTTCGCAACCGCGTCGCTTCGATTACTGGAAAGAAGTGGTGTGTCGCCATTGTCTTATGGCTGACAGCAAACCCTCGACCCAGAGCGATTTCAACGGAACGCTCCAGGTCTCCGGTGTGGGGGCGCTGGATGTCTCCAGGCTGTCGTCCCCGCTGCATCATTGGGTCCGTTCCGAGCGGCATTTACGCAGTGGCCCCGCAGAAGACCTGTGGCTGGGCTTCACCCTCAATGGGTATGGCGAAATTGAGCAAGAGGGGCGCAAGGCCACACTGGGGGCCGGTAATTTGTTCCTTTATGACGCAACCCGACCGTTCCGATTCAGCCTGGGGGGGAGCGAAAACCACTTGATGCGCATCCCTCGGCAGTTACTGACTGAGCGGTTGCCGCGTGTGGCGGAATGCACCGCAATGGTGCTGGATGACCGCCGCCCCGGCGTGGTGCCGTTGCGCGAGATGCTGCGCCAGATGGCGAACACTCCCGTGCTTCTGGAGGATGGAGGCATTTGCAATCGTTACTCCAACACGATAATCGACCTGCTCGTGATTAGCCTGGAACTCCAGGACCTGAAGACGACTCATCAGGAGCTGGATCTTTATGCGCGGATAATGACCTACATCCAGCACCACTTGAGCGAGCGAGAACTGTCGATCGAGCTGATCGCCCAAGCCCACCACGTGTCCACCCGAACGGTGACCCGTGCATTCGCCCGTCATCAGAAAAGCCCGGTCGCAGAGATCTGGAAAGAACGGCTGAATGCCAGTCGGGCGGCCATCGAGTGCGGCCAGGTGCGCAGCGTTTCCCAAGCCGCACTGGACTTCGGTTTTTCCGATTTCTCCCACTTCAGCCACGCGTTTCGCAAGGCGTTTGGTGTTGCGCCTCACACGCTCTTGACGCGCAACTGACGGGGCCCCAAAAAAAGGCGGGGGTTATTGGCGTCCTGCTCGATAAAATTGACGAGATGAAAGGGTTAAGTTGCTAGCGATCCCCCTGCCGATTCAAGCCGCGAATCGCGACCGACGCAGCCTCGCCGGGGCTCGGCAGCTACGGATTTGACAGGCGTCAAGGTGCTCCCACCTCACGAATGCTCGATCACCATCACCGCCGTGGTGTCCGCCTCAAGTGCCTCGAACACATGAGGCACATTCGCCAAGTAGCTGATGTAGTCGCCGGCGTTGAGCAACACCGGGCCACTCGCCGGGCCGATACGTGCACTGCCACTGCACAGCACCACATGCTCTACGGTGCCCTGCGGGTGAGGCTGAGACAGACGAACTTCGCCGGGCTGCACCTTGAGTCGGTAGATGTCGCGCTGTACGCCGGCCGGGCAATCGGCAAGCAGTGTCGCTGCGTAATGGGCCGTCTCGGCATAGGCGGTCATGCCCTCGTTAGCGCGAATCACCCGCAGGGCCTGCCGGGGTTGTTCGAAGAACCGGGTGACTTGCAAGCCCATGGCCATCGCCAGCGACCACAAGGTTTCGATGCTGGGGTTACCGATGCCCGACTCCAATTGAGACAAGGTCGACTTCGCTACCCCGGCGCGCTTCGCCAGCTCGGTCAAGGAAAGCCCGGCGGCCAGGCGCTCGCGCTTGATTGACAGCGCCAGCAGATCGATTCGACTCGGATTATTTCCCGGCAGGTTGTTCGTTATATCGGTCATTTGTTTTATAAACCATCCTTGAATGGGTTGACGCTCTTGGGGGGTATGTTCAGTATATCGGCCATTAGTTCATTATAAAGTTGTATTTGCCAGCCTATTTCCCCGCGAACGGTGGCTTGGGCCATGGTGATGTCGATAGCAAGGAAGCCATAAGTGATGAAGTCGAAAACCCGTGGGACGCTCGAAATGACCTTGGCCATGGCCATCTCCGGCACAGTCGGCTGGTTCGTCGTCATGTCGGGGCAGAGCCCGGAGGCGGTGGTGTTCTGGCGTTGCCTGTTCGGCGCCATGGCGATGCTGGTCGCGTACCTGGTGCCTGGGGGGCTGCGCAGCGCGCGGATCGCTGCCCGGCCATTCATTCTGGTGTGCCTGGGCGGGGTGGCGCTGATCCTCAACTGGGTGCTGCTGTTCGGTGCCTACACACATGCCTCTATCGCCATTGCCACGGTGGTCTACCACGTTCAGCCGTTCATGCTGGTCGGCCTGGGTGCGCTGTTTTTTGCCGAACGCCTCAGTGTCGCCAAGGTCGGCTGGCTGCTGTTGGCCTTCGCCGGGCTGATGCTGATCGTGTCCGCCAAGGGCCGTGGGCAGGCCACCGGCGCCGACTACCTGCTGGGCGTCTGCCTGGCGCTGGCTTCGGCCTTTTGCTATGCCGTGGCGGCGGCTATCACCAAGCGTCTCAAGGATTTTCCCGCGCACCTGATCGTGCTGATCCAGATGGTGGTCGGCGTGCTGGTGCTGGCACCGTTCGTGGACTTCACTGGGGGCGAAACGCTCAAGGGCGCCTGGACTTACCTGATCATTATCGGGGTGGTCCATACCGGGCTGATGTCGACCCTGCTGTACAGCGCCATCCAGAAAATCCCCACGGCACTGGTCGGGGCACTGTCGTTCATCTATCCGATTGTCGCCATCCTGGTCGACTGGGTAGCCTTCGCCCATCCCCTCAGCACCCTGCAGGTGATGGGCGCAGGCGCGATCCTGCTGGCGGCGGCGGGTATGAATTTTGGCTGGTCGCTGGGCCGCGCGGGGCGTCATGACGTGACGTAAGGTCGGGCGCCCAACCGCCATCGAGTCAAAAGACGTCACGCCAACCACTGGCGGCAATGCGCCTGGGAAGAACATCCATGAATACTCATGGTTCTGGTGTCACGGCCTGTCATAATCCGGGGGGCGCGCCTGGATCCGGGAGCGAGTGGCGCAGAGCCCGCCCGTATCCATGGCTCTCGGCAGTCCGGCCCGCTTTCACAACCCTCTAGGAGTCCGTGCCATTCATGGTGCTGTTCAATCGATTGAGCGCGTTTTCGATCCAGGCGCGCAGGGCACTGGGACTGGTGTGGGAAACCTCACGGCCACTGTTCACGGGGCTGTTGCTGGCGACGATTGTCGCCGGACTGCTGCCCGCACTGGCCGCCTGGATTGGACAGCGCATTGTTGATGGCGTGGTCCACGCCATGCAGGTTCATGCGGCCGGCAGCCAGGCACCCGTGTGGCCGGTGATGCGCTACGTGCTGGCCGAGGCCGGTGTGCTGGCGTTGTTGGCGGCGGCACAACGGGCGCTGTCGATGCAGCAGTCGCTGTTGCGGGTGAAGCTGGGCGTGAAGGTCAACCTGATGGTCCTGGAGAAAGCCCAGACCCTTTCGCTGCTGCAATTTGAAGACGCTGAGTTCTACGACAAGTTGGTGCGGGTGCGCCAGGGTGCTTCGACGCGCCCGCTGAGCCTGGTGACCAAAGGACTGGGGTTGGTGCAGAACCTCATTTCGCTGGTCAGCTTTGCTGTCCTGTTGGTGCACTTTTCGCCGTGGGCCCTGTTGATTCTGGTGGTCGGTGCGTTGCCGGTGTTCTTCGCCGAGACGCATTTTTCCGGCAATGCGTTCCGCTTGTTCCACCGGCGTGCACCGGAGACGCGTCAGCAGAACTACCTGGAATCCTTGCTCTCCCACGAGTCCCATGCCAAGGAGGTAAAGCTGTTTGGCCTGGCACCGCTGTTCCTCCAGCGCTATCGCGACAACGCCCAGCGTTTGTATACCGAGGACCGCCAATTGACGCTGCGCCGCGATGCCTGGGGCTTCGCATTGGGCCTGCTGGGCACCGCAGCGTTTTACCTGGCCTACGCCTGGGTGGTACTCGACACCGTGCGTGGCCAGACGAGCCTGGGCCAGATGACCATGTACATCGTGCTGTTCAAGCAGGGGCAGGCCGCAATAACCGCCAGCCTCAGCGCCATTGCCGGGCTGTACGACGACAGCCTGTTTCTCTCGGACCTGTATGAATACCTTGAAACCCCCGTGATCACGCCGCGCGGCCGACTCACCCAAGGGGCGCGCCCTGGCGATGGCCTGCGCTGCGAACAGGTGGGTTTCACCTACCCCGGTGCTGAATCTGCCGCGCTGCGCAATATCAACCTGCACCTGGCACCGGGGAAAAGCCTGGCGCTGGTGGGTGAAAATGGCTCCGGCAAAACCAGCCTGATCAAACTGCTGACCCGTCTGTATGCCCCGGATGAAGGCCGCATCCTGCTGGATGGCAGTGACCTGCAGGAGTGGGACGAACACACCCTGCGCCAGCGCATCGGCGTTATTTTCCAGGACTACATCCGCTACCAGATGACCGTCGGCGAAAACCTGGGGGTGGGTGACGTCGACGCCCTGGACGACCAGGTACGCTGGCGCAGCGCTGCCACTCAAGGCGTGGCGGCCGATTTTATCGAGCGCCTGAGCCATACCTATTCAACCCAGCTGGGACGCTGGTTCGGAGGTCAGGAACTGTCCGGTGGGCAGTGGCAGAAAGTCGCCTTGTCGCGGGCGTACATGCGTCAGGATGCCGATCTGCTGATCCTCGATGAACCCACCGCCGCGCTGGATGCCGGGGCTGAGGCGGCGGTGTTCGAGCACTTTCGCGAGCATGCCAAGGGCCGCATGACCCTGTTGATTTCCCACCGTTTTTCCAGTGTGCGCAGTGCGGATCACATTATTGTGTTGGAACGCGGGCAGATTCTGGAGGAGGGCAGCCATAGCCAGCTGATGGCTGCGGGTGGACGTTATGCCGAGCTGTTCGACGTTCAGGCGCGGGGTTATCGCTAGGAAACCCACCGCCGCGTATCTTCCGATCCCTTCAAGCGACGTGTGCGGACCTCTATTTGGCAGGGCCGGATTTGAACACGCCGCTGAGCACAAACGCATAGCGTTCCGGGCGGATAAAGAAGGTGGTGCGGTCGCAGCAGCGCCCGTCGACAAAGTAAGAGCTGCGCTCCATCACCAGCAGCGCGGTGCCGCGTTTGACGTGCAGGGTGCTGGCCAGGCTGGTATCGGCCGTTTGCGCACGAATGGCCAGGTCGGCACGGATGACGGCCAGGCCGGGTGAGTTTGTCGCGATCCTCGGGCCGTCCGGTTGCGCCTGGGCGGCGCACGCATCAAGGACCGCTATCGCGGCGCCTACTGGACCGGAGAAAGGCGCGTGACGGGAGCGGTCATCAACGGTTTTCGCGCCTTGGGCCTCGATCACCCGGAGCAAACCGTATGGCGCAAGGACGCCACGACCCTGGCCTTTCGCACCGACACCAACGGCGAAACCGACAGTATCGAAATCGACCTGTCGCAATTGGCCGGCGCGACGTTGCAGATCCGCAGCCGCATCGACAACTACATCAAGGTCGGCGATCCGTCTGAACCCCAACGCGGGGCAAGCCCGCTCGCCACAAGGGGCCGGTTCAGCTCAGGCATTGCGCCCCGGCTTTGGCCACCTGTGCATCCTGGCCAGACTTGACCCCGGACACACCGACGGCGCCGATTACCTGGCCGTCGACGATGATCGGCACACCGCCTTCGAGGGCGGTCAACAAGGGCGCTGACAAAAAGGCATAGCGTCCGCCATTGACCATCTCTTCATACCCTTTGGACTCACGCCGACCCAGTGCCGAGGTGCGGGCCTTTTCGGTGGCGATGTAGGCACTGACCGGCGCGCAGCCGTCGAGGCGTTCAAGGGCCAGGGGATGGCCGCCGTCATCGACAATGACGATGGTCACGGCCCATTGATTGCTGCGGGCTTCGGTGCGTGCAGCCGCAAGGATTTGGCTGACTTCGGTCTGGCTCAGTACGGCTTTGGTTTTCATGGGGATTCTCCAATACTGGGTGAGGGCAACGCGGCCTCGACCAGTTCGATCCAGTGCCTGACCGGGGTGCGCCCCGCTCCGTCGAGGTGGGACTGGCAGCCAATATTGGCGGTGGCGATGACGTCGGGGTGGCCGCTTTCCAACGCAGTGAGCTTGTTATCGCGCAGTTGTCGCGACAATTCGGGCTGGGTCAGCGAGTAGGTGCCCGCCGAGCCGCAGCACAGGTGGCTGTCGGGAACAGCGGTCAGGTTGAATCCCAGGCTTGTCAGCATGGCTTCAACGGCACCGCCGAGTTTTTGCGCGTGCTGCAACGTGCAGGGGCAGTGGAACGCCAGGCGCTGGTCGCTGTGTACGCCAAGCTTATCCAGCGGCTCGCCGCGCAGCACTTCAACCAAGTCCCTGGCCAGGGCACTGACCCTTTTCGCCTTGTCGGCATACGCCGGGTCGGTGCTGAGCAGGTGGCCATAATCCTTGATAAAGGCACCGCAGCCGCTGGCGGTTTGCACAATGGCCTCGGCACCGCTTTCAATGCTCGGCCACCATGCATCGATGTTGCGCCGCGCACGCTCAAGGCCGGCCGCCTGAGCGTCGAGGTGATAGTCCACGGCACCGCAGCAGCCTGCCTCATGGGTCGATATGACGCTGATCCCCAGTCGATCCAGCACCCGCGCCGTGGCGGCGTTGGTATTGGGGGACAGACTCGGCTGCACGCAGCCCTCAAGCATCAATACCTGACGGGCGTGGCGTGGGGTCGGGCGCGGTTTGACCGGGTAGGCGCGGCGAGGCAACTTGGCCTGCAAGGTGTTGGGCAACAATGCCCGAAATAGCTGGCCACTGCTGATCAGCACGTTGAATAGCGCGGGATTGGGGACGACGCTGCGCAACCCCTCGCGCAGCAAGCGTTGACTGAGTGGGCGCGGTACAGCTGCGTCGACCACCGCCCGGCCGATGTCGAGCAAGTTGTGATAGTCGACGCCTGAGGGGCAGGTGCTTTCGCAGTTACGGCAGGACAGGCAACGGTCCAGGTGCTCCTGGGTCTTGCGCGTGACTTCATTGCCTTCGAGCACTTGCTTGATCAGGTAGATGCGCCCCCTCGGGCCATCCAGTTCATCGCCCAGCAGTTGATAGGTCGGGCAGGTGGCATTGCAAAAACCGCAGTGCACGCAACTGCGCAGGATGCTTTCGGCTTCTTCAGCGCGAGGCAGTCGGCGGGCGTCTTCGCTCAAGGTGGTCTGCATGGTTCAAAGCTCCGCGTACAGGCGACCGGGGTTGAAGATGCCCCGTGGATCGAGTTGCTGCTTCAGATTCCGGTGGTAGCGCATCAACGTGTCGGGCAGCGGTTGGAAGGGACTGTCGATCAGGCCCGGGTGGTAGCAGGTCGCATGCCCGCCGAGTTTATCGACCACCGCGCGAATGACACTCGCGTCGGCGTCGGATTTGAGCCAGCGCTGGGCGCCCCCCCAATCGATCAGTTGCGTCCCTGGCAGCGACAATCGGGGCGTGTTGTGCGGCAAGGACAGGCGCCAAAGGGGCAGGTCCTCATCGAAGAAACTCAACCGGTGTTCGTTCAGGTCATGCCAGTAGGCAGCGTCCAGACACTCACCGCCCAGGCGGTCATGGGCCGCCGCCACCGAGCCTTCACCCCCTTCGAGTCGCAGGTGCAGGCGCTGGCCATCGTGACACGCGGCGCTGATCGGCAGCGGTTGTTGCCCCCATTCCGCCAGGCGCAGCAAGGCACGGTCGGTGTCCAGCTCCAGGCTGATGCTCAAGGTTTGCCGTGGTTTGGGCAGGACCTTGAGGGACACTTCGGTCACCACCCCAAGCGCGCCGTAACTGCCGGCCATCAAGCGCGACAGATCGTAGCCGGCGACGTTCTTCATGACCTCGCCGCCGAAGCGCAAATGCTTGCCCTGTCCGGTGATCAGCCGTGTTCCGAGGATGAAGTCGCGGACCGATCCTGACCACGGACGCCGTGGCCCCGAGAGTCCGCAGGCAATCATGCCGCCCACGGTGGCGTGTTCACCGAAGGAGGGCGGTTCGCAAGGCAGCATCTGTTGCGAGGCGTCCAGCACTTCTGCCAACTCCGCCAAGGGCGTGCCGCAACGGGCGGTGATCACCAGTTCAGTCGGGTCGTAGCTGACGATGCCACGGTGGGCGCGCGTGTCGAGGACTTCACCTGTGACTGCGCGTCCAAGGAACGCCTTGCTGTTGGAACCCTGGATGAGCAGCGGCGTGGCGTTGTTCAGCGCCTGGTTGACCTGCTCCAGCAGCGCTGCGCTGGCGTCGATAGCGTGTTCGCTGTGCATCAGAAACGCTCCAGGTCGGGGAAGGGCATCTGACCCAGATGAACGTGCATGGCGCCAAACTCGGCGCATCGATGCAACGTCGGGATGTTCTTGCCAGGGTTGAGCAATCCGCCTGGGTCGAATGCGGCTTTGACGGCGTGGAACACGTTCAGCTCATCGCTATTGAACTGGGCGCACATCTGATTGATCTTTTCGCGGCCCACACCATGTTCACCGGTAATGCTGCCGCCGACCTTCACGCACAATTCGAGGATCTTGCCGCCCAGGGCTTCGGCGCGATCGAGTTCGCCCGGTTGATTGGCATCGAACAGGATCAGCGGGTGCATGTTGCCGTCGCCGGCGTGGAAAACATTCGCTACCCGCAGGTCGTACTCGGTCGATAACGCCGCGATAGCGTGCAGCACGCCAGGCAGTTCGCGGCGCGGGATCGTCCCGTCCATGCAGTAATAATCCGGTGAGAGGCGGCCCACCGCCGGAAACGCATTCTTGCGCCCGGCCCAGAAACGCACGCGTTCGGCCTCATCGCGAGCCTGGCGCACTTCGGTGGCGCCGGCCTGTTCCAGCACTTGGCGCACGCGGTCGCAGTCGTCGTGGACGTCGGCTTCTACGCCATCGAGTTCACACAACAGAATCGCTTCGGCGTCCACCGGGTAGCCGGCGTGAATGAAGTCTTCGGCGGCGCGAATGGCCAGGTTGTCCATCATTTCCAGGCCGCCTGGGATGATGCCGGCGGCAATGATGTCCCCCACCGCACGGCCAGCCTTTTCGACGCAGTCGAAGGCTGCCAGCAGCACTTTGGCCGTTTGTGGTTTGGGCAGCAGCTTGACCGTGACCTCGGTGATCACCCCGAGCATGCCTTCGGAGCCGGTGAACAACGCGAGCAGATCGAAACCCGGAGAGTCGAGGGCCTGGGACCCCAGGCTCACGTGTTCGCCGTCGACGGTTAGCACGTCGACGTTGAGCAGGTTGTGCACGGTCAGCCCATACTTCAGGCAATGCACGCCACCGGCGTTTTCCGCCACATTACCGCCGATGGAACAGGCGATCTGCGAGGAAGGGTCCGGCGCGTAATACAAGCCAAATGGCGCAGCCGCCTGGGAAATCGCCAGGTTGCGTACCCCCGGCTGAACCCGGGCGGTGCGGGCGGCGGGGTCGATGTGCAGAATGTTGTTGAAGCGCGCCATCACCAGCAACACGCCTTTTTCCAGCGGCAGCGCACCGCCGGACAAACCAGTGCCCGCACCACGAGCCACAACCGGTACACGCCGCTCATGGCAGACTCGAAGCACGCCCTGCACCTGATCGATGTGGCGCGGCAGCACCACCAGCATGGGCGTGGTGCGATAAGCGGAGAGGCCGTCGCATTCGTATGGCTTGAGCGCTTCGCGCTGGTGCAGGATTTCCAGATCAGGCAACCGAGTCTGCAGGGCCTGCAACAGCGCCTGTTTGTCGACGTCAGGCAGGACGCCGTCGACGCGTTCATCGTAGAGAATATTCATAGTCGGTAGGCGACCCTCAGTTGTTTTTATTCGAGGTCTGTTCCGATGCAGCTGGCTTGCATCATTCGCCTGGGGCGTTTTACTGTCTATGGGTTGTTGGTCTGGTCGAACCAGTTGTTTAATCGTTGTTTCTTTATTCGGTTAAAAAAGACCATCAAAAACAGTCGATTAACCGGGTGTTTGAGCACTGGCGAGTCGGACGCTGAAGCTGGTCATACCAGTTGGAGATCGCATGGACAGCACAGAAACGGGCCGTACCCAGCAAGTTGCCGACGTGGTCTGTGAGCGGATCGAGCGCCTGATCGTCGACGGTGTGCTCAAGACCGGGCAACTGTTGCCTTCGGAGCGGCGGTTGACGGAAAAACTCGGCGTCTCGCGTACCGCCCTTCGCGAGGGACTCAAGGTGTTGCGCGCTCGCGGGATTATCAACACCGAGCAAGGCAAGGGCTCATTCGTGGCCGACCTGTCGGGGCCGGGCGTGGCGTCACCGCTGCTGCACCTGTTCAGCTCGCAGCCGCGGACGCTCTACGACCTGTTCGAAGTGCGTAGCCTGCTCGAGGGCGAATCCGCCCGCTTAGCGGCCCTGCGTGGCACCGACGCCGATTTTGTCCTGATCACCCGCGCTTATGAGGCATTGCTCGATGCCCACGGCCATTTGCTGGAGGCGAGCGAACATGCTCGGCTTGATCATGCGTTCCACCTGGCGATCTGCGAGGCGTCGCACAACCCGGTGCTGGTGCAGACCTTGCGCTCGCTGACGGACTTGCTGCTCAACACCGTCTTCGCTTCGGTCAACAACCTCTATCACCGTGAACCGCAGAAGCGCCAGATCGATCGCCAACACGCACGGCTGTATAACGCCGTGATCGGGCGCCTGCCGGAGCAGGCGCGCAAGGCGGCCATCGCGCACATCCAGAGCATCTGCGAAAACCTCAGGGAAATTGAAAGCGAAGAGCAACGGCTGATTCGGTCCACGTTGCGACTGGAGGGGTGGGCGTGATGCAGCGCCTGGATCTATTATTCATTTTAGGAATAAGAATAATAGAATATATTCCTTGGTCGTATTAATCATCATGCTACCTTGCTGTCACCGGACCGCCGGATATGTTCAATCCTATTGTTATGGTACGACTATGTCTGGCGCCCGAATCTTCCAAATCAGCCTTGAGGCTCTGTCGCATGACGGCGCCCACGCAGCGATTTATCACGCCGGCAATATCCGCATCAGTTCTTTTTCCTCCATTGCCGTTCCATTCGTTACCGGCAAACCTCTCCCTTGTCAGGCCAACAGCGAAGCCTGCAGTGCAATCAGCGAAGGCTTGGCGTTTCTTCTCTACGCCATGTGAATCGTCGTTGTTGGGTGGACTGCCCCCGGCATCGTAGACATCTCCAGCTAAGGCTCTGTCCAGGCGCAGGTGAGCGCCTGGTAGAGCACGTCACGCTTCTCAAGCTGGAAAATGAGAGACCCAGCCGGAGCGGTCTCATCCTCAAACGACTCAAAAACTTACCCAGCAGTGTCGGTCTGCCGTCATTGAAGCTCCTCAAGGAATTCACAGCCATTATGAACAACGCTAAAAAACTGACTCTAGTGGCTGCTCCACCTGGCACAGATTTCCATCGCGGTGACGGTTTCAATAAGAAGTTCGTCGCTTCCAGATGCTTGGTACTTGCAGTGTCGCTTGGTGGGCTGTCGACATTAGCTTCCGCCGCGTCTCAATCCCCGCCGTGTGAAACACCACCGGGCGGGATAATGTTCATTACTCAAGACTGCGTCGATCCGGAGTTCGACCGCCCGGTAATAGATAGCCGAGAAGATTTGAAAAGCCCTGTTCTGACGCATCGCGTTTCCGGGCACTTCGAAGGCACCGATGTAAAGTTCAGCTTTTTCTTCCCGCCGAAAGCCCAATGGAAAGGGCGTTTCTTCCACAAGGTTTATCCCTTGGGTGACGGTAGCGTTCCGGACCGGGTAATCAAATTTGGTGCCGACAGCGGTGCGTATACCGTGGATACTGTTTCGCCCTCTGGCTATCGAGCCAACGCGGCGGCTGCAAAGTTCTCGAAGATGGTCGCTGGGGAATACTATGGACTGCCCGCTTCTCAGATCCACGGCTACATCTATGGTGGCAGCGGCGGGTCTTATCTGACCATTGCAGCGGCTGAGAACTCGTCGGGGGTGTGGGAGGGTGCCGTTCCATTCGTCATTGGCGTTCCAACATCCATTCCTACCAATTTTTTTGTTCGTGCTTTCGCACGTCTTGTACTCGAAGATAAAGCGTCACACATTGCCGACGCTATGCGACCGGGAGGTAGCGGCGATCCTTTTGCAGCACTTGACGCCACGCAGGCCTCGGTTCTTGCGGAGGTCACGGCAATGGGCGTGCCCCTGCGCGGTTGGGATAATTACGCCTACATCCTGGGTCTCAACGACCCGCAAGGTTTACTGGGGTTTGCCAGTTCGGTCAAAGGCATTGATCCCGGTTATGCAGATGACTTCTGGAGTAAACCTGGCTACCTCGGTACCGCGCAATCCACTCTGGGCACTCTTGTCCGAAGGGCGAAAATTGAGCGCGTAGTGTCGGTTCAAAGGATAGATCGTGACTCGGCTGGTAAGCCATTAAGCTTGCACGTGGCCGGGTTGTCGCACCTCAAAAACAGCTCTTGGTTGGACTTCACTCTCGAAGGGGCAGAAGGGGGCAATCGAAAATTGCTTGGGTCTTTGGATGCCGAGCGCGGAGTCATTACGCTGTCCGCGCAAAATCAAGTCGACATGCTCAACACTCTGAGAACTGGAACCAAGATTCGTGTCGACAATCGCTGGGCAATTGCGTTGACCTCCTACCATCGGCATCAGGTACCGGTTTCTGGTGGATTTGCTGTGTGGGATCAATTTCGCAATGCAGACGGTTCTCCGCGCTACCCGCAACGCCCCCAAGAGGTAGGCTCAATAATCAGCGCAGGTGTCAGCGGAGGCGGTAGCTTCACCGGCAAGATAAACAGCAAGATGATAATCATAGCCAATGCACTTGATGTCGATGCCTACCCTTGGGATGCCAACTGGTATGGCCAGCGATTGAAGGCGGGAGAGGGTAATCAGTACGACGCGAAGGTGCGAATCTGGTTAAACGATAATGCAGACCATTTGGATGGCAGCGTTGTTGCCTCGGGCGCGGCTGACAATCAGTTTGTGAGACTTGTAGATTACAACGGCATCCTCGAACAGGCCGTCAGGGACGTAAGTGCCTGGGTGGAAAATGGTACAGCGCCGCCTCGCTCCACTCAGTATGGGCTCAATAATGGCCAGGTCTCATTACCTGCAGACGCATCAGCAAGGCAAGGCATCCAGCCTGTTGTGAAACTCACGTCCAGGAGCGGTGAGAGAATCATTGCCAAAGTCGGGGAGCCCGTCACGCTGCTGGGTGACATTACCGTCCCGCCATCTGCCGGCAAAATTGTGAAAACGGAATGGAGCCAGACGGGGAACGATGATTTTCTAGACGCTCCGCTTCCTCATCAGCCGTCAGAAACGCTCGCTATACATAAAACACTCACCTACTCGGAACCTGGCACCTACTATCCCGTGCTCCGCGCTACCGTCCAGCGTGAGGGTGACGCCACGGCGGAGTTTACGCGGGTCGGAAATCTGGCAAGAGTGCGAGTAGTAGTGGAGTAGGAAATGCCCAGGTAATTTCTCACGAATTCGGCCATAGGCCATTGGTGCTGCGAGCAACATGCAACGGGTAGGCCGGGACTTGTTTCGCAGCGATGTTCCTGCTGATAGGTTCAGGGTTTGAGAGCAGCCGTAGCTGGTGTCCGTGCCGGTTCAGCTGCCGTTCGCGGCGCTCTTCATCCCAGCGATAGAACCCTTGCCCGCTGCGCAGACCGGTGTTGCCTGCGGCCACTTTCTCCCTGAGCGGCTCGATGAGTCCACAGTACGGGCATCGCTGAAAAACCGCCTGCTGTCGCAGCAATCAAACCGACCAGTTGCAATCCAGGGTAGCCACTTAGGGTGCTGGCGAACCACCCCAGCGCTGAGAGCTCTGCAGCAAAAGCGAAATGACCTGCGCGCTCCTGGCCGCGATCAGAGGAGGCACACAGCAGAGGCATCTACCTGCAAATGCAAAGCACAGCCGAGGAGGACAGGACTAAAAGAGTTGCAATAATGCCGGCGTTACGACCAAAAATATTATTGGTTGTAAACGAAAGTGCATAGCCATGCAGAATGCGACCAACAAGCAGTATTGAACCAAGTGCGTGCAGTTGCCATTGCGGTGAGCCGCTTAATTCTAGAAGTCCAATCAGCAAGAGTGCCAGTGGAACGTACTCAGCGAAATTGCCGTGTCCTCTGATGCGCCGAAACATGACGGGGTTGCCACCGTCACCAAAACTGGGACTGCCGGGACCTACTCTTCCAATAATTACTCGGACACTTAGCACAACGAACAAAATTGCAAGTAGTCCGCTATAGAGGATTGTAACTTTCATTATGTGTTCCTTGCCCAAAGAGGGGGCTTGGCTAGTGTCTAAAGTCGCTCGCTTCGAAGTGTTGTGCAGTCCGTGTAGTGGTCATCTTCGCTCTTTCAATTGCGCTGCGTTAGTCGGAGCTGAAGCATTGCTACTGGACGTCTCCCGAGGAAGAATGCGATTTTGATATGGCGGAAACAGGGCAAGAAATAGTTTGCCCTGATACAGGAGTTAAGCGTCAGCGCCGCCTAGAATATTTTCAAGTTGCATTTCTTTTAAAACACGGTCTTGAATGGGCTGCTTGGCAGCATTAATTTCATCAACACCCCAAACCATGCCGACAGCTGTGCGCGTAGGGCGTTTGCCAGCAGGCATATCTGCTAGCGCTAAATAAGTATCTACGACCAGCTGTGGATCGGGTGCTTGGTCAGACTGCATGAATTTCGCGAACTCAGCGAACATAGCGCCAGGTATCTTTGCCAATTCACCATAACTGTCAAGCACGTCAAGACGGGAAGGCTCTTGCCCGCCTGCACTCAGACCTGTAGGGAACGGGCCTGGTTGTACGATGGCAACATCAATACCGAAGGGAGCCACTTCGTAACGTAAGCCTTGGACGTAGCCTTCCAGAGCGTGCTTGGTGGCGGCGTATGTAGAGAAATAAGGCGCTGAAATCTGGCCGACCATTGATGAGGTGTTAATGATCAGGCCGGACTTGGCTTCCCGCATCGCAGGCAAGACAGCCTGTATAATACGCATAGCGCCATAGTAGTTGGTTTCCATCTGTTCCCTGGCTTGGGCAATACTAAATGCCTCCGTAATACCAAGGTACATTACGCCTGCATTGTTAATCAAAATATCAATCTTGCCCGCTTTAGCCAGCAAACCGGCAACGGCTGTTTTGACGGATTCGTCGCTGGTGACATCCATATCTACAACATGGATGAGGTTGCTATACGCTTCCAGCTCGGCCTTGACTGCGGCGTTCTTGCCTTCTGTGCCACGCATGGTAGCGAACACTCGGTAGCCCTTGTCGGCAAAGTCTTTCACTGCTTTTAGGCCAAATCCGCTGCTGCTACCGGTGATGATTACGTTTTTTTGTGCTTCGCTCATTTTTCTTTCCTGCCTGGCTGTAAATTAAGTACCGTGTGGTACGATAATGTGGGGTGGCATCATGTGTCAAGTTAAAATACTGGGTGGTACGAAATGATTTTAGATCCAACAAAACCTTTAAGGGGACGACCTAAGACCCTAGACCGCGATCACGTTTTGGATGTGGCAATGGAAGCCTATTGGAAAGAGGGTGTGCGTGGTTTGTCCCTTAATGAGATTTGCAGAAGATGTGATATATCGAAGCCAGGTCTTTATCGTGAATTTTGGAATGAAGATGGCTTGATGAAAGCGGTTATTCTTAAATATCAGGAACAGGTGCTAGATTCTGTGCTGCAGATGTTAAACACAGAAATGCCGTTTCGAGAGGCGCTTGATAACCTAGTGTCATTTGCCACCTCAGTGAGTGATAGTCAAGAAGTTCCAAAGGGATGTCTTTTGATAAAGATGCGCGAATCACGCATGCACTTGGGTGAAGCAACACGAGCACAAATTGACTTCATACAGGAGCAAGCTTTGGCTGCCTACAGGAAATGGGTGGAGCGTTCAAAGGCCAAAGGTGAGTTTTCTGCAGACATTTCATCAGAGTTTGCATCTGCCTATATCGATGCACAGTTAAGTAATGCTGCGTCGCAGATATCTCGTGGTGAGGATCCGCAAATTGTAAAGAAAATGCTATTAGTCGCTTTTTCTGTGTTCTGAGGAGTATGACTCTTTGCTCAGTGTTTCTGGTTAGACGAAAAACCAGTGTACTGTCGCCGAAATCGTTTACGTCCTGAGCGCTGCCCTTTGGGTAGGCGAGTTGGCGCGAAATAAGCTCGTCACGACCGGCAGCGGACGGTGCCTTCCTATGACGTTGGTGGGTGCGGCTGGACGGCTGTTGGCGCAGCCGACCATTCCATCAAAATTTAAATGAGTACCGGAAAATCAGGCGGTTTTCGTTGGCGCTATCGGCGTACGTCGACCGATTGGTCGAGTTGCGCCACTGCGCTGACACATTTTTGAACGGCCCACTCTGGACGGTGTAGGTGATATCGGTCACTCGCTCCCATTCCTTACCGTCCTCTCCTCCGAGTCGCAAGCGGGCAGCCTGACGTGTAGTCAACCGCCAGATAGGTGAAATGATCGGCTTTTACAGGCTTGTACCCAAAGGCCGTGAGCCGTTCGAAGTCGGTTGAGTTGCGTTGTGGTGCAACGCAGTGCACGAAGTTGGGCGGGGCGTAACAGGGGGGAGGTTATTCTTCCAGGTGGCCGCGTCGATAGGCGCCAGGGCTGACGCCAGTCCATTTCTTGAAAGCCCGATGAAACGCGCTGGTTTCCTGGAAGCCGGTGGCGGCGGCGACTTGCGTTACCGTCATATCGCCACGCGACAGCAGGTCAATCGCCATGTCGCGGCGAAGGTCGTCCCTGAGGCTTTGATAATGCGTGCCCTCTGCCTGCAAGCGGCGTTGCAGCGTGGAGTTGGACATGTGAAGCTCCACCGCCAGGTCATCGCGTTCGGGCCATTTTTCCGGGCAGTCCAAGAGCGCATGGCACATCAGTTTGAAGCTGCCGCGACGCATGGGATGACTGTCGATGCCAAAAAATTCATCGTCCAGCAGGTTGGCTATCTCCACCCACAGTCGGGCAAAGGAGGTCGCTGAGACCCTGGCTTTTGGGGCGTTGAGCAGTTGAGGGTCGAAGTCTGCATTGGCTAACGCAGCTGTCAGGTCCAGTTGCCTTTGCCTGGCGCTATACAATGCTTCATGCACCAAGGCAATTGACGTGGTGCCTTTATCCTGGAGGGGCGTCATGGATATTCCGCACAGGTGTGATTGGCAATAATGTAGGGCTAACGCCGGTTCACCGCCAGTGCGACGAGCCGCTTCAGCAGAGAAGAGCCGCTTCCCAAAAAAGGCGACGAAATAGGAAGCGGAAGAACGGAAGTCAGCGTAGAGACTTCATCCTCGTCTAACCATACAACCGCTGTTCAATCTCTTCGAGCGTGCTGCCTCGTGTCTCCGGTACCCACACTGCAACGAAGGTCAGGGACAGAAGTCCTGCTCCCACGAACACAAAGAAGGTTTGGCCGATCCCGATCGTTGCAACCAAGGATGGAAAGAACATGCCGATCATCACGTTGGTCAACCAGAAGGCTGCGATCGCCATGCCCATGCATCCGCCACGGATGCGCATTGGGAAAATTTCTGCCAAAAGTACCCAGAAAGCAGGCCCGATCAGCCCTTGCATGGAGGCCAAGAACATCGACATGGCGCCGAGAATGAGCATGGCGCGGGTGACGGAGGGGTCGACAAAAACTGAAACCAGGCCAATCAACAGCAAAGACAATGTGGTGCCGGTGAAACCGAGCAACATCATTGGGCGACGCCCCACGCGGTCCAGCAGAGCAATACCCACGAACGTTGCGCCAATCGAGATAATGCCGTTTACGACATTGGCTATCAGTGCGCTACGTTGTTCCAGGCCTGCTTCTGTGAGGATCTGGGTGCCGAAGTACATGATTGAATTGACTCCGGTCAGCTGCGACGTAACAGCGATACCGATGCCAATCAAAAAGATTCGTCGCGCGCCTTTTTGAGACAGATCGCGCCAGCCACCTTTTTTGATGAATCGCTCGTTGCTGATCTGCTGAGTGATGGCCTCCATCTCAGCCTTGGCGTAGTACTCCTCCCGTACCAGTTTCAGTACCTCCAGGCCCTCTCTAAAGCGCCCTTTGGTGGCTAGCCAGCGCGGGCTTTCCGGCATGTAGAGCATACCCAACCAGAGTGCCACGGCTGGCAGGGTTGCCAAGGCAAGCATCCATCTCCAAACACCATCGAGATCGCTGAACAAATTGCCCAGTGTGGCGTTGGTGGTGAAGGCCAGGAATTGCCCGGTGACGATCATCAGCTCGTTGCGAGTGATGATGCGACCGCGGATGCTGGATGGGGCCATTTCCGCAAGATACGCCGGCACGACGACCGACGCGCCGCCCACCGCTAACCCCAGCGTGAAGCGGGCGGCCACCATGACGTTGAGGGTGGGCGCCAGCGCACAGGCCAACGCGCCAAGAAAAAACACTACGGCGAGGAAAAGAATGATACGGCGGCGACCCTTGAGGTCCGATAGGCGACCGCTGCACAGCGCCCCCATCATTGCGCCGATCAATAGGGCGCTGGCGACCAAGCCCTCCGTAAATGGCGTCAGGCCCAAGTCATCCTTCATATAGAGCAGGGCGCCATTGATGACGCCGGTATCGAAGCCGAACAGCAGGCCGCCAAACGTGGCAATCCAAGTCACTTTTTGCAGGTAGCGCTGTGCCTGGCGTTTTTCAGGACTTACATAGGCGGCTGAAGTGTCTGCCGTATTTCCGTAGGAATTAATTGTCATTGTGATATTCCTGACTGAAACTTATGGGGATGCTCACTCGCCATTGCGGTGAGCGATTTAATATGGAATTACATTGGTTTTTTCTCGTGGTGCGATTCAGATGGACTGGGGTTTGAAATCGCTGGCGGCAACCGGCATGACGCTCTTTAGCAGTCTTACGGACTTTTCCAAGCCCTCGAGGCTGTTGAGTAAAACGTCCTCATGCTCAATCGATAGCCAGCCATCGTAGCCAGCCATCTTCAAGCGGTAGCAGAATTGCCGCCACCATTGCTCACCGTGGCCGAATCCAAGCGTGATGTAGGACCAGCTTCGGGATGAGATATCCATCAATGAGCCATTTTCCAGGAGTGAATCCACGGCCTGGACTGGCGCGTTCAGCAAAGTATCTTTGGCGTGCACATGGTAAATGGCGTCGCCCAGTGCCTCGGCGGCGACCAGCGGGTCAGCGCCCATCCAGAACAGATGCGAGGGATCCAGGTTGGCTCCTATCACCGGTCCGATCGCATTGCGTAGTTTCAGCAGCGAACGGACGTTGTAGACGCACTGGTTACCGTGCAATTCCAAAGCGATACGCTCCACACCGTTCTCCTTGGCCAGATCAGCGATCTCGCTCCAGAAGGGCAGCAGGCGTTCTTCCCATTGATAGCGCAGCATTGTCTGGGTTTCGGGAGGCCATGAGGCAACCACCCAGTTCGGCATCCTGTCGCCGGCCCGACCCTCTGGTAAGCCGGACATGGTGCAAACGGTCTTGACTCCCAGTTCACCGGCTACGCGTATCGTGTCCTTGAGACACTGGCCTTGCTCGGGCTGCGTGGGATGCAAAGGGTTGCCGTTGGCGTTCAGGGAAATGATTTCCAGGCCGTGCTCCTGGAAGCTGCGTTTGAGTGCCTGGCGTTCCTCGGCGCTGGCGAGCATCTGCGCCAAGTTAAAGTGCGGCGCGGTCGACCATCCGCCGGTGTTGATCTCCAGGCCCGACACTTCCAGGCGTTCAGCCTGCTTGAGCATCTCCCGCAATGGCAGGTTACCGAGGCTGTCGGTGACGAATCCCAGCTTCATGACGTAGCTCCTTCTCGCGATCGGTAGAGGGGCGGTACTTCCAGCGTTGGCAAAACTACCCGGCGACGCTGATTGAGTGCCTCGATACCGGCTTGGGCGACGATGGCTGCGCAATAGCCGTCCCAGGCATTCGCGGCATGGACAGGGAATACGCCTGTGTTGATGAACTCCACGAATGCTTTGTTCTGCAGGCGGTAGGCGTCGGCGAAACGCGGCCGCCAATCGGCAGCGTACCGTTCAAAGCCTTGAAGACGGGTATTGAAACGAGCATTTACGGGTGTGGCCAGTTGCACGGAACCCAGCTCGCCCACGAGCTCGCCACGCACGTCGTACCCGTAATGGGCGTTGTTGTTGATTTCGATGTTCACCAGATGGCCTTCCCGGGTTTCCAGCACCATGAATACCGGAGCACCGGCGCCATCCTCAGACGTGCGGGTAGGTTGGAACACTGAAATGGCAACGTATTCAGTGTCGAGCACATGACGGGCCACATCGAACTCATGAGGCGCGGAGTTACTGATCGCCATTTGCCCGCTGAAGTTGGCGGGAGCTTCTACGTTGCGATGGAAATTGTGCATCATCACAGCCCGACCTATCACGCCGTCGCCCAAGGCACTTTTCATTTCCCTGTACGACGGGTCAAACCGGCGCATGAAGCCCAGTTGCACGAATTGGCGACCCCGGGAGGCCTCTTTGTCGATGACCGCCAGGCACTGGTCCGGGCTTTGAGACAGCGGCTTTTCACACAGTGCAGGTTTCCCAGCCTCGATGGCTGCCATGGTCAGGACCGCATGGGTTTCGTCCGGGCTGGCGATGATGATTGCATCGACATCGGACCTTGAAAGTGTGAACAGTGGATCAGTGGAAACGTCAGCGGCGCCATAACGGTCAGCTATCAGCTTCGCTCGCTCTGGCGACGCATCACACACCACATGCAACGTGGCTCCCGGAAGGTCCTGGGCAATGATGCGGGCGTGATCTTCCCCCATAATCCCTGCGCCGATAACGGCGATTCGTATGCTCATATTCAACTACCTATCAATGGGCGAAAGTCATCAACGCGGCGTCGAACTCGCGAGCGTGTTGATTGAGAAAGGCGGTGCACAATGGGGCAAAAGCGGCGTAGCCGCGGCGGTCGAAATCAACCGATGGGGACGAGTTACTCATGGGGCGATCCTGGCGGTTTGTTGTGTTTGTTATGCCTCGATTATTAGCACCGAAAAAGCAATCATCAAGCAGCGCCATAGGCGGTTTATGATGTAAAACACCTCAAATACGAAGATGCTTTCATGCCTGTCATTGCTCTTGAAACAATTATTAGCAATGCGTATATGGTGTAAATAACATCAAAAAAGGGCTGGCTATATGACCATGCAAACATCGGCGCGTTTATGGAAGGGGCCCACTGTTCAACAGGTCGCCAAGGTGGCCAGGGTCGGGGTAGCGACCGTTGATCGTGTGCTGAATAACCGTCCTGGCGTACGGGAAAACACCCGTCTGAAAGTGCTGGCGGCGCTGGATAAGCTAAAGAAAGATTTGGCTGACGGCATGGCAACTTTGCAGATCAAGCTATTTTGCGATTCGGGTGAAACCTTCAATGCTACGTTGGCCGGTGCCGAGGCGTTGGTGAACGCTTCGACACCTGGCGTCGTCGTGCATGGCTACTATGTACCGACTAACCAGGTCGATCCCGCCACTTTTGCTGATCAGGTTCAGGCTGAGGGCGCCTCAGCGGATGGTGTGATCGTCGTATCGCGCGAGCATCCGGCGATCAACCGAGCGATTCGCAAACTGTGCAGCCTGGGTATCCCCGTCGTGTGCCTGACCACCGACCTGCCTAACTCCGGGCGTAGTGCTTACGTTGGCAATGATCAATATGCGGCGGGCAGTGTCGCCGGATTGCTGATCGGCAATGCTTTACCTAAAAAGCCCGCGAAAATCCTGCTGGTGACCAGTGTGCCGTTTCGCTGTCAGCAGGAGCGGGAGATGGGGTTTCGCAGGGTGCTCCGTTCCGAGTTTCCGTATCTGAAAATCGACGAACGAGTGATGTCCGACGATCGCCCTCAGACCACGACTGAACAATTGACGCGCTATTTTTCCAAGCACAACTATCCCGCAGCCATCTACAACGTGGCCGGCGCCAATCGGGGTGTTGCTCAGGCCATAGAGACTATTGCGGCTGAGGATCGGCCTATTTTTGTCGGTCATGAGCTGACGGTTCATACGCGGGCGATGCTTGAGTCCGGCGTCATGGATTATGTTATCTCTCATGATTTCGTTGGCGAGACTGCCGCAGCGGTGCGCTGGATACGAGGAGCGATTGAGGGAGCGGTGACAACGCCACCTTCAACACAGATCTTGATTCACACCCGATACAACTGTGGTGCGTAAGGTCACGTTGCGGTCGGTATCCAATTTTGTACTTCGACCACTGCGTCCTCGATGCCTACATAAAAGCGTATGGGACAACCTGGTGGCAGGCCTGCAAAAGGAGGTTCCCTACGACTCAACCGTCGTTGTTTTCTTCGCTTCGTCTAGCATCCATTGAGCAAACGCTTGTATTGGTTCTCTGCTCAATGCGATGGGCTCGGGGAGGATGAGACAGAAGGTTTTGGAAGTGGTTTTCCCCTCTGGCCACGGAGCGACCAGACGTCCTAACGCAAGTTCGGTTTCAACGTAAAGACGCGGGACCAGCGCAACACCGAGGCCGGCCAATGCAGCCTCGATCAACATGCCGTGAAGATCATAGCGTGCACCAATCGCTGGATTGGTAAGTGGGATCCCCGTTTCCAGGGAATAGCGCTGCCAAGCATCCGGGTTCTGGCGTCGGTGCAGGCGTGGAAGCTTGTCCAGTGTTGCTGCTCCTGTGCTCTCCTGGAGCAATGCAGGATGACAAACAGGAATCAGCACTTCATGCAAAAGGTGGTGAGTCCGCATCCCCGTCCAGGCTGGGTGCTCGAAATGGATGGCAGCATCGAATCCGCTCCCGGCGAGAACGAAGGGGTCCATGCGCTCAGCCAAATGCACAGTGATGTTCGGGTGCTTTTGCTGGAATCGTGTCAAGCGAGGAATGAGCCATCGCATCGCGAAAGTCGGGATAGTGGCGATGTCCAGGCTCGCGCCATCGTTCGGCTGCCCCATTAAGTACTGACTGTCCCGATCCAAGCGGTCCAGCGATTCGCGAACTTGGGCCGCGTAGCGTTCCCCGTTGGGCAGGAGCCGGACACGATTGCCGACTCGCTCGAATAGCGCGACACCGAGGAAGGCTTCCAGCCGGCCAATCTGGCGACTGATGGCGCCTTCAGTCAAAGACAGTTCCTCTGCCGCGCGCGCGAAGCTGCCGTGACGAGCGGCCGCTTCGAATGCTGTCAATGCCGTGCTGCTCGGGATCTTCTTTCGCATAAGCGTTCTCGGTCTAAGGAGGGTGATCCAGCTTAGCTTGATCTTTTGTCACTGAAGCATACCGAATAATCGTTTTATGCGCCGAGATCAAGGTCATACGATGATGAGACATCAACAAAGAGGGCCGGACGTACAAGAAGTCCGGTAGCGAGTGATCCATGATCTACACCGTAGAGTGCAGCTTTGCCGACCCAGCCAGCGAAGCAGAGTGGAATGATTTCTATAGCCTGGAAAAGCTACCCGCGCTTATTTCCGTGAGCGGGTTCCATACCTCGCAGCGCTTCAAGGCGTTGAGCACGGGTTGCCCTGTCTACCTTGCCGTGCATTCGATCGACGGTCTGGCCGTGCTTGAGGGCGATGAGTATCGCCAGAAGGGCGGGGGCAACTTCGCACGTTGGCAGCAGCACATCACCGATTGGCACCGCAATCTTTACGGCGGCCTTGAGCGTGCACCTGCCATCGGTGAAGGCGAGCATCTGATCGTGAGCGCAGTCGGTCCCGAGCCGCTCATCGAGATGGGGCTCACGCCTGAGCAGATGTGGGCTGTCGCATTGGAGAAGTGTCCTGAAAACAGGTGGCTGGCGAAGCTGGATAGCGCCATTAGTCTTGGTTTGAATGCGCTTCCCAAGGGCGTGCATCTCTATGCCCCGATGACCGCGCAATTGACGAGTCACGACGGCACAGTGCCGCAGACCCAGGTGTAGGACCATGCCTAACCTGACGATCTTCATCCAGGCGGAAAACATGCCGCCCGAAGCGTATCTGTCGGAACTCACTGAAGAATGTACTCGGCTTTGCACGGATGTCCTCCAGGCTACGTTGGACAACGTGCATGTCATCTATGTCTCAGTTCGCCAAGGGCGCGGGCATCCTGCTTACGCGGAAATCAGGTACCGCCTCGAACCGCTCCGAACGCCATCAGTCATGGACGCCTTCACGGCGCGATTGGATGTGGCCATAAAGCGCCATACAGGGCTAACGGCGCGCATCCGTTGCTTCGGCTATTCGCCCCCCGCCATCTACGCGCGGAACTGATGACGCGCAAGGAGTACCGCAATGAGCGACATGAAATTTCCGGGCCAGCACATCGGCGAGTTTTCGATTACGGCCATCAGTGACGGGTACCTTTGCGCAAGTCTGGATCTCCTCTCGAATATCGATCCTGCGGAGGCGTCCAAGTTGCAGCAGGACGCAGGCGTGAGCGACCCATCCTCGATCCACATCAACTGTTACCTAGTGCGTGGAATGGGCCGCACGATCCTCATCGATGCGGGGGCTGGTGGTTTCAAGCAGTGGGGCGGCAAGCTAAAGGCGAATCTCGCACTTGCTGGCGTGCAACCCGCTGACATTGACACCATTCTTCTGACCCATGCACATCCCGACCATGTTGGGGGGCTGCTTGACGCTTCAGGGGAAGCAGCCTTTCCCGATGCAGAGCTAGTCGTCCACCAGCGTGAGGTTTCTTTCTGGGAGGACGATGGCAATCTCAGTCGAGCAAGTGAGCGTGCTCGTGGCAACTTCCTTTTTGCTCGGAAGGTGTTCGATCAGTATCGGGAGAAGACGCGCATGTTTACTGATAGCGAAGTTCTCCCTGGCATTAGTGCGATGCCCCTTCTGGGGCATACCGCAGGACATTCCGGTTATCGTCTCGATTCCAATGATCGTAGTCTGCTGGTTTGGGGAGATATCGTTCATTTCCCCCAAATTCAGATTGCTCGTCCCGACGTATCCATTGCATTCGACCAAGATCCGCTTCTTTCCGCCGAAACACGATCCAAACTATTGAATGTTGTTAGCTCGGATAAGATTCTTATCGCGGGTATGCACCTTGGCGAACTCGGATTTGCACAGGTCGAGCGGATAGGTAAGACCTACAAAATTTCCTACGAAACTTAGCAGCTGTTCGAGATGCCTACGATGCATCGGCTGCGGCGAATGAGGTCATTGATCCCACAGCGCCTACTGCGGTGCTGCTGGCGATTTGGGCATCGGCGCAGTCGTTGCCGTTGATGGTACTGCTGACGGGCCTGCTGGGTGCGTTGACCTATGTGGCGGTACCCGCTCTGCAGGCGCGGGTGATCGAGTTGTCGCACACCCACGCGCCGCAGGCACCCGCAGTGGCGGCTGGGCTGAACATCGCCGGCTTCAATGGCGGCATCGCGCTGGGTTCGCTGCTGGGCGGGGCCAGCCTGGAGGCGGTGGGGCTGACCAGCACAGCCTGGGTCGGTGCGATTGTCGTGGGCCTGGGGATCGTCTGGATGCTCTGGCAGATGCGAGAAAACCGTGCTGAACGCACCGAAGTGCCTGGATGAGGGGATAGCGATGGAGCTTCGTCACACTTGCTCGGCATCTGCCTGGCCCTGGCTTCGGCTTTTTTCTACGCCGTGGTGGCGGCGGGCATGAATTTTGGTTGGTCGCTGAGCCGTGCCCCGCGTCAGGAAGTGACCTAGAGCTGGGTGCGACACCACACGCCATCTGAACCAACGTTAAATCAAGGGAGTTGATCGTGACTGTGATCCTGTGTGGCCTGGGAGGCTGCCTTCCGCCTCAGATAATTGACAATCAGTAAATTTCCAGCGGGCTGGATACCACGCCCGAATGAATAGAATCGCGCACGGGCATTCGTAAGCGTCGAATGGTCAGTGATGGGTTGAGCATGTGACCGCCGTGGATAGCAGGATTGACCTGGGTGGTGTTCCAACTCAGCTACCTGTGGCTGTGGATGTGGCTGTGGCTGGTGCTGTCATATGACCTTGCGGATTACCGGGAAAGGCGCTCTTGATCTTCATGAAAAAGAATTCGCTATCCCGGTAACCGTACGCCATCCGCTTAATGACCTTGCGGGCGGGCTTGTCATGACGCAACCGGTTAGCCTCGTCGACACGGACCCTATCAATCACTTCTCGGCCATATTTGGCCACCACATGGAAGAGGTCGTAGACCACTCGTGTGTTGGGACTGGATCGTTGATGTGGCCAAAGAAATGGGGCTGCGTGGCGCGACCCTCTCTACAGGTATCGGGGGTTTTGGGCATACCGGTCGGTTGCATTCCTCGCATTTTTTTGAAATGGCGGATCAGCCGACCGAGATTCGCATGGCTATCACCGAGGACGAATACGAAAGGTTGTTCAAGCGGTTGGAGCTTGAGGAAATCTCCGTGTTTTACATAAAGACCCCAATCGAAATGGGCACCGTCGGCAAAAAGGCCAACTAGCCTCACCCCTCATTAGAATCCTGGGGTTATGAATATGAGCTATGCGGAGGATACGGTTCGCCTAGCTATCTTCAGTGCTACGAGACATTGACCACGGCTCGTCCAGGCTGGTCGTTGCTATCAATGATTTTGAAGAGGGCATTGTAGAAGGCGATTGCTTGATCGCGAAATTCATGAAGAAGCAAAGCGATACTTCTTAGGTCAATGGGGGTGGGCAAAGCCGCGAAGGTTGGGGTACCGACCACTCGCGCCGGGCACCCTTTCGGGTGCCCGGCGCGACCCCGCCCATAACGCAGACAACGCGATAGCATGTGCTTCATGGTCGGCTACGGGCAAAGCTCAATCAAAATTTTTCCAGAGTACCCATCTTTGATAATCCAGTTGTGGGGCCGTGCTTTCAAGCAATTCACGATCTCTTATTTGACTAAGGTGATTGGTACATCCGAGAGCTGAATCACCTTGGCCGCGACAGAACCCAGAAAGATCCCCGCAAGAAAACCGTTACCATGTGAGCCTAAAATGATGCTGTCACATCCTAGGGATTGGGAGCACGCCACGATTTGGCTGGCTGAATCGCCTTGTAGCGTATGGAGTGTGAATGCAATACTTTCGTGCTTCAGAAGCTCGACAGCCTTTTGTGAGTCTTCAGCACTTTTATCACCATAGTAACGGTCAAGCTCATCCGAGCTCATGTCGTGTGCGATTCGAGTGGGTAAAAGTGGCTGCACATTCACCAGATAGACCTCAACACTCCCTCCCAGTAATCCGCCATCTTGGACTAGCCCAATAAGATAACGTACCGCCCGTTCCGAATGCTCGGAACCATCGACAGCTACAAGTATTTTATGCATTTTCCAAATCCTCTTTCAGTGGCATGAAGATGCTTGTCGGTAGGGTATGGCCAGCTTGCACTCGTTCTACTCGGACAAACGGATTCGAATCTGTTTTTCAATCTCGATTATGGCAAATAACGCAACGCCCACCCCGATGATCAGCAGACCATCACGGACGGGGATCGCTTCAGTAGCAAACACCTTTTGCAGCGGTGGTGCGTAGGTAATGGCGAACTGAGCTAAGGTCACTACTGCGACGGTCATCCACACAACCTTGGTGCCACGAATGCCCTTCCAGGTAATTGATGTGCTGTAGAGATTGCGAATGAAGAACAGATGGAAAATTTCCATCACGACTAACGTGTTCACTGCGATGGTTCGGGCCAATTCCACTGAGTAACCACGGTCGAGCGCATACGAAAAAATACCGTAAACGCCGCAGAGAAACAGAATGGAAACTAGCACCATATGCCAGACCAAAGCACCACTTATGAGTGACTGTTCGCGCGAGCGTGGCGGTCTGCGCATAGTGTTTTCTTCGGTGGGCTCGAACGCTAGCGCGATGCCGAGCGTCACTGCGGTTATCAGATTGATCCACAGAATTTGTATCGGCGTCACCGGCAGCGTAGTACCAAGCAGCAGCGCGACGATGATGGTCATGGTCTCGCCCGCGCTGGTAGGCAGCGTCCAGCTCAGCACTTTCTTGATGTTGTCGTAGACCGTCCGGCCTTCGCGCACCGCAGCAACGATGGACGCGAAGTTGTCATCGGCCAGCACCAGGTCTGCGGCTTCCTTGGCGGCTTCACTGCCTTTTCCACCCATGGCGATACCGGCATCGGCTCGCTTTAGTGCTGGTGCATCGTTGACGCCATCGCCGGTCATGGCCACTGTCATGCCATTCGATTGCAGCAGCATTACCAGTCTGAGCTTATGTTCTGGGCTGGTGCGCGCAAAAATATTGACGTGCTTTACCGCCTCTTTCAAAGCGGCATCGTTCATGGCGTCGAGGTCTACGCCGGTCAACACACTGTCGGGATTTTGCAGGCCAATTTGGCGACCGATGGCGGCGGCGGTACCGCCGTGATCGCCAGTAATCATTTTTACGACAATGCCTGCTGCTTGGCATTGTTGAACTGCTTTTATCGTCTCTGGTCTAGGCGGGTCAATCAGTCCGACCATGCCCAGCAGAGTTAACCTTCCTTGTACGTCCCCAAACTCCAACACGGTGTGCTCGGGAGGGACTGATCTAACTGCAAACGCCAATACACGCTGCCCCTTGGCAGCAATGGCGTTTGCCTGTTCGTGCCAGTAGTCCGCATTGAGCGGTTCAGTCCCGCCAGCGTTTACGCGCTGCTGCGTGCTCATGGCCAGTATTTGTTCTGGCGCGCCTTTTACATAGATAAAGGCATGTCGATCATGGTTGTGATGCAGGGTCGCCATGAAGCGGTGTTTCGCGTCAAACGGAATGGCATCGGTGCGGGGCCAGGCCCGATGATCTTCATCACTATCGAAACCAGTCTTTCCGGAAAATGCCAGCAGGGCACCCTCCATTGGGTCACCCTCTACCTTCCATAAGTCATCATGCAGGCGCAGTACAGCATCGTTGCACAGGCCGGCTGCTCTCCCCAGTTCTGCCAACGCAGGGTGAGTCGATATGTCGACTAGCTGATCTGCAAGGCTGATGCTTCCCGCTGGCTGATAACCAGCGCCATCGACCGTGAAGATGAGATCGTTCGTCACTACCGATTCCACCATCATTTCGTTGCGGGTAAGTGTGCCGGTCTTGTCAGTGCAGATGACGGATACCGAGCCGAGCGTTTCGATGGCTGGCAGGCGACGCACGATGGCGTTGCGGCGAGCCATTGCTCGCACTCCAACAGCCAGCGTAATGGTAAGGACGGCGGGCAGCCCTTCAGGTATCGCCGCTACCGACATACCAACCACTACCATGAAGATCTCGGTGAACTCGTAGTGCCCAACATAATGGCCAAACACGAGCAAAAGGCCGCCGACTAACAAGATCAAGATCGTCAGCCAACGCGCCAATACGTTCATTTGCTGCACCAGCGGAGTGGTCAGTGTTTCTACTCCGGCAAGCAGCGTACTGATGCGTCCGATTTCAGCAGATGCTGCGGTAGCAACGACAACCCCTGTTGCTTGCCCGCAAGTCACGAGCGTGCCGCTGAATGCCATACAAGTACGATCACCCACGGCTGCTCCAAGGGCTACTGGTTCCGTATGCTTTTCTACGGGTACGGATTCACCTGTAAGAATGGCTTCTTGAATCTGTAGTCTGTTCGCGTGCAGCAGGCGTAAATCGGCAGGGACTTTGTCTCCCGCCTCCAGCAAAACGATATCGCCCGGTACCAGTTCCTCGCCCACAATACTTAAGCGTTGGCCTGCGCGGATCACGGCGGCGTGCGGTGCCAGCATCTGCCGGATAGCGTCCATGGCTTTTTCCGCTTTGCCTTCCTGGACGTATCCAATGATTGCGTTTGCAATAACCACTGCAAGAATTACCGCCGTGTCCCACAGATGCTGCAGCATCGCGGTAATCGCAGCGGATCCTAGAAGCACGTAAATCAGAATGTTGTGAAATTGCAGCAGGAATCTGAGCCACGCGGGTCGACGTGCTGCTTCTGGTAGCCTGTTGAAACCAGTGCGGGCAAGCCTGGCTTGGACTTCGGTTGCCTCCAGCCCGACATGTTCATTCACCTCAAGCAGGTTCTTCACTTGCTCGGCAGGCAGGGAGTGCCAGACCACGGAATGCGGGGGGATTGGTGTTTGCTCAGTTGCTGCGTCGACCACCGGCTTCTTCAATGATTATCTCCTGTGCACACATCTCGACTGAACGGGGCTGAGGTGGTCATGGGCGGGCGTGGGTATAGCAGAACGCTAAAAAATCGTTGGATGTTCTTACATTCTCTCTGTCATCTAGCTGATACGAACTAAAAGATCCATGCAACCAAGCGCTTGATGATTATTGACTTAAATCAAATTGTTGGCAGTCGGTAGTGTGACAAGATATTTACTGAGCAATCTATTCTTCGATCTACGCCACTTGTGATTTATGGTGTCAGCACCCGGATATTGTTTTTAGTAAGTTCGATCTATTAATAGTTTGGAGTGCAGTTACTGCAATACTTTGATAAATCATTACGTTACAGTCTACATATGGGTTGCACTCAAAGTAAGAGTGCAAGCACGGAGGTGTCTAGCTCGATTGAGCGCTGTTGTCGACCGGGTTTTCATCCAGCACCTCTAGTGCTTCTGGCAACTCGGTAATCACGCTGAAGTCGCTCACTTCAACTGCACCCAATCCATAGCCCAACAAGTGGAACGAAAACGCCTTACGCGACTGCGGATTGTCAAAGCTGAAGTACATCTCCAGTGGCTGGTCTGCAGTGACGACCATTTCGGCTGGCAGGCCCAACTGGACATCCTGCTCCAGCTCCTTGGCCTTGAGCAGTATGTAGGCGTTCTGTTGTGGATCTACCGAGCGCACGGTCAGGCGAACTCGAGTGTGCGAGCCCTTGGGCATTTCCAGGTACTGAGCACCGATAAGGTTGTCGGCCCAGTCATCCTTGATCTGCGCTTGAAGCGGGATGATGGCGGGGCTGCCGAACTGGTAGTGCTGGTTCAACGGTGTCCGGAGCAGCGAATGATCCAGCGCCGTCGCTCTTGCGGTGATTTGTCGGGCGCGTTTACCGCCGTACTGACCAGTTAAAGTCGCACGCTCGGCGATGAAGCCTTTGCTGGTGTAAAACCGACAGCGCTGTTGAAAGTCGCATTCGGTCAAGGTGCCCTGTCCATCGTGATAGCGAAGCTTGTCGTTGGTGAACGACATGATCTCGCGGCCCGTTTCATAGTCACGAAATAGGGAGCGACCGCTCAAGGCTGAGGGGACTGGTAAGGCAAAATAGTCGAGTATCGAAGCGCTCAGATCGACATGGCCATACACGCCGGACTTCACATGGGGTAACTGATCCTGCTCGGGTGCAAGCGTCAAGTTGAATCCCCAAGACGAGGCCAACCGCACGCCATCAATACCATGAGATTCGTCCGAGGTGATCACCACCAAGGTGTCGTTCAAGATGCCCTTACGTTCCAGGCCATTGAGGAAGTGCCCAAGTGCATCATCCAGATAAGCGACGGCGGCCTGCTTGGGGGTGTCGTAGCGCTGCAGGTAGTCTTCAGGGGCTGAATAGGGTTGGTGGGTGCCAACGGTCAGCAGAGTCAGCATCCACGGTTTTTTGTGCTTTTTCAGCTGGCCGACGTAGTGCAGCGCCCCTTCGAAGAACGCCTTGTCATCTTTGCCCCAAGGAAACTCCAGATAGTTGCTGTTGGTGAACCATTCCAAGCCATGGGTGGCATCGAAGCCGATGTGCGGCATGATTTTGTCTTTGGCCATGAAACGCAGGCCTGCGCCCTGAAGGTAATGCGTGGCAAACCCGTGCTTGTGCAACTGTGCCGGCAGGCATGCGCGGTTGCGTTCGTTCTGGGTTAGCATCTCGACGCCCTTGGGGGTGCCGTTGTCGAGCTTGTCGTAATCACCGCAGAGCATTGCGTACAGGCCACGAATGGTTTGATGGCTGTGCAGTACATAGTCCGGCGTATTCATGCCGCGCTCTGCCCAACGACTGAGGTTGGGCATGAGGTTTTCTTGATAGCTGCTGTGCAGGGCTTGGCGGTTGACGCCGAGGTAAGCGCCGGGAATACCTTCCAGCGCGATGATCAACACATTGCGCGCACGCCCTGGTGCCGCGAGCAATTTCTGTCCGTCCAAATCGAGTTGAGTGAGCCCCGCCATTTGCGGTGGGGCATCGACAACATCACCTTCCAACCACTCTTCTGCGCTTGCCTGAACATCGCCAACGCTCGCGGCCATCAACTGATGCGGGAGGTTGAACAAGCGCCACTGGTCTTCCTCTGAGGGGTACAGGTGCTGAGCGCCCCAATGGGCGATCAATAGCAGTAGCGGTGCTCCCCACGCGCTTCGCGGCAAGCCCGGTGCGGCAGTGGAGCGCCCCGGATACTGCGTGATCAGCCAAATCACCAGTCCAAGAAACAGAGTGGCTGCTAGCCAAGGCTGGGCGAAACCACCACCGGTAGAGTTTTCCAAAAACTGAGGGTCGATCAGGTAGTGCAGGTCTGAGGAGTTTGGAAGCCTACCGACCGCGCTGACCAGCTCAGCAGTCGCCAGTGTCATAAGTCCCCATGCCAGCAGCACTGGAAGTGCTAACCACCAAGGACGGCGATGCAGGAGTACGATGAGCAGGCTCGCAATTCCCACATCCGAAAGGTAGCCGAGTGGATTCGACCAGCCCAGTGCCGCACGCATGGACACAGGCACGATCAGAACCAATCCGATCAAAGTGATAAGGCGTGCATAGGGTTGTCGTAACCAGCGACGGATAATGTTCACAGAGTCCTTCCAGACATTAAATCTTCATACAAGTGTGCTGGATGGTATCAAGCGATGGGAAGGCTGAGCGGGTTATTCGAAAAGGGCAGGGCACGGGGTATGGAGCCGATGGGCGGCATGTATATTGTTTCGCATGCCAATAGGTTCTGGTCTAAAACCCCATTCCAGAGCACTGAACAAAAAACATTGATGCCAGGTTATGGTCTTGTACATTAACTGTTTCAGGCTGTTTAACGCCGCCGTTTTCGTGTAGGCCAGATGTTAATCTATTACCTTTTAAGTGATCCCAAGGACGTTGATGACCAAGCATCAAGCTAAAGCCGAAACCCCTCGAGCGGCCGCGATTCTGGCTCGCTTTCTGTCATCGGAATCCGCTGGCGGTCTCGTGTTGATGGGGGCTGCTCTGGCCGCTCTGATTGTTGCTAACTCGCCCCTATCCCAGAATTACTTTGCAGCCTTGCACAGTGTTTGGATGGGCATGTCTGTAGAGCATTGGGTGAATGATGGCCTGATGGCGATCTTCTTCCTGATGGTCGGGCTCGAAATCAAACGAGAAGTGCTGGCTGGTGGGCTTTCCACTTGGGGGCAACGCGCCTTACCTGGATTTGGGGCTTTGGGCGGCATGGTGGTTCCTGCGCTGATCTACATCGCAATCAACTGGGGTAATCCTGAGACCCTGGGGGGGTGGGCGATCCCGGCCGCTACTGACATCGCATTCGCCTTAGGTGTTTTGTCGTTGCTGGGTAAGCGAGTCCCGACTTCGCTGAAAGTGTTTCTGGCTGCCTTAGCGATCATTGACGATCTGGGCGCGGTGGTGATCATCGCCTTTTTCTACACCTCGGGCCTTTCCATGCCGATGTTGCTGGCCTCGCTTGCTACCCTGGTCATTCTGATCGCAATGAATCGATTGGGCGTAAGGCGATTGTTCCCGTATCTCCTGGTCGGTGGTGTGCTGTGGTTCTTCGTGCTGCAATCGGGTGTACATGCCACGCTGGCGGGTGTCGCTGTGGCGCTGTGCATCCCCATGGGCAAGCCAGAAGAGGAAGCCCGATCTCCGCTGCTTTTCCTGGAAGAGAAGCTGCACATGTGGGTAGCGTTCGCAGTGGTGCCGATTTTTGGTTTTGCCAACGCGGGTGTTTCATTGGCCGGTATTTCGATGGAGAACCTGGTCGATCCGGTTCCGCTGGGTGTAGCTCTGGGGCTTTTGGTGGGCAAGCAGGTCGGTATTTTCCTATTGGCTGCTCTGGCCATTCGTATGGGCCTGGCCAAGCTCCCGGAAGGGAGTACCTGGGTTCAACTCTATGGCGTAGCACTGTTGTGCGGCATTGGTTTCACTATGAGCCTATTCATTGGCAATCTGGCGTTCGCCGGATCAGCTCTTTTGATTGATGAAGTCAAAGTCGGTGTATTGATCGGATCGATTCTGGCAGCGTTCGGCGGCGTTATAGTCCTTCGCCGCAGCAGCGTCCTAACGAGTGCTGCCGTAGCCAAATAATCTCTCTTGATATGACCACAGTATTTCTCGAAGCCTAGAAATACTGTGGTTTAGAAGCCTGCGTCGAAAAGCGATTCAGGCCTACAGCGAGAAATGGACGTTGAAATCAAGCTCCGTGCATTGCTCGGAGAGTACATCCCGATTAGGCGCCATTGCAGCGACTGAACGATAACCCCAAAATTATTAGGCTAACTCAGCTTCCCACTCAAGGCGTTGGTTTCGACTACAGTAGAAAGACTCTGCATTAAGCCATAACAAGACGGAGAGTTTTCCATGCGAGTAAACAAACGCTTTAGCCTCTTTGCGGCCACCGCTGCGTTGACAGTCTCGTGCGCAGCTAACGCCGCACCTGTGTTCATAAATATCCTTACAGGTGGTACTAGCGGGGTTTATTACCCCATTGGGGTTGGGCTGTCACAGATATACAGCGATGGGATACCGGGGGCGAAGACTTCTGTCCAAGCGACAAAAGCCTCGGTGGAAAATCTCAACCTTTTACAAGCTGATCGTGGGGAGCTCGCTCTGGCGCTTGGGGACTCTGTGGCGGATGCAAAAAACGGTGTGGAAGATGCAGGGTTCAAGGCCCCGCTGACAAAGTTGCGAGCAATTGCAGGAGCCTATCCGAACTACATTCAAATTGTTGCGAACAAAGAGTCCGGCATCAAAACCTTGGCGGATCTGAAAGGGAAAACCATCTCCGTCGGCGCCCCCAAGTCCGGTACCGAGCTGAACGCGCGTGCGATCTTTAAAGCGGCGGGATTGACGTACGAAGACATGAGCAAAGTCCAATACCTACCCTTTGCGGAGTCGGTCGAGCTGATCAAAAACCGTCAGTTAGATGCCACGCTTCAGTCCTCGGGGTTAGGAATGGCGGCCATCCGCGACCTTTCCTCAACCATGTCATTGAACTACGTCTCCATCCCTCCTGATGTGGTTTCGAAAATCGGCAATGCCGCGTATCAGCCTGCACAAATTCCAGCCAATACCTATGACGGACAGCCTGAGTCAGTGCCTACGGTGGCGATCACCAATATTTTGGTGACGCGCGAGAATGTCTCGGATGACGTTGCCTACCAGATGACCAAGCTGATGTTCGAAAACCTCACTCGTTTAGGTAATTCTCACTCAGCCGCCAAGGACATCAAGTTGCAAAATGCTACCAAGAATCTGCCCATTCCACTTCACCCCGGCGCCGAGCGCTACTACAAGGAAGCTGGAGCGCTGTAATCCAAAAATGCGCCACGGGGATGGTCGCTAGAGCGATAGAGCGGTTCGTACCCTTCTATGTAGTTTTGATGCAGGTACCCAATGAGCGAAGATCATCATGGCATAGCCGCCAACCCACGCGACTGGCCTAAGACGCTGTTCTACGTGGCGTTGTTGTTTTCAGTTTTCCAGATTATCACCGCTGCGTTTGCGCCTGTTTCCAGCCAGGTGCTGCGCGCGGTGCACGTTGGTTTCCTGCTGTGGGTGGTGTTTCTGAGTTACCCGGCGTATGGCAGAACACGACCTTGGCAGCCGTTGGCCTGGATATTGAGTCTCGCCGGGATTACCACTGCCTTGTATCAATGGTTCTTCGAGGCGGATTTGATCCAGCGTTCGGGTGACCTGACATCTGCAGACATGGTCGTTGGGCTGGTATTGATCGCATTGGTGTTTGAGGCGGCTCGTCGGGTGATGGGTATCGCATTGCCCGTCATCTGTGGACTGTTTTTGGCATACGGTTTATTGGGTGAATACCTGCCAGGCGACCTGGCACATCGAGGCTACGGATTTGATCAAATCGTCAACCAGCTGTCATTCGGCACCGAGGGGCTCTACGGCACACCAACCTACGTTTCCGCTACCTATATTTTCCTGTTCATTTTGTTCGGTTCCTTTCTCGAACAGGCGGGAATGATCAAATTGTTTACTGACTTCGCCATGGGATTGTTTGGCCACAAACTCGGAGGACCGGCAAAAGTATCGGTCGCGTCATCGGCTTTGATGGGGACGATCACAGGCTCAGGCATTGCAAACGTTGTCACGACCGGACAGTTCACGATTCCATTGATGAAGCGCTTCGGCTACAAGGCAGCATTTGCTGGCGGCGTAGAGGCAACTTCGAGCATGGGCAGCCAACTGATGCCGCCTGTGATGGGGGCTGTCGCTTTCATTATGGCGGAAACAATTAATGTCCCGTTTGTAGAGATCGCCAAAGCTGCGTTAATTCCAGCCATCCTGTATTTCGGTTCGGTGTTCTGGATGGTTCACCTTGAGGCAAAACGCTCCGACCTTAAAGGGCTACCCAAAGACCAATGTCCCAGCGCATGGGGGGCTGTAAAGGAAAGCTGGTATTTGCTGATTCCGCTTTTTGTCCTGGTCTACCTGCTGTTTTCCGGACGTACCCCACTGTTCTCCGGGATGGTGGGTCTGGCGCTGACAGCCATCGTTATTCTCGGTTCGGCAATCATTCTTCGAGTGTCCAGTTTCGCGTTGCGATGTGCTTTTTGGATCGCTCTGGGTGTCCTCTGCGTCGGTTTTTTCCAGTTGGGTATCAGCGTGATCTTTGCGGTGATCGCCACGTTAGTGGTCATCTGTTGGTTTATTCAGGGAGGCCGAGAAACCCTGAGTATTTGCCTGCATGCGTTGGTCGAAGGTGCTCGTCATGCTGTGCCGGTCGGGATTGCTTGCGCGCTAGTGGGAATCATCATCGGTGTAGTGTCATTGACGGGCATAGCCTCGACCTTCGCCGGTTACATACTGGCCATCGGCAGGGATAACTTGTTGTTGTCACTCATACTGACGATGGTTACCTGCCTGGTCTTGGGTATGGGTATCCCGACGATTCCCAACTACATCATCACCAGTTCGATTGCAGCACCCGCTTTGCTTGAGTTGGGTGTGCCGCTGATCGTGTCGCACATGTTCGTTTTCTATTTCGGAATTCTTGCAGACCTTACCCCTCCGGTTGCCTTGGCATGCTTTGCCGCAGCGCCCATTGCCAAGGAAACAGGATTCAAGATCAGTTTGTGGGCGGTTCGTATTGCACTGGCAGGCTTCGTCATTCCGTTCATGGCGGTCTACAACCCTGCGCTAATGTTGCAAGGCGACAATTTGTGGATGACTGCCTATATGTTAGTCAAGACGATGTTGGCCGTTGGCCTTTGGGGAATGGCGTCCACAGGTTATCTGCAACAGAAGATGCCGGTTTGGGAGCGTTTATTGTGTTTCGCGGCAGGTGCTTTGTTGGTCGTTGCGCTGCCGTTGACCGACGAAATCGGTTTTGTGCTGGGTGTGTTGCTGATCCTTCAGCATGTCTGGCGGTCTCGCCGTGGCGGACTGGCCAGAGCATGATCGGCTTGTGCCTGGGTTTGGCGGGGGTCGCCTGGGCCCAACTCCCAATCTCAAGCTTTACACTGGCTTGGAATCACACAATCGAAAAAATTCGTTGGGAAGAAGACTACCGTGTCTCGGAGCAAGGGCTCGTTCTTATGGAGGCAAGGGTCAAAGGAAATGGCGCGGGTATGGAAATTCCCGCAGAGGCGAGATTGGAAAAAGGCAGCTGGCACTATCAGCGCCACCTACCACCCATGCAGCCGCTGAACCTGGGACGTACTCCGGAAGCAGGTGACTACCAGTTGTGCTTTGATCAGCATTGTCACGAGATGAGTGAGTGGCTGGGGCCACCTGTCAGCAATCCGTCCTCGGTGGAGCTATGGAGTTGCGTGACGGACTCAGAACAACACTAAGTGGCCGGGGTAGCGCAAACGTGAAAGTCCTGTCCGGATACGAACGTCCAGTACCCGGACAGGCAGGTATCAGCTCATGCCCAGCCAGTTTGGCAAAGCCAGGGAGATCCAAGGCACGTAGGTAATCAGAATCAGGAACAGGAGCAGTATCATCAGCCAGGGCATGGCTGCTCTGATGGTTGCAGGCAGCGTCATACCTGTCACAGCAGAGGTCACGAACAGGTTCAGACCCACGGGTGGAGTGATCAAGCCGATTTCCAGATTCACCACCATAATGATGCCAAGGTGAATGGGATCGATACCCAGCTTCATGGCGATGGGAAACAGTATCGGTGCCAGGATCAGGATGATTGCCGAGGGCTCCATAAAGGCCCCTGCAATCAACAGCACAATGTTCACCACAAGCAGGAACATCACCGGTGTCAGCCCCGCTTCAATCACCCACGCGGTGATCTGTTGCGGTAGCTGTTCAGTGGTCAAAACGTGCGCGAAGAGCATGGCGTTGGCAATAATGAACATCAGCATGATGCTCAGCTTGGCCGAGTCCAGCAGGACCTTTGGCGTTTCGCGGAACGTTAAGTCTTTGTAGACGAACAAGGCAATGAAGGCCGAGTATACGGCCGCCACCGCCGCCGCTTCGGTCGGGGTAAACATCCCGGAGTAGATACCTCCCAGGATGATGAACATCAGCAGTAGACCCCAGATCGCCTTGCGTGCCGTGCTAAGCCATTCACGGAACGTCGCGCGCGGCATGGCGGGCAGCTTTTTCTTCACGGCGACGATGTAGATCGCCACCATCAACGCCAGCCCCAGAAGCAGGCCTGGTAACACGCCAGCCATAAACAGTTTGCCGACTGACGTTTCGGTCGCGGCTGCGTAGACCACCATCACGATCGAGGGTGGAATCAGGATACCCAAGGTCCCGGCGTTACAGACGATCCCCGCACCGAAGGCTTGCGGATAACCGGAGCGGACCATGCCGGCAATGGCAATTGAACCCACCGCCGCCACAGTGGCTGGGCTCGATCCGGAAAGGGCAGCGAACAACATGCACGCCAATACGGCAGCGATAGCCAGACCTCCACGTATATGGCCGACACAGGCATTGGCAAAGTCAATCAGCCGCCGAGCGACGCCACCGGTGGTCATGAAGGCACCCGCGAGCAGAAAGAACGGGATGGCCAGCAGCGTGTAGTGCTCCGACGTCTCGAACAGTTTAATCGCCAGAGAGCGCACAGAGTCGGGACTGAAGAAAACGATGGTCAACGAGCCCGCCAACCCCAGGGATATGGCAATGGGAACGCCGATGAACATCAGCACGAACAGCATCACAAACAGGAAGGCAATGGTCATGACTTGTCATCCTCGTGTTCGGTCAGTTTCAACGCGTCTGCGGTTTCATCCGCCAGGCCCAGGCCGGTCTGCCTGTTTTGCAGGATACGCACGAGAATTTCAGCGAATCGGATGAAGACCAAGGCAAAACCTACGGGGACGATCAAGCCGATGTGCCATTGCATGATCCCGTACTGGCCCAAGTCTTCGGCACCTATCTGGGCAATCATCAGGGTCTGGATCCAGCCGAAACTGGCGATGCTGAGCAGTCCGGCATACGTCAGGCAGCAAAGACAAGCAATGATGCCAATGACCCGTTGCACCGGTTTGCTCGCCAGCTTGACCAGAGCGTCAACGCCGATATGACCAGCGGTTCGGACGCCGTACGACAACCCGAAAAAAATCAGCCAGCCAAACAAAGCCTTGGTCAGTGAGGTGCTCCAGGTCATGGCTTGTGCCATACCCATGACGCCGTCGCCGATGGCGAACAGCGATTCCCTGGCGCTTTCCCAGCTCTCGGCGAGGCGGTAGAACAGGGTGTAGAGGTTGTTGAGGACAACGTAGACGAATGTGACCAACGTCATTGCGGCCAAAAGGAAGACGATGAAACCTTCCTCGAAGTGTTCCCAGATGCGCCGAAGGGCATTCATGGATGGCATCTCCTGTAGCGAATGACAGGCAGGTGCTGCCAGGAGGGCAACACCTGTCGTCCACCGATCATTGGGCCTGGTTGGCAGCTTCAGCGGCAGTGATCAGCTCGGCGCCGATATCGCCTTCGAACTTCTTCCACACCGGTTTCATCGCTACACGCCATTGGTCGCGCTGCTCAGGCGTCAGGATGATGATCTCGGTGGTTTTGGCCGCGATGATGCTCTGCTTGGCGTTCTGATTCAGTTGCTCGGCCTCTTTGTTCACATGCGCGGTGACTTCGACGAGGATCTTGTCCAGTTCGCCACGAAGCTCCGGCGATAAACCGCTCCAGAATTTGGTGTTGGTGATCAGCATGTAGTCCAGTACACCGTGGTTGGATTCGGTGATGTACTTCTGTACTTCATGCATTTTCTGGCTGTAGATGTTCGAGTAAGGATTCTCCGCGCCGTTGACGACACCGGTCTGCAAGCCCTGATAAACCTCGGCGAAGCTCATCTTGCGCGGATTGGCGCGTATGACCTTGAACTGCTCCTCGAGCACGGCAGAGGCCTGTACCCGGAACTTCTGGCCACGGGCATCACCCGGCACTCGTAGCGCTTTGTTCGCGGACAGTTGTTTCATCCCGTTGTGCCAATAGGCCAGTCCTGTGATGTTTTTGTCTTCCATGGACTTGAGCAGTGCCTGGCCCTGCGGGCTCAGTTGGAAGCGGTCAACAGCGGTGATGTCATCAAACAGGAAAGGCAGGTCGAACAGTTGAACGGTCTTGGTGTAGTGCTCGAACTTGGCCAGCGACGGTGCAATCATCTGTACGTCCCCGAGCAGTAAGGCCTCCATCTCTTTGCCATCGCCAAACAATGAAGAGTTGGGATAGACCTCGACCTTGACCTTGCCGGGCAAGCGTTCTTCCACCAGTTTCTTGAACATCAGGGCGCCCTGACCTTTGGGAGTCTGCTCTGCAACGACGTGGGAGAATTTTATAATCACCGGATCTGCAGCCATGGCCATGCTCATGGTGCCAAGTGCAAGGGTGCATGCGACTGCTTTCCACATAGGTTTGAACATTGGGGGTTTCCTCTTGTTTTAGTTTTCCGTGCAATTCCATGCTCTGGAAAGCATGTGCACAGCGGACAAGAGCAAGTCTAGGCAGAAAACTGCCGTTTGGAGGGTGATGACCGAATGTAGTTTAAAATCTTGTATGTAATGGGTGAGCTTCTGCGGAAACACACTCTTACAATTTAATGCTTGGGACGATTGCGCCAAGGATTAACGGAGAGTGACTTAAGAGTTATCGACATATTTTTCCCTGGTGAACCAGAGTTGCCGGTGCTGATGCCGTTTTGATTCAGCCTACCGGAAGCAGTTGACCTACCTGAATACATGGTAATCGATGGTCTTATGCGTGTCCTACAGACCGCCCAAGTTCATCTGAAGTCAGCAGCCTGGGTAAAAATGACATCAGCCCCGCAGCCGGTTGGAATAATGGTGTTTTTTTCCGCTCATTGATCCACTTCTCCCTTGATGGCCAAAACGCTGCAGGGCACCTTATACAAAACATGCTCCGTGGTACTGCCGATCAGCTTGTCTACCCCTTTATGATGAGTGTTTCCCATTACGAAGACATCCGCTCGAGTGTGAGTGGCAAACTCGGCCATCGCTTTGGTTGGCGGCCCTGCTATGAAGTGTTGCCGCTCAGGTGGCACGCCGTGGCGCCCAGCCAAGGCAATGAAGCACTTTTCAAGTGACCGGCGCACGTCGTTGCTGAAGCCTGGCATCGTCACGGCACCAGCACCTGCATCAGAGAAATGTGTGTGTGTCAGTTCATAGGCATACAGCATGTGCAATTCAGCATCACATTGCGTCGCCAATTCGTTCGCCGCCTGAATGACGCTGTCGTTGATTCCGCTGATCTGACCCTCTGGATGCGATGGGTCAACCGCTGCCACAATCACCCGAGGAAGCGGACACCTGACTTCGCTGACCAGATGTACGGGGGCGGACATTCGCGCAACAACTGCCAATCCAAAGGCGTGACGAATACGCGTTTGAGCGCTGATTCATGATGTACGTCCTTGATAATCAGGTCCGGCTGCATTTCAGCCACACGCCCAAGGATCTCTTGCAGCGGGTCACGGGTCAATGCAACTTCGGTGGTCACATTGATGCCCTTCCTGCGCATGAGTTCGGCCTCATCCTTCAACCACTGCAGGTTCTCCTGCCGGCAACTCTCACGAAGCTGTTCACTGTTGCTCATTAACCGCATAAGGTCGAAGTCTTCGATGAACACCGCGATATGCAGCGCTGCGCCTGTAGCGTCGGCCAGTGCGATTGCCCGCTCCATCGCCGGCGAGTGACGCATGGTTGGGCCTGCGACCAGAAAGAGTCGTTGATAGGTTTGGCAGTTGGCAAGCATTCGAATGGTCTGCAGATCTTTCCATCTCGATCGAGCATTAAACGAGGCTGCTGGAGCCGTGCGCATCGCCTCTTGCGTTGTCTTCGTTACTTCGTAAAAAACGAACTATTCGCATCGAATAAACGATTTTTATTGATGTGATCGGCTCATTAGCATGATTCCTCAAGTCTATTGCTGCATCACGAGGAGACCTTAGATGACCGCAATCAGCGTTGGCGAACCCTGGATGTGGGCCGCCTTCATCGTGTTCGTCCTTGCCATGCTGGCGCTCGATCTGTTCGTCTTCGGCGGGCGCAAGGCGCATCGTGTTTCGGCGCGCGAAGCGCTGGCCTGGGTCACCGCCTGGATGAGTTTGGCGCTGGTCTTCGCCCTCCTGCTGTGGTGGTATTTGCGCAGCACGTTCGGTGCCGAAGTGGCCCAGCGCACCACGCTCGAATTCCTGACGGGCTACCTGATCGAGCAGTCGCTGTCGATCGACAACATGTTCGTTTTCGTGATGATCTTCGGCTACTTCGCCGTGCCGCCAGAGTTGCAGCGCCGCGTCCTGCTTTACGGCGTGCTCGGTGCGATCATCATGCGCGCCGGTATGATTTTCGCCGGTGTCTGGCTGGTGCAGGAGTTTGCCTGGCTACTCTATGTCTTTGGTGGTTTCCTCGTAATCACCGGCATCAAGATGCTGATTTTCGCCAACCAGCAGCCAGACCTCGAAAAGAACCCTTTGCTGCGCTGGCTGCGCAGGCATCTTCGCATCACCGACGGCTTTCACGGCGAGCGTTTCTTTGTGCGCCAGAACGGCCTGCGCTGGGCGACGCCGATGTTCCTGGTGCTGGTACTGATCGAGGCCAGCGACCTGGTATTCGCTGTTGACAGCATCCCGGCTATCTTCGCCGTTACCACCGACCCCTTCATCGTGTTCACTTCCAACATCTTCGCCATCATGGGCCTGCGGGCACTGTATTTCCTGCTTGCGGACATGGCCGACCGCTTCCACTTGCTCAAGTATGGCCTGGCCATCGTGCTGATGTTCATCGGCGGCAAGATGCTGATCGCGCCGTGGTGGCACGTGCCGATCCAATGGTCGCTGACCACAGTCGGCGGCATCATCTTGATTTCGGTCCTGTTGAGCCTGACTTTGACGAAGAGCAAAACACGGGTTACGGGAGAGCAGTGATGAATCAGAGATGTTCGGGATATCCAACCGTTCGACTGTCGCACGTTTATAGGCATGAGAACCTGGCTGTTTGCTCACGAGGTCAAGCTCACGCATCAAGCTGCGCACTTTGAACCGACCGGTTGCTCACCATCGTCACGCATCAACGAGATAATGCTACGGCTGCCGGCAGCACAGCGACTTTGTGAAAACAACTCGCTCACCCGACTGCACAACCGAAGCCGCTCGACATCAGGCAATCGGCTCATGGACGCTCAGCTGATTGATCAGCGCGTACGCTCGTGATCTTCCGACATCAAGAGCGCGGTAGCCTTTTTTAATATGGATTTCTCTCGCTCAAGGCGAGCGATCCGAGCTTCCAACTCCTGAATTTTTTGCTGTTCCGGGGTTAGCGCTTTGCTTTGCGGGGTGACGCCTTGGCGTTCCTTCTGAACCTGCTCAACCCAGCGGCGTAGCGCTGACTCGCCGACGCCGAGTGAACGACTGGCTTCGATGTAGCTGTAGTTTTGCTTAAGCACGAGGCCGGCAGCTGCGCGTTTGAATTCAGCAGAAAAGGAACGGCGCTGTTTGGTCATCTGACACCTCGATCTGGCGAGCATTCTCGCCTAAATGGGTGTCCGGTTTCATTAGACCACTACAGTCTGACCCACGACAGCCACTTGCTCATGCAGGGCTGTCGGCCGTCATCCGGGGGTGAGCCGGTAGCAACTCCATAACCTCACAGAAAAGCTTGCGTTGCGCCCAGTCATTCCGATCTCCAATCACGTACAAGCGGCGCTTGGCGCGGGTGACAGCGACGTTGAGCAGATTAGGCTTGGAAACGGCCCATTCGCGAGCGCCACCGTTTTCACTGCTTCCGCCCAGGACGAGGATGATCACTGCTGCTTCCTTTCCTTGCATGGTGTGAATCGTGCCGCGTACGATCTTGTCGTGTAATCGATCCTTGAGTTGGTTACGCACGTCCTGAAAGGGTGTGATAACGGCGATGCTATCCAGCGGCACACCGTCGCCATCAAGCATGGCCAACAGCCGTTCTAGCACCTTGCCTTCACTGTCGACCCAATTGCCAGAAGAACGGCCACTCGCGTGCACCCAGCCGGTGGGTAGGCGGGCCGGCGTTTCCTTGACGGGCGAAGGCGCGAGGGTGCCATAGACCATGGCTCCGTCGTAGGCGATGCGATTAGCAAGGTCGAACATCGGTTTGTCACAGCGACGGTGCACCACCAATGGCAGGCCGACCCAGCATTTCTTGCCTTTAGGGCCCGCCATACGACCCCAAGGAGTGGCTTGGTCGGCCAAGGTCTGAGCAGACTGGCGATTGGGCAACCAGTGAGCGTCGACTTGATAGCGGTTGCGCATGTGTTCGAGTACGGCATCGGATACGGTAACGATCGGCTCCAATTGTAGCGGATCACCAACCAGCACAGCCCTGCGAGCACGCCACAGGGCACCCACCGCAGCCTGTGGGGTAGCTTGACCGGCTTCATCCACCAACAACCAGCCAATTTCCCCGCAGCCAAGGCTGCCGAAAGAGCGGGCGAACGAGGCGAAGGTACTGCTAAGCACTGGCACTACCATGAACAGTGATGCCCATGCCGAACGCACCACGGCTGGGGACACTCCGCGGTATCGACTGCCGGTGAGCGTACTAGTGATGAAGTCCAGGTTTGCGCGCAAGCGCGAGGCTTCGATCTGGAAGAACACGCGGTGCAACTTGAGTGCCTCGATGAATACCTTTGCCCGGGCCTGGCGCGAGCCTTCGATTATCCAAGGTTCGAGCAGCTCTATATCGCTGCCTCTACCGATCCGGCCTTGTTCGAGCCAGACCTGCAGGTGCTTGGCCCCGCCAGCCTGCGCAATGTTGCGAGCCTTTTCGATCTGCAGGGAGGCGTGGAGTACGGCTTCGTTGATCTCCTGTTCATCCTTAGCCAATTGTCGATTGAGTTCAGTGAGCTGGCCGACGAGTCGTTGCACTTGACGTTGAACACTGTCGAAGGCGTCCTTGGCCAAGGCGTGGGCGCTATCGAGCAGGCGTTGCCGGGCTGCCCACGTGCGATGAGCCCCCCAGAGGCTGAATAGGTTGGCGAGAAACCCCGGTTTTTTTGCCAGGTGTGCTTCAAGGACCTGAAGCTCGCGTTGCAGTTGCTCGCGGGCGGACGTGAGCTGCCGTCTTTCCAGCTTGGCTTGTTCGTCATTAAGACTGCTGCGTAGGGTCAGACGGATTTGGCGCTCCTGTTCCTTCTGATGTACTCGGGCCTTGGCGCTGATCACTGCCTGAATCCGTTCGAGAATGTCGCTGGCTTGAGCGCGTAACGCTTGTTCGGCGCTCTTGGCGTCCTGGTATTGCTTGACGGCGGCGCGCCAGAGCATGTTTTTATCGGTGGACGAGAGCGACTTCATGTATGCGGCTTGCTCGGCCAGCCATTCGCGCATGCCTTTGGGGGCTGGCTGATCGTCCGTGCTGTTCGCTACGGACGCCTCGGGCGTTGGATCGCCGTCGTACATATCCTCGCCCAAGTCGCTGTTGTCGAGAGATGTTGGTTGGGAGGGCGCGGATTCGTCTCTAGTCTTCGTCGCGTTGGGCGGACGCTTGCCATAAAAGAAGCGGTCGACGAACTGAGTGCGCTTGGCTTTGCTACCCAGTGCCGAAGAGATCATTGCCCATGCTGGCTTGCCGCTGGTGAGCTCGCCCAGTTCACTGAAGTACTCGGCATCTGGCAGCCAGGACGGGTCAACTTTATCCAGTTGGGGCAACTCGAGCGTTACGTTCTCCACGGCGCCATTATTGGAGGAGGCTACCACCATCTCGAAGCCAAACAGGCGTGGATTGAGTTGATAGGCAAAGCGCTCACGTCCGCCATCGTTGGCGGATTCGCGACCGTCCTGGATGAAGGCATCCGAGGCCCTGCCCAGCGAGGCCAACACGTCGGCTCGTTGGGTCACCACCGCCGCAATCAGGTCCCGGAGCAGGGTGGTCTTCCCGGTACCCGGCGGACCGTTGACGCCCATGATGCCGGTGCCGTTGCTGAGGGTCTGGAGCAGGCTGTTGACTGCCAGTTGTTGGGAGTGCACCAACCCCAAATGCCGTTCGGCAGGCCAGCAGCCTGCTGCATAACGCGAGGGCGCAAGGCGGTCGATCAGCGCCAGATCTGCTTCGGGTTTGTCGAGATGCAGGCGCTGGGTTGAGTCGTGGTGGCTCAGGTAACGGGCTAAAGGCTCGCTTGTTTCGCCACGTGCCAGGGCATCGGCCATGTCGGCCAGATCGCTCAGTAGGAAGCTGTTGAGCGGGTCGTCTTCCTGTTCGGGCTTGTTGGGGTTAATCGGTGCTGAACGGAAACGGTGTACGCGCGACTCGTCTGCGAAAAAATCATCGAGCCCCAGGGCCTGACGAATATAGTTTGTCAGGCGCGAAAGGTCGGTCGCCAAGACTACGCCACCGAGTAGACTTTTAGTCTGTTCGCGAAGAAAGTCCTGGGTCTCCTCGAAGCCGCGTGTCCAATCTTTCTGGTTGATGGCGCAGCCGACGAACCATGCCTCGCTGGATAACACCAGGCTGTCGACCAGCATCATTCCCTGATCGTTGAACTTGAGCGCGTACAAGGCGGAGAGCCTATGCTGTGGCTCCTTGTAGCCTTTGTCGGCTCCGTAAAGCGCTTCCAACTGGCGAGAAACGTCTACGTTGCTGTAGAGGTGCGCGTAGAGCGTGTGGCTCCATACGCGCTTGTTGGGCAGGCGCTGCCGGCTCAGTAGGTTGGCTGGCATCCAAGGCAGAATTTGGGCCGAGGTGGGGATGTCTTGGAAAAACGGCTGGTAGTCGCTGTCGCGCTTTTTCAGCTTTGGGACTGCCTGAGGTTGCAGCAGCTCGACGGAGTGCCAGTAGCGAACGATATTTTGCGAATTCATTTACTACGTCCTTGAAAGCGCTGGGGCTTGGATTCCTGACAGGGAAGGATATCAGGCATGCCGCATCGTTTCCTGGCGCCGGGGTGCGGAAGCGATGCTGATCGTGGGCCGGGTCACTTACCTGAGGGATACCAGGTGGCGTAGTTGTGGGTGTAATCCTATTCCAGATCGATGACTTCTTCGCGGATGCCGGATAATACATCCGGTTCTCGGCCCAAAGCTGGGCTCAATTCGCGCTCTGCTAGCTCTTGGACCACGTAGGCCATGCCTTGCCATTTGTGGCGCCAGGCCAGCAGCTGTGGCCGCGTCTCAATGACAGTCGCGAGAAAGCCGTGGGCAGTAATGTCGTACTCTGGCCATGAAGTTCTATTACAAGCTATCCGGGTCCCTGAAGAACATCTGTCCTAAGGGGCAGATGATTAAGATATTGTTTTATATGATGTTTTTTAAACTTGGTACGTTCGTGTCATAACGGCCAAACAATGATATTTTGCTAAGTTCTCATTATAGATGTGTCTAGATGCGTCCGAGGCGCTGAAATCAGAAAACTGAACTAACGTACCAACGATTACTTGACTCTGCCCCATGGGACACCTCGTATGCTTTTTTCAAGCGCACACTCTGGCGCGCTGCCAACAAGGAGTTCCTGTGAAAGGTTTATGTCTGGTGACGGGGGCCAACGGCCATCTGGGCAATACCTTGGTGCGAGCGTTGCTCGGCCAGGGCTATCGGGTTCGAGCCGGCGTTCGTGATATCCATAACCACGCACCCTTTGCCGGGCTGGACTGCGAGTTGGTGTATGCCGAGTTAATGGACAGTGCGGCCTTGGACAAGGCGTTGGAGGGCGTGGAGGTACTGTTTCAAGTGGCGGCCGTGTTCAAGCACTGGGCGCGCAACCCGCAGGCCGAGATTGTCGAGCCGAATATCCAGGGCACACGGCGTGTGCTGCAAGCCGCTTCACGGGCGAGTGTGCAGCGTGTGGTCTACGTCAGTTCGGTGGCCGCCGTCGGTCATGATGGTACGGCGCTGGATGAGGCGCACTGGAATACGGAAAGCGAAAACGCCTACTACAAATCGAAGATTCTCTCCGAGCAGGCAGCCTGGCAGTGCGCTGAGGCGTTGGGGTTGAGCATGGTATCGGTATTGCCTTCGGCCATGGTTGGCCCCAATGCCGGCTACCTCACGGATACCATGGGCTTCCTTCAATCGGTTCGGCGGCGGCAGATGCCCTTTGATCCGGGGTTTCGTTTCAACTTCGTCGATGTTCGTGATGTGGCCGACGGGATGATACTCGCCGCCGAAAAGGGCCGGCCGGGGCAGCGCTATATCCTGGCCAATGAGCGTTCGTCGCCGCTCAGCGATTTGATCGCGGCCGCCAACACCCAGGCGCCTGGGTATCGCCAGCCTGTCTCAGCGCCACGCTGGCTACTGCTGGGCGTGGCCTGGCTGCAGGAACGCTGGGCGCAATTAATGGGCATACCCGCCCAGTTGCTCTTGAGCCAGGTGCGCCTGTTTCACAACGTGGCGCAGGAATACAACATTACCAAGGCGAAAAACGAATTGGGTTTCAACCCACGGCCGCCTGAAGTGGCCTTGAGGCAAGCGTTTGCTTATCTGCACAGACAGGCGCATCAACCTTATTAAGACCCGCCACAGGGCGAGGCGCAAACATTGAGTTCATCTCGCTTTTGAGTTCAATCAAGTGAAGATCAAGCGCCTGCAGTTCGGCGATCCTGTCCTGGACTTGCCGGCGCTTGTCGTCGACGGCCTGGTTGGCCAACGCTAGCGGAAAGGACTTCAACTTGTTTTTTGCGGCAATCAGCGGGTTCATCTCGGCCAGCTTGAACCCGGCCACCTGCGCCTTGCGTATGAGGTGGACGATTTCCAAGTGGTGAGCATTGTAGAGGCGATAGCGCCCCTCACGCTCCGGCTCGTTGATCAGGCCCATTTGCTCGTACAGTCGAATGGCTTTTGGGGTGCAGCCGGTCAGTTCGGCGAGTCGTCCAATGAACATCTGTCAATTCCTTATGTGAGACATCAAATACTCTAGCGTTGTTTGATCGCCAGAGCTGCAAAAGCCGTTACATGAAAATCGAAAAATGTCGAGATTGGGCTCAGTAGCGAATCATCACTGACTTCAGCTCGGCGTAGTCATCAATGAATGCGCTGCCGAACTCCCGGCCTATTCCTGAGGATTTGTTGCCGCCAAATGGCACCGCCGAGTCCAGCATCGTGTGCATGTTAACCCACACCGTGCTGGCTTCGATGGCAGGCACCATGCACAGGGCTTTGCTCAAGTCGTTTGTCCAGAGGCTGGCGCTCAAGCCGTAGGGTTCATCAAAGCCAGCAGTTTTTCTTCGCTGTCGGACGGTAAGAGCGTGGCGATGGGCCCGAAGGTTTCCTCGTTGAGCAGGGTGTCGCAGACACTGTTGGCGAGGATGATCGTCGGCTCGACGTTACAGCCTGGGCGGTCGATCAGGTTGCCTCCGTGAATGATGGTGTTGTTTTCGGCGCGGGTCTTGGCGAAAAACTCGCCGAGTTTGAGTTGATGCTGGCGGTAGTTGACCGGGCCAAATTTAGTGCGCTCATCCAGGGGCGAGCCGATATTCAGCGTGCTCAGGCGCTGGGCCAGTTTGTCCATGACCGCTTCGATCTGTGAACGATGCACGAAGAAGCGTTCGGCTGCGGCGCAGATTGGCCCGGAGTGCAAAAAGCCCGCTTCGATGATGCCGTTGACGGCCTTGTCCAGGTCCACATCGCGCATGAACCCGGCCGAGTTTTCCCCAGCCGCTGGTGCTTCACTCGGACAACGGCGCACCAATGAAATCGGTGACGTTACTGACAAAGATGTACGACCTGGGCATCACGCCATCGAGAGGAAGACCTCGGGTAAGCAACGACAATCCCGGAAAACGAGTCTGTACGGAGGTGGTGTTGTTCGCTCGTCGATTCCAGTGTCCACCGTTCCGCTGAAAGCTTCAGGCCGGTCTATCGAATCGCAGAGTGTCCGGTCGGAGCTATCCTCATCAATAGCCCACTTGGCCTTAGGCTGGGGGCATCCTTTTCAGACCATCCAAAGTATGCCCTCAGATATGCCCCCAATGTAGCAATCGTCTGGAAGTGAATGGATCTCCGTGGCCTATGAAAAGCCAGAAATGCTCAGCTAAACAGCCTGCCCGACAACGCCTAAAGACTCTCAGGGTCGCCGAAGAACATTTTGACTGGGCTCTAGGAAGGCGTTTTTCGGTCGATAATGCTGTTATTTTTTCCTACTTTTGCCCCCAATCGCATCGAGTGTGCGAGTGATCTTGAACGGCGACCTGCGACTGGCTCCAGTATGGTAGTAGCGGGTATTCGGTGCGCCTTCGCGTTCTTTTGGCAGGCACGCTAAAGCGGTGCTCCCTAGCAACGCAATAAGCGTGAGCGGGAATCTTTTTGATCAGAAGCATCCCGGTATTTATGCTCGCGTCTCAGTCAATCTTGGTTGTTTCGTGAAATATTTCTGCATAAAGCCGAGCGACGGTCGGTGTGAGGTTGTGTACTGAAGGAATCAGAAAACTTGAGTGGGGGGCGAGTCGTTTTGCGTAGATAACTTCGTACACCCTGCGCACGACTCCTGGCTCTGTTTCCTCTTGGTCTAAGCCAGGCATTATTCCTACGGCTTTGTAACCCGCATGCTCCAATGCTTGTTGCATATACGGAGCGCTGGTTGTCGCCATACCATAGATCAAGCCCGCGCCCATGGACCTTCCCATTTTTTCTCCGAGGTCTTGGGCAGCTACGGCCAGTTTGGTTTGTCTATGATGTTTGGCTACCGCGCCCACTCGCCCGAAGATGACATCAGCGTCGTCAATTTTTTCCCACGTTGCTATAGCGACGATTTCATGGTTCTGGCGGACCACGATAGCGAACATTCCCCGCTCCAGATCGTCTTCGAGCACCACGTTGTCTTCATAAAATCGCTGGTTCAGAAAAGGGCTCCCTAACCCCACCCTAATGGAGGGGAACCACGTCTGGAAAAAAATTATCGCTGCATTGATCTCCTCGCGTTTCAGGTAATCCCATGTGTAGCCAGAGGGTAAAACAGTGAAACTGCGAATTTGATCGATCGTTGGCCATCTCATGCGGTTCTGCTCGTCTTGATTGTCTAATTGCCTTGCAGGAATCGGTCGGAGGAAGGGGCTTATTCAGTCGCTCTCTATCGAATTGTTTGCGATCTATCAGCAACTCCCGGGCGTCTATTGGGGGAGGCCGCGGGTTAGCCGGTGGTGTGTTCAGTCCTGAGGACAGCGCCCTTGCAGAATCTTGGGTCATGCCCGGCCGCAAATTGTCTGTGACGGTCGACCACTTCACCGATGACAAACTGCATCAGCTTCTGGACGAAGGCCGTATCGAGGTTGGCCTCCTGGGCGAGGGCTGTCAGACGTTCGTATTGATGCTGCTCTCTCTTCTTGTCCACCGCAGGCAATTGATGTCGGGCTTTGAGCAAGCCGACCTCATCAGTACAGCGGAACCGTTCAGCAAGCATGTGGATGAGTGCAGCGTCGATATTGTCGATGGTTTGTCTGATTGCCGAGAGTTGACGCGTGATGTCGGAATTTTCCATGGATAACCTCGTGGCAGTTGTTCTAAGGGGCTTGTCTGTAACCTTCCTTGGTCCTTTCATGATTGGACGGAGAACCTGAGCAGGCGCTTTACGCGGGATCGGGCATGTTCAACGATTTCTCCAACCACTGCGTGACTACCTTGAAAGCCGAGTCTGAATTGCGTTCATAGATCAATCCGTGGCCATTGCCGTGAATACCCAGTGCCGGTAGATCAAGGTGGTGAATGTTGGCACCGGCATTTCGCAGGAAAGGGACAATGCTGGAGGCGTAAGAAGCAAATGCAGATGTCTCACCTGTCACCAGCGCTACCGGAACGCCCTGCAATCCGGGAATTTTCAGGGTTGAAGGTTCTGCTGTGCGGACTTGCTCCGCCGTTGCGCGAGGCGGATCAAAGGTTAAAGGGGCGGCGGTCAGTCCCCATTCGAGGCTGCCTATACCCGGCGTATGGCCAAACACCGGCCCCATAGGCTCCACTGCCACAATCCCTGCGATCAGGTCGGGTCGACGATCGGCGACCAACCAGCCACTCGGCCCGGAAGCGGAATGCGTAACGATGATGGCCTTACCGATTCTGTCGAGCAGTTCGGCCAGTCGATCCGCGTCTAGGGTCTGCGATGCCGCAAGGTCGGCCGGCATGGGGCCGTAAGCTGCAATGAAGGCGTCAAAAGCCGCTTCATCGTCCAGCTCAAACGGCCACTGTGTTTCTCCTCCTCCTTCTGGAAAGTAGACTTCGCGGGCGCGCTCATAGGAAAACGCGGGTCCCATCGGCCCCATGATGTCGGGATGATAGGGCGATCGTCCGTGACCCGGTCGGTCGACGCGAAAGACTACAAAGCCCGCTTCGAGGAACCGCTGTGCCCATCCCGGACGACCATCGGGGGTATCCAGCCATTCAGTGCCTTGCAGCGTGCCACCGTGCACCAGCACCACGGGATAGGGTTGAGTGATGTGCTCGGGGGATTCCCAGGCTACGTACATCGGACCTTTCTGAAAGTTTTTACCGTTCTGGGTAACGCGGGCTCCCGTCCCCCAGAAGTTGCCACGCCGCGTACGTTTTATCGGTGCGCTTCGCCAGGGTTGCTGGGCATGATCGGTTGATTGGGTAACTGTCTGCGCAGCGAAAACCGACCAGTCCTTGTGTCCATCTCCTCGGGCTACTGCGGATGTCATTTTCGATCGCACGGCATCGGCTGCCGGCAGTTCCAGGTCCTTGAGACGGCCCGCATCAATAGCCAGATTTATATCCTTGAGGCCAAGAGACAGTTTGAAACCCGGTTCAAAGCTGCTGTTGACGATGTTCTGCCCATACCGGTGATAACTAGGGCAGGCGAACAGGGTCTGGGTCATGAGGTTGACGAAAATAGAAGGGCTCAGTCCGTGACGTTGAACGAGTCCGGTTGCTTCGCCCAGCGACTGGATGGCTTGGGTGATCATCATGTTGCCGGCGATTTTCGCGATACACGCGTGTTCAGGCTGATCGCCCAGATACCAGGTGTTTTTCCCGAGCAGGTCAAACAGCGGTTGAACCGTCGAGACCGCTTGCTGCGATCCGGCCGCCAGGATATTCAACTCGCCGTTCGCGGCTACGGCGGGCACGCCGAAAACCGGCGCCGCGACCAGTGCCATGCCGATCGCATCATGCATGCCCTGCAACTCGACCATGAGCGAAGGCGACAAAGTCGACATCACGACATGCACGCAGGTCTTATCTGCATTTTCCAGAGCCGCGCTGGACAGCAGCACTTCCCTGACGGCGGCATCATCGGCCAGCAGGCTGATGACGACCTCTTGCTCAAAGGCCGAGGTCGGCGATTCGAGAATACTTACGCCTTCAAGATCCATGATCGCCGCGTGACTACGGTTCCATGCCGAGACGTGATGGCCTGCCCGGACGAGCAGTGGAATGATTGCTCTGCCCATGCTTCCCACACCGATAAAACCTATCTTCATTTGCAGTCCCCGGTTGGTATTCGACGAAGGAGAATGCGGACAAGTATGTCCGGCGTGGGATTGCTACGGCAGTGCCATTGCTGCACTCTCACTGTTCATTTTTGTACGGGGTAGAGCATGGACTGGAGTGATGTGCGGGTCTTTCTCGCGATTGCCCGCAGCGGGTCATTGGGCGCTGCCGCCAAGCTGTTGGGCGTAAGCCATCCGACCGTGGGGCGGCGCTTGCAGGTGCTTGAGCAGTCCAGTGGCCAGCCCATTTTTCTTCGTACCGCCCAAGGTCTGGTACTGACCGACAGCGGCGAAAAGCTACTCAGCCTGGCGCAAGAAATGGAGCAAAGTGCATTGGCAATCGAAAGGCGCCTTGCGGGGGACAGCGCACAGCCCGAAGGCGTGTTGCGCATTTCTTGCGCTGACTGGTTCGCCTGTTATGTGCTCGCCCCGGTCCTGAACGAACTGGGACGACGTTATCCGCTGATCGTGCCCGAGGTCATCGCCGGGCATCGATTGTTTGACTTGGCTCGCCGCGACGCCGACATCGCGTTTCGAATCGTTCCTTTCACCGAACCCGATATTGTTCACCGCAAGCTGACTACCCTGAGCTATGGGTTGTATGCCGCCGTCGGATCTGCTGACCCCGAGCCACAGGGCGACGGGCTTGGTTTGATCACCATGAGTGTTGCCCAGTCTCATTATCCCGATGTGCAGTGGCTGCAGCAGCGTTACCCTCTGGCCCGTACCGTGTTCACCAGTAGCAGCCGCACAGTCCAGGCGCAAATGTGCGCGCAAGGGCAGGGCGTCGCCGTATTGCCCCGCGCCCTGGGTGACCAGTTAACGGCGCTGCGGCTGATTGATCCGCATGAACCGCCCCCGGGCCGCGACATATGGATGGGTTACCACCAGGACATGCGCCAGATGGACAGCCTTCGTGCTCTTGCCGACCTTGCTTCCATCATGGTCGGCAATCAGGCAGCCGGTTGACTCACTCTGCTGCGCGCATGGTCGCTGTTTGCAACTCTGCAGCAGGTTGGCGCGCCAGGGTAAGACTTAGTCCCGCGCCTACCGCCAGGCACGCCGCAATGCAGAGTATGGAGACGGTGAAGGCGTGGGTGATGGCAGCCGCGTCCGTATCCGTGCCGAGAAGGGTGTAGAAAATGCCGCCTATTATTGCGACGCTCAGTGATGTGCTGATTTGCAGGGTGGAGCTGGTAATGCCCGCAATCATGCCGGAGTACGCGGGCGCCACACGTCCTGTGATCATGCGCATCAATGTCGGAAGGGCCAATCCTTGTCCGAAACCGATCAGAAAGAGAATGATGGCAAGGGGCAGCGCCGCGGGACTGACGGTCATTGGCGTCTTTGCTACGAGCCTGGCCATTAGCACAAACCCCAGCACTTCCAGCCCCATTCCGAAGGGGTTCACGTAATCCCCGAGAAAACGCCGGAACTGATGGGTGGCGAGCGGTCCCAGCAGAAATCCCGCGCCGAAAGGAAGAAAGACCAGACCTGCACTGAGTGGGCTCGTATGCAATGCTCCCTGTAAATAAATGGAAAACAGCAGGAAAAACACGCCGATCGCGTAAAAGGTCAGGGCGACGAGCAACGCCCGGCCCAGCCCAGGCGCGCGCAGTGCGGCAGGATTAAGCAACGGTGCGCCTTGCGCTTGATGCAAACGGGCTTCGTAGTGCCAGAACAGCCAGGCCAGCAGCGGCACCGCCGCCAGCGACAGCCAGGCCCACAAAGGCCAGCCCGCTTCACGCCCCTCGATCAGTGGAACGATCAGAGCCCCAAGCGTCACCATGGACAATAGCGTTCCGCCCAGATCCAGCTTGCTGGTCTGTTTCGCGCGGGTTTCCTTGACCACGGGAATGGCAATCAGAACGACCAGCAACGCAATCGGTAAATTCACCAGAAATATCGCCCGCCACCCTAAGTTCATCAGGTTGAGCGATATCAATATCCCGCCAAGTGCCTGGCCGATGACGGACGCCAGGCCAAAGACCGCGCCATAAAGGCTCAGTGCCAAGGGCTTTTCGGACTCGGGGAATATAGCCTGCACAGAGGCGAGTGCCTGGGGCGCCATGACCGCTGCCGTCACGCCTTGCAGCGAACGTCCGGCAATCAACACCCAGGATGACTCGGAAACACCGCAGATCAGTGAGGCGACGGCAAAGCCAATCAGGCCAACGAAGAACATTCTCATGCGGCCAAAGATGTCTCCAAGCCGTCCACCGGTGATCAGTGTCACGGCATAAAGCGCCGCATATGAAGAGATGATCAGCTGTTCGGCAGAGGAGGCTGTGCCCAGCGAATCCTGAATTGAGGGCAGCGCTACGTTGACGATGAAAAAATCCAGCGGTGGTAAAAACGCACCGACCAACAAGATGGCGAACATCAACCAGCGCCGCGGTTCCGGGGGGGCGATTTTTGTCTGAGGCATAAGATCTCCTTCCTGAAACCCTTCGGTTCCAGAATATTCTCGATTGCGGGTCATGTTCTGAATCAACTGGTTCCAATCTAAGCGATCAGGCCTTCGCTTACGCCTCACATAATTGAACGGCCAATGTTCATTTATGGCAGTGCCGCTCAGCGCCTGACTCCTCTCAAAATGGCCGCATTGTGGTTCCAGTCGATCCACACAACCAAGGCTGAGGAGTCAGATATGTCAGGTAAATTCGCTAATCAGGTTGCAGTCGTCACCGGCGCATCCACCGGGATCGGGTTTGCGATTGCGCAGGGTTTGATTGCCGAGGGAGCCAAGCGTGTTTACATCACTGGGCGTTCTGCAGCCACGCTGGAGGCGGCGGTGGCCAAGCTTGGCGATAGAGCGGTCGCGGTCATTTCCGATGTCGCCCGCCAGGCTGATCTCGATAAGCTCAAGGCAATAATCGAAGCCCGCAACGATCAGTTGAACTCTGTGTTCGCCAATGCGGGTATTTGTGAAAAAAATCCGCTGGGCGAGACCACCGAGGCGGCTTATTTCAACATGTTCGACATCAACGTGAAGGGCGTTTTTTTTACCGTCCAGACGTTGATGCCGTTGTTGAAAAATGGCGCTTCGATCGTGTTGACGGCATCTATTTGCTCCAGCAATGGGATGGAAGGGTTGAGTCTCTACAACGCTTCCAAGGCTGCAGTGCGGTCCTTCGCAAGGACTTGGGCCAACGAACTCAAAGATCGCAAGATTCGAGCGAATGTTCTGAGCCCTGGCTTCACTCGCACCCCTCTGATGGATAACGGCTTGAAGATGAGCGAAAGCGACATTGTCGCGCTGCGCCAACATGTCGAGCAGATCACTCCGCTGGGGTATATGGCCCAGCCTGAAGAAATCGCCTCCTCAGCGCTGTTCCTTGCATCCGCCGATGCGAAATATGTCAACGGTGTGGAGCTGATGGTCGATGGCGGCCTGTCGCAGATCTGAGCACTTGCTCAACCGTAGTGCAGCCCTCGCAGAGGGTTGCTTTGTCGCTTTTGCGAAGCCTCAGCAGGAAACCTCCTCATGAACATTGAAGAATTGACCACCCGACTGGACGCCCTGGAAAGTCGCGCCGCCATCGAGTCGCTGATCAGCGCCTACGCCAATGCCTTCGACCGCATCGACGTGTCGCTCCTGAGCGGTATCTGGCACGAGGAATCGACACTGGATTTACCAGGTTTCGGCAATGCCCAAAGTCGTGATGAAATCCTCGCGATGGCGCAAAACAGCTGGCGCCAGATGCCACATATGCACCACTGGATGGCCAACCCGTTGATCGAAATCAAAGGTGACAGCGCGATGGGTACGGTGGCTGCGGATTGCCTGTTCCATGACATTGAAAAAGGCCCGGTTCAAGTCAGCGGGCTGTACTACGACAGGTTTGAACGTCGGGACGGAAAATGGGCGTTCCTGTCACGTCGTTTTGAACTGCACTTCCTGACACCGTTAAATGATTGGGTACCCATAGCCGGCGAAGAAACGTATGCGCCGATCGAGCATCGGAGCCTGAGCAAGCCCTCAGAAAGTTGACCTGCTCGCATGACTTTCAGTGAGGGCAGCGAACGACAAGTGCTGCCCGTTGATATCGTTCAAGCTCCAGGGAATGACAGCGAAAAACGGATAATCCCAGGCTTTGGCTGTTCGACACGCACGTGACCTCCATGCAGTTGCATGATTGCCACGACGATGGCGAGGCCAAGGCCGTAGGAGTCGGAGTTCTGCTGGCGAGACGCATCGCCGCGGTAAAAACGGTCGAAGAGTTTGCCCAGGGTTTCGTCGCTCAGTACAGGACCTTGGTTCTCCACTTCAATCCGCGCACCGCTGTGGGAGTCCGTCACCCGCATCACAATCTCGGTGCCCTCGTAGGCGTAGCGAATCGCGTTCGCCACCAGGTTGCTCAAGGCTCTGCGCAGCAGCAATGGATCCGCGAGCACGTTGCCATCGCCTGTTATCTGGAAGCTCATTCGCCGCTCTTCAGCCAAGCCTTCAAAATATTCAGCAATGCGCTGAGATTCGTCATGCAACGATAGTTGTTGGCGCTCCACCACCGCTTGCGCTTCATCGGCGCGCGCAAGGAACAGAATGCTTTCGACGATGCGCGAGATCCGTTCGAGCTCTTCAAGGTTTGAAGCGATCAGTGCCTGATAGTCGTCCTCGCTGCGCCGCTGGCGAAGGGCGACCTGACAATGCCCCATAAGCGACCCCACCGGCGTGCGGATTTCATGGGCAAGGTCAGCGGAAAATTGCGTCAATCGCTGATAACCCTGGGCAAGGCGATCAAGCATTGCGTTATAGGCGTCACTCAGCTGTTGCAGTTCAACCGGCGTATCGGCGCTGTCCATGCGGCTGTGGAGACGCTCGGGTGTGATGGCTGCCGCATGGGCGGCCATTTCGCGCAACGGACGCAGCCCTCGGCGCAGTACCAGGTAGCCCAGCAAGGCTGTCGCCAGAAAGGCAAGAGCAACGGCCAGGTAGATGCGTTCGCGATACGCCGCGAGCATAGCCATTTCCTTGCCCATGAGGTGTGCGGCTGTCAGTCGGACTTCACGTCCACCAGACGTCGTGACGACGGTAGCGGCGCGCAGCATTGTTCCCGAGTCGGTCACGCCGCTGCGCAGATCACTGACGCTCAGCTTTGTATTCTGGCCGATCACAGGCAGTTCAGGCAGCGTGACGTTGAGTGGATTTACCTGGATTACCGGTTGCTGCCCGGGTTCTTCAATGATGAAGATGTCGTCTTCGCTGTCGAGCATGTTCTTGAAAATCTGTGGGCTGTCGCGCAGCTTCTCGATGGCGAGCTCGTAGTGCAGCAGCTTGCGAAAGTGCTCCAGACGGCCCATGACCGCATGATCGCTGTACACCAAAACCGAGGCTTTCATCGTCTGATACAGGTAAACGCCCGCACCGGCCACGGCGAGCATCGCTACCATGGAAAACGCCACGGTCGACCGCAGGGTCAGAGAGGGTTGACGTCGGGTCCGCATGGCCTCACCTCGCAGACATAGCCGATACCGCGAATGGTATGGATCAACTTGATCGGGTAGGGCTGGTCGACCTTGTTGCGCAGGCGCTTCACCGCAACGTCCACCACGTTAGTATCGCTGTCGAAATTCATGTCCCAGACTTCCGAAGCGATCTGTGTCCTGGACAGCACATCGCCTGCCCGACGCAGAAACAGATGCAGCAGGGCGAACTCCTTGTTGGTCAACACGATTACCTGCTGTTGGCGTGTAACGCGACGCCGCACCAGATCCAGCTCCAGGTCGGCGAGGTGAAAATGGTCGGCTTCGCGAACTACACCGCGACGCAAAATGGTGCGGATGCGTAACAGCAGTTCGGTAAACGAAAAAGGTTTGACCAGGTAATCATCGGCGCCCAGTTCCAAGCCGCGAATGCGGTCATGCAATTGGTCGCGCGCGGTGAGGAACAGTACGGGAACGTCTTGTCTGGCGCGCAACAGCTCAATGATCTGAAACCCGTCAATCCCAGGCAACATCACATCCAGTACGATCAGGTCGTAGGTTGTATGCAGGGCCATGTGCAGGCCGTCGGCACCGTGCTGGGTCCAGTCGACGTTGTAACCGGACTCGCCGAGCCCCTTTTTGAGGTACTCACCTGTTTTGGTGTCATCTTCAATCAGCAGGATATGCATCGTGAGGTGCGCTCGGGTCTCTTCATGACGGGATTCAGCCCGCGACATCGGTATTTCGGTTGTGCAGTGTAACGGGATGAGCGGGCGCAGTCGGTTACATTTCTGTCATTCATGGGCAGGGGCTGGCGAATGACAAAAATGTCATTCGGCGGTCATCGTGACGTCCCGGTCTGCGGACGAGGATGGCGGCACATCAACCCATGAGGAATTGTCGCCATGCAACTCAAACACGCCCTGTCTACCACGTTCGGTTTGTTGATGCTCAGTGCCGCCGTCATTGCCACCGCGGCCGACATGCCGGTAATCAAACCACTGCGTGGCACGGTGGAAAGTGTCAGCAACAATACGCTGACATTCACTGTCCGCTCGGGCGCTAAGCAGACTATCGGACTGACTGACAAGACCAGTATCAACCGGGTATCGAAGGCCAATATCGACTCGATCAAATCCGACAGCTTCATTGGCTCGGCGGCCATTCCGCAGACCAACGGAACATTGAAGGCGCTGGAGGTCACGGTATTCGACGCCAGCCTCAAGGGCAGTGGCGAAGGTCATTACGGCTGGCAGAACGCGGATGGCAGCACAGGCACCATGACCAACGGTACCGTGGGGAAGCTGTCCAAAGCTGACGGTCGCACATTGACCGTCAACTACAAGGGCGGCGAGAAACAAATCGTCGTACCGGATGATGTGCCAATCGCCTACGTCGAGTCAGGCAAAACCGATGAACTGGTCAAAGGCGCGAAAATTGTCGTGTTCCCGGCTGCGGATGGAACCACCGCGCGTGGCATTGCGGTTGGCAAGGATGGCTTCCAACCACCGATGTAATCACCTGAAAAGGCAGGGGCGCTGCCGTCTGGCAACGCTCCGCTACATGGATGGTTTGCAAGGGGAACCACGTGAGACAGAAAAAGCTTCATCCCTGGCCGGTTCGCCTCACCCACTGGCTCAACGCCGTTTGCATGGTCTGCATGTTCATGAGCGGTTGGGCCATTTACAACGCCTCGCCACTGTTCAGCTTCAGGTTTCCGGTGGCGGTGACTGTGGGCGGATGGCTGGGCGGGTCGCTGGCCTGGCATTTCGCATTCATGTGGCTGCTGCTGATCAACGGCGCAATCTATGTGCTGTACGGGTTGGTCAGTCGCCATTTCAAACGCGAGCTGCTGCCCGTCGGGCTTGCCGCCTTGAAGCATGATTTTACGGACGCTTTGCGCTTACGGCTGGTGCATGAACAGGGTGTCTACAACACAGTGCAGCGCCTGATGTACTGGATCGTGCTGGCGGCAGGCGCACTCGTCGTCATCTCGGGCGTAGCGATCTGGAAACCCATTCAACTTCAAGAGTTGGTCGCGCTACTGGGCGGCTATGACATTGCACGTTATGTACATTTCGGGGCGATGGCGATGATTGCTGCATTCGTTGTGGTTCATCTGATCTTGGTGATTTTGGTACCGAAAACCCTGCTGCCAATGATTACGGGTGGAGTGCGGTCTCTTGATGCCGGGGAAAATGGCCGTGACTGAACTTAGAAAAACTGTTCAGCGCGTCAGGCTTGAACCTGCGCAACAGCTTGAACTGGAAAACATTCAGCGCCGGCATTTTCTTCGGGCCGGCCTGACGGTGGGCGCGATGTCGATGCTGACCGGTTGCAACCTGCAGGACGGCGATCAGGTCGACAAAGTACTTTGGGCGATGTCGCGCTGGAACGACCGGGTCCAGGCGTGGCTGTTCAGCGGACAGAAACTGGCACCGACCTTCACCCGCGCCCAGATCACTACGCCGTTTCCGTTCAACGCATTCTATGGTCAGGACGATATCCCTGAGGTGGACCTCGCCAGTTACTCGCTCGCCGTCTCCGGCCGGGTCAGGGACAAGGCCCCCTGGACACTCGAAAGCTTACGCAAACTGCCGCAACGTAGCGATATCACCCGTTTGATCTGTGTTGAAGGCTGGAGCGCCATCGGGCAATGGGGAGGTGTACCGCTGAAAACCTTCCTGGAACACATCGGCGCCGACACCACAGCGAAATTTGTCGGTTTCAAATGTGCTGATCGTTACTACTCCAGTCTGGACATGCCGACGGCCTTGCACCCACAGACACTGCTGGCGCTGGATTACACCGATGTCGCGTTGCCGCCCGAGTACGGCTATCCGCTGCGGGTTCGAGTACCCACCAAATTGGGATTCAAAAACCCCAAGCATGTTGTCGAGATTTTCGTGAGCAACGACAACCCGGGTGGGTATTGGGAAGACCAGGGATACAACTGGTTCAGCGGGATCTGATGGCGCAAAAACTGAACAGCCACGCCAGGAATGCTGGCGAGACTCATGACACCAGACCTGATATGAGGCGTCCCCATGACCGATATATCTGCGGTACCGCCAGCTTCATCAGTGTTGCCGACTTCGGGAAATAAGAAGTCGGCAACGGCCCATGGAGCAGATTTCCAATCCCAATTGCAGGCCCAGTCCAGATCATCTGTGCAGGAGCCGGATACAACCCGGGCTCATCTGTTATCGGAATCGACCACAAACCTGTCATGCCGGCCGGAGATACGAGCACTGCTTCAATCGTTGGCACGGCGCGGGAACGCCGACGGTGCTTTCAGCAGACCAGGCCGATCATTGCCATGTACGCGAGCCAGCGGCCTGGATATCGCGGACTTCAACTTCCCTGATCGAAACGTTCTGGAGAGCAGTGAGGTTATTAAACACATCTGCGGAAGTGAGGAGGGTAGACGGCCCTACTCAAAGTCCTTTGATGAGCGAATCGTGTGTACTTTCAATGGCGAGGAAAGCGAATTCTCTTCTGACGTGATCTGCAAAGAGGGATTGAATGCGTTCGCTACCGCAGTGGCTCTTTCCCCAATAACCCTCACCTGGTTACCGATTGAGATTGTTAGAGCACCGCTACGGTCGACTGGCATACGAATTTTCCGCCGTCGCAAGTCCTCTTCAGTCGACAGCCACCTTCTCGACAAGTCAATTTCAGAGTAAAGGCGTTAAACGGGCGGATCTCGATAGCTCTTTCGCCGCGTGGCTAGTATTTCTATGGATACAGCAGCTAAGCCAATGCTCGCCTTTATTTATTAGTGGTCTGTCGTTCGCTTACTGGCCCGGATTGCTAGAGTGGCGAATGCGGTTTTATGAGGCTGGGTTGACCCGTGGCCCGAGTGGGCGCTGTTCTGGCACGTGAGTTAGCTTTCGTATCCGTTTATATTTTGGGCTCCACAACCATGACTGATCGTCAGCTCATTGTTCCAGAAGGCATGAAATTGCTCTGCGAACATGCTGGTTATGCACCAGCTGTAAAGGTAGGAAAGACTCTATACTGCGCTGGCCAGGTAGGCCGGACGCCGGAATTATCAGTTATCGAAGACCCAGAGCAGCAGTTTTTGGCAGCATGGGACAATCTTCGGCTCGTCTTGGAGGCCGGCGGCTGCGAATTTGAAGATGTCGTCGAAATGACAACTTATCACGTCGATATGCACCGCCACATGCCAATTTTTAGACACGTGAAGGATAAAGTCTTTCCTCGGAGTACTTGTGCATGGACATGCATAGGTGTCGGTGAACTGGCTCGCCCCGGCCTTCTCGTGGAGATCAAATGCATCGCCGTAGAGCGATAACTTTTCTGATAGGCACCTGAATATACAAGTCCTGGATGGGTGTTCATCTATGCGGCAGCAGATGTGAAACTTCACTCGCCCGCTGTGTCGGCAGGCACGCCATCCGCACGTTCCCAAGCCTACTGGCGACGGGCAAGGCAGGATTGTTTGAAGCTCAGTGTGATGACACGAAGGGCGAAGGGGTTGTCGGTGCCGGCAACGCATAAGCCTGCTTCATCCACGCCACCTCCGCTATTGGCGTGCGTCCGAAGAGGCGCTTGAAATCGCGGCTAAATTGCGAAGCACTTTCATAACCCACCAGAAATGCCGACTTGGCCGCTGTCAGGTCGTTACGCAGCATCAGTAATCGCGCTTGATGCAACCGCGTCGACTTGAGGTACTGCATAGGCGAGGAATCGGTCACCTTGCGAAAATGTAGATGAAAGTTAGGCACGCTCATCTGCGCTTCCTGAGCGAGGATTTCTACATCCAGACGCTCTTGGTAACAGCGGTGGATTTTGTGAATGGCGCGCGTCACCTTGCCGAACTGACCCTGCTGTGCGATAGCCGCGCGTAGGGTGCCGCCTTGTTCGCCAGTGAGGATGCGGTAGTAGAGTTCGCGCAACATCGCTGGTCCGAGGATTTGCGCGTCGGTGCAGTCGCCCATGACTTCCAGAAAACGCAGGGTTGACTGGCGCAGCGGTTCGTCCATGGGCGAGGCGTACATGCCCATAGGCTGAGCCACGCCGATGTTCCATACCTCATCTACCTGCTGAATCAGCTCGCCGGCCAGATTGAAATCCAGACGTATGTACACCGCCAGCATTGGCTCCGCCTCGCTAGCGTCGGTCTCCATTGTAAAAGGCACTGGCACTGACACCACCAGATAATGCTGGGCGTCATAGATGTAAACTTCATCACCCAGATAGCCGCGTTTCTGCCCCTGACAGAGGATGACGATGCCCGGTTCATATAAAACCGGCGTGCGCGTCAGCGGCCGGTTGGAACGCAGAAAACGCACATCATCCAGCGGACTCAGGTTGTAACCCTCCAGCGGTGCAAGCTGGCCCATCAACTGCACCATACGCGCAGTGCTAGGGTTCTTGGGCTTCGGCATCGATTGCACGTTCTCCACTGTTATGCTCAGCCGTCCGTGGAACAGCTCAGCGCTTCCCATTGCTCAATACTCTCCGCCGTCCGGTGCAACTTGTCACGCACCAGAGCCAGGGCGTCGCTGCCCAGCAGCAGTTGAGCCGGCGGGTTAGGGCTGGTGATAATAGTCATCATGGCGCGTGCGGCTTTCTGCGGGTCGCCCAGTTGAAGGCCGCTTTTTTCCTCACGGGCTTTTCGCACCGGGTCGAAGGTCGCATCGTAGTCACTGATGCTGCGCGGCGTACGCTGCATCGAACGACCTGCCCAGTCCGTTCGGAAAGACCCCGGCGCCACGGCCGTTACAAAAATATTGAAGGGTGCAAGCTCCTTGTTCAACGTATCAGAGATGCCCTCCAGGGCAAATTTGCTGCCGCAGTAGTAAGCAATACCTGGCATGGTGATATAGCCACCCATGGATGTGATATTGAGGATATGCCCCGCCCGTCGCTGGCGAAAAAAGGGCACAAACGCCTTGGTCATCGCCACCGCGCCGAATACATTGACGTCGAACTGACGGCGCATTTCCTCCAACGACGACTCCTCGAAAACCCCTTCGTGGCCATAACCCGCGTTGTTAACCAGCACGTCCACCGGGCCATACTGATCCTCAACAGCGGCGACGACGGCGTCGATGGCATTAAAGTGGGTAACGTCCAGCACCACGCCATGGGCTCTCTCAGGCAAGAGCGTTTGGAACGTTGCCAGAGAGGATTCGCTGCGAACAGTGCCGATCACTCGATGGCCCTGAGCGAGAGCTTCCTTAGCCAGGGCCTGGCCAAAGCCGCTACTAACGCCCGTGATAAAAATGGTTTTTTCTGCACGCATGGGGCGCACTCCTGAATATATAAGGTCAGGCTATGCTAGGGCGCAGAGTGGTTGGGAACTATGCCTGATTCGATTTTAGTATTGCCTGATTCTATCGGAGTGCTCGGCGAGCAACCTCAAATCTAGTGGAAAAAAACGAGGCCAAAGGAAGAAAAGCGACGGGCTTATTTACCTGCACTAATGTCTGCTTCGTGTCGCAAGTCGTTTTTCGGTAACGTTGATGTGCATGCGGTCTGGCCGAGGGTGTCGCACCTGCGCTCCAAGGTTTTCGCATTGGCAGTAAAGGCTATGCGCGCAGTTAATCGCTGAACGGATCGAACATCAGGTGTCGGAACCATTTATTGACGGGGCCCATTTGCATTTGCTGGGCCAAAATAAGTTGATGGCGATTTCGGTGAGGCAGCGGGACTGGCGGACTTGGAAATAAAGGATCTCCATGCCCATGAAAAGCCAGAAATGCTCAGCTAAACAGCCTGCCCGACAACGCCTAAAGACTCTCAGAATCGCCAAAAAACATTTCGACTGGGCTCTAACTCGGTAGTTTCAGTTTGAAAAAATCTTAATATGCCCCCAATTTTGCCCCCACTCAGACGCCGTACATAAGCGATCACGAATGGCGATTCCTGACGAAATCCAGTATGGCTCTGGATGGCTTTCGGTGTACGCCCAAACTGGGTACCGGCGGCAGTCCTGTCAACGCAAACTCATCAATACCGATTTGCTCTGTGCTGCTCAAGTCGACCCGTTCAGCGAGCGGTCGGGTCGCCAAGTTGTAAACAAACTCACCGGTCGCCTCATCCCGTCAGAGCATGCGGCGCAACACGTCGTTGCACGGGTCGCGGTCGTAGAAGCGGTGCTTGAGGGCGCCTGCGACATGCAGCGCGATCAGGACCAGCAATGTGTAGGCGAGGACTTTGTGCAGCCATTGGAACACCGCGAACCAATCGTCATTCTTTGGCAAAAGCTCCGGCAGGTTAACCCCAAAAAAGAACACCCCGTCGCTCATCGTGTAGGTGCTCGACATCGAGTAGCCCATCAACGGCACGATCACCAGCAGCACGTACATCATGCGCTGCGTCAGGCGTGACAGGAACCGTTCATACCTCGCCAGGGTTTCCAGTGGCTGCGGCAGCTTGGGGGTGCGAAAACGCACGGCGAGCTGAGTCAGGACCACCAGGAACGTCAACACCCCGAAGGACTTGTGCCACGGGTAATAGAGCTCGAATTTGCTCGCCACTTCATCATTCATGCCGGTCATGTGCCAGCCGACCCACAGCAGGCCCAGGACCAGCACCGCACGCACCCAGTGCAGCATGCGCAAGGAAGTCGGGTACCGATCGATTGTCGGTTGATCTATTGGGTTCATATCAGGCTCTCCACGGAGCGATGCACGGTTCAATGGCCACCCTCAACGTTGGAGGGTGGCTCGGTCAGGTCAAGGCGTGTGCTCAGGCCGGCAGCAGCACGGTGATGACTTTCTCCTCGGTGTAGGCCAGTGCGCCGCTGAACCCACCTTCACGCCCGATACCGCTGGTCTTGACGCCGCCCCAGGGTAGGTTGGCGTCCAATGGGCTCCAGCAGTTGATGCCCACGGCGCCGGCTTTCACCGCTGCCGCGACGCGGTGCGCTTTGACCAGGTCGCTGGTCCAGACCGTGGCCGCGAGGCCGTAGCTGCTGTCGTTGGCCAGGGCTATCGCTTCGTCTTCGCTGTCGAACGAGATCAGCGTGCCGACAGGACCGAAGATCTCGTTGCGGGCGATTTCCATGTCGTTGCGGGCGTTGGCGAAGATCGTCGGACGCACGAACCAGCCCTGCTTAGGGGCCGAAACGCCACCGGCCAGCAGCGTTGCGCCTTGGTCGATACCCAGCTGTATGTAGCGGTTTACGCGATCGAATTGCGCCTTCTTGGCCACTGGGCCCATCTGTACGCCGGGCTCGCGAGGGTCGCCCACGGTTACCGCCTGTGCGGCCTCGGCCAGTGCGGCACCGAAACGTTCGGCGAGGCTGCGCTGCACCAGGATCCGCGAACCGGCCGCACACACCTGGCCCTGGTTGGCAAACAGACCGAGCGTACAACCGCGCAGGGCGTCGTCGAAGGAGGCATCGTCGAACACAATCTGCGGGCTCTTGCCGCCCAATTCCAAGGCCACGCGCTTGAACAACACACCGGCGGTGCGCTGGATTTCACGCCCGGCCTCGGGACTGCCGGTGAAGCTGATCTTGGCGACATCCGGGTGTTCGCACAGGGCGCGACCGACCTCGTTGCCGTAGCCGGTGACCACGTTGATCACGCCGTCCGGGAAGCCCGCTTCTTGCGCCAGCAGCGCCAGGTGCAGGGCCGACTGCGGGGTTTCTTCCGATGGTTTGATTACGACGGTGCAGCCAGCCGCCAGCAATGCAGCGAGCTTCCACACGGTGATCATCAGCGGCGAGTTCCAGGGCACGATGGCACCGACTACGCCGACGGGCTCGCGTACCGTGTACGACAAGGTCTTGGTGCCAAAGTAGCCACCAGTGGGAATGGTGCGGCCTTCAAGCTGGTTGGCCCAGCCGGCGGCGGCGCGCAGGTTGGCAATCGCGTTGGGCAGGTCCATCCGGCGCGGTTCGATCGGCGAGCGTCCAATGGCGTCGGCATCCATATCGGCCAGCAGCTCGGTGTCGCGCTCCACCAGGTCGGCCAGTTTCGACAGCAGTCGGCCACGTTGGGCACCGTCGAGTTGGCTCCACTCACCGTCTTCAAGTTGCTGGCGCGCAGCCGACACGGCACGGTCCACGTCCTCACTGGTGCCACGCGCGGAGCTGCAGTACACCTGTTCAGTCACGGGGTTGACCAGGTTTATACGACGACGGTCGAAGGCTTCGCACGACGCACCTTCGATGAAATGATTCAAGTGCTCAGTCATGTTGCGGTCCTCCAGTAATGGACAAGATCATGCTTTGAGGGAAGCCAGGGCGTCGCCGAAGATGTCCAGTGCCTTGAAGAACAGTTCGCGGGATATCGTCAGCGACGGCATCACACGCATCACGTTGCTGTAGCGGCCACAGGGAATCATCAGCACGCCGTGGTTGAGCAGATAGCCCATCAGTTGGCCGATCTTCTCGCCCGCCAGGGGCGCCTTGGTGAGCGGGTCTTCGACCAGTTCGATGCCGATCATCAGGCCGCGCCCGCGCACTTCACCGACCAACGGGCTGTTGAAGCCACGAATATGCGCCTGTGCCTCCAGCCCCAGCGTGTGGGCGCGGTTGAGCAGGTCGAGTTCAGGATCCTGCAGGATACTGATGTTGGTCAGAGCCACGGCGGCCGACAACGAGTTGGCGGCGAACGTGTTGGGCATGGAACCGTCGGGGATTTTCGCTGCCAGGTCCGAGCGCATGATCAGGCCGGCCATGGGCAGGTCGCTGCCGATGCCTTTGCCGAAGGTGAGCATGTCGGGCTTCACGCCGGAGTGTTCGACCGCCCACATTTTGCCGGTGCGGCCGGCGCCGGACTGCACTTCATCGACGATCAGCAATGTGCCGCTGCGGTCGCAGGCCTTGCGCAGCAATTGCAGGAATTCCGGCGATGGGGGCACGTAGCCGCCTTCGCCCTGTACCGGTTCCACGATCACCGCTGCCACGTCATCGGCGGCGGTGTAGGGAGTGTTCAACAGGTAGTCGATGTACTCGCCGGCGATCTGCTCGGCGCTTTTGTGGGTGGTGTCGAAAGGGAAACGGTAGGCGTAAGGGTAGGGGGCGTGAATCACGCCACCCATTTGCGCGCCAAAACCTTTGCGGTAGGCTGTGCCAGTGGTCAGCGAACCCGAAGCGTTCCACACGCCATGGTATCCGCCGTGAAAGGCGATGATCTGGTGCCGCCCGGTGATGCGCTTGGCAAACTTGATCGCCGCTTCCAGTGCATCACTGCCGCTTTGTGTGAAGAAGGTGATGCAGTCGCCACGCAAACCCTCGGGCGCGATTTCGGACAGCTTGGCGGCCAGCTCGGTACGCCGGGTGCTGTTGATTTCCAGGGCATGCATCAGCACTTCGGACTGTTCGCGAATCGCCTGCACCACTTTGGGGTGGCAGCGGCCTACGCTGCTGACACCGACGCCGGCGGACAGGTCGATGTAGGTGTTGCCGTCCGGGTCCTTGAAGGTTGCGCCGAAGGCTCTGTCCATGGCGATCGGCATGCGTCCACCGCCGCGCGCCATCGACTCGGTACGCGCCGAAAGCGCCAGGGCCTCGCACGTTTTGGGGCCGGGGAGCGTGCTGGAGGTGATGTGCGGTGCATCGGCGAAATGCAGGGCTGCAAGCTTGGCTTCACTCATGACGGATTCTCTGCGATGTTGATTGATGTGGCCTGATCATCTACGCGACGCGGGTAAGGCTGGTAGCCCGAATCGGCACATGTGGGGCGCCGACGCAGGTGAGGCGGCGTGAACTGAAGCTTTCACGAAATTTGCATTAATTGCGCTATGTGAGAATATCTATAAATAAATCGACCTTAAAATAAAAAATATCCGAGGGTATCGCTCATTATGAGAAATAACAGCGTCGGTCATTTTAAGGATGTTCACGTTCATGCGGCCAACGTGCAGCAGTGGAACCAGGACTACAGCCAGTTAACCGCCGGTTCGACCGAGAGTTCGCTGATGCAGTTGACCACCGGCGGTTGCCACGTTTTCCTTGAGCAGATCAACCAGCGTGTCGTGCAGCACGGTGTCGCGCCGCGGGGCAAGATGTGCTTCGCGGTGCCGATCAACGTGCCCGGCTCGATGCGAATGCAGGGGCGCGAGGTGGACGACAGCAGCCTGTTCTTTCTGCGCGGTGGCGAGGAGTTCATGTTTCATATGCCGATGGGCATGCAGCTGCTGTCCATCACGTTCGAGCGTGAATTGTTCGAGCAGGCGCTGGCGCAAACCGCGTCGGCCAAGGATGTGAGCCTGTTGCTGCGTCAGCCGGTGATCAGGGTTTCCAGCCAACGTTTCGCCGATGCCCGTCGGCGCTTGCTGGCGGTGTTCGCCCAGGCGATGGCCAGCGATGCTCACGACAGCGCACAAGAGCGGCAACACGACGAGGCGCTGGAGCAGGCCATGCTCAGCGAGTTGATGCAGCTCATGACCGATCCGGCCTGCGATAAGCAGCAGCGCACGAGCAGTTCCACGCGCAGTTTTATCGTCGAGAAATGCCACCGCATGGCGACCACCGGGCTGTTCGACGTGCCCAGTGTGTTCGAGCTGTGCGAACGCCTCCAGATCAGCCGGCGCACGGTGCAGAACAGCTTTCGCGCCGTGGCCGAGACCACGCCGCTGAACTACCTTCGCTGTGTGCGGCTCAATGGCGTACGCCGCACCTTGATGTCCACCCAGGCCGCGCATCTCTCGATTGGCGATGCCGCGGCCCAGTGGGGGTTCTACCACCTCAGCCATTTTGCGGCTGAGTACCATGCGCTGTTCGCCGAATTACCGTCCCAGACATCACGCGCCGCCATACCGCCGTGTGTTACACGCGGAACTGATCCATCAGCTTCATCTGTTGATTGGCCCGCGCGTTGAGCTGACTGCTGATCTGCGCCGACTCGGCGGCCTGTTCCGTCAGGGTCTCGGTCACGCCACGGATGGTCGAGACGTTGCGATTGACCTCTTCGGCCACCGCACTTTGCTCCTCCGCCGCGCTTGCAATCTGCAGGTTCATGTCGCTGATCACCGTTACCGCGTCGCTGATCTTGCCAAGCGCCTGCACGGCCTGATGAATCTGCCCGGCGTTGTCCTGGGCGAGCGTCTGGCTGGAATGCATGGTCGCCACCACGCCCCGCGTGCCGGTTTGGATGCGTTCGATGACCATGCGGATTTCCTCGACGGAATCCTGGGTGCGCTTGGCCAGGTTGCGGACTTCATCGGCCACCACCGCAAAACCCCGGCCGCTTTCCCCGGCACGCGCCGCTTCGATCGCAGCGTTGAGTGCCAGCAGGTTGGTTTGCTCGGCAATGCTGCGGATCACTTCCAGCACCGAACCGATCTGCTCGCTGTTGACCGCCAGGGCTTCGACTTCCGTCACGGCCTTGCTGACCTCGCGGGCCAACGCATTGATGTCCTGGGTGCTGCGCTCGATAAGGGTGATGCCATCCCTGGACGCCTGGTCGGCACCGCGTGCTGCCTGGGCGGCATTCGAGGCGCTGTGGGCGACTTCATGGGCGGTGGCGCTCATTTCGTTGGAGGCGGTTGCCAGTTGATCGATCTCGCGAAATTGCACCTGCATCCCCTCACTGGTCAGCCGCGCAATTTCCGAAGACTGGTCGGCGGTGCCGCGCGCATCGGTAATGCTCTGCTTGATCTGCGCCACAGTCGGCTGCAGTTTGTCGAGGAAACGGTTGAACCCGTTCACCAGTTCGCCCAGTTCATCTTTCTTGCGGTAGTGCAGGCGTTGGGTCAGGTCGCCGTCGCCACTGGCAATTGCCTTGAGCATCTGCGCGACACTGTTGATCGGGCGCGTCACCCCGGAGGCAGTGAACCAAATGAGCAGCAGGCCCAACAGCCCGGAGCCGATGGCCACCAGCAATGACTCCAGCGTGTCGCGGGTTTGGGTCTGGTCAAGCACGGTCTGAAGCGCTACCGAGTCGGCCAGCAAGACTTGTTTGGGTAAATCAATGACCACCCCCCAAGCTGGCGCGTCGGGGATTGGTGCGACGGGGTAGACAGCGCGGATCAAATCATTCTGGGCCAGTACCAGCGGTTTTTTTTGCATCAATGCCGCAAGTATCGCCTTGCTTTCCTCGCCCAATGCGACGTTGAGCGGCTTGGCAACCTGGGCGACATCCTTACTGTAGGCCGCGAGCACGCCGCTGTCGGACACGATCAGCATGCTTCCCGAGCCGTTGAACAGCATGCGCTGGGCATCGTTTGCGGCCGCTTGCAGGGCGCCGAGTGCGAGATCCACGCCGAGGGCGCCGATCACCTTGCCATCGGCAATCAACGGTATCGACAGCGTGGTCATCAGTTGTACCTGCCCGGCCTGGGTGTCGGCATAGGGCGCCATCAGGCAGGTGCGCCGTGTGTCTCGCGGGCAGGTGTACCAACTGTTGTAGGGGGTGCCGCTGATGCTGAGCTCGGTCTTCTGCAAATCGCTTTCGGGAATCAGTATGTTCACCGACTCGCCGGCGCCACGATTCCAGGCACTGGCAAAGCGGCCGGTTTCGTTGGAGGCGCGCTCGGCGTCGTTGGCGAATGCGCTGTCTTGACCCTCCAGCGCATTCGGCTCGAAAACCAGCCACAGCCCGAGTATCTGCGGATTGCGCTCGAAGGTTGCCTTGAGACTCTGGTTCAGCTCCTCACGCAACGTCGCGGCCGGCAAGCCGCGCTGCGCGGCCATGTTACGCAAATGTGCTGCCTGGTCGGACAGGGCGGTAATGAGCAGCAGGCTGTTGCCGAAAATCCGCTGCAGGTTACCCGTCTGCTCGGCGGCCTTGGCCAGCAGCAGGGTCTCGCCGCTCTCGGTGAGCATCTTGCTGCTGGACGTACTGATCAACCGGTTGTTCTGGTTACTCTGATAGAGGTTCAGGCTGACGATCAGACCGATTACGCCCAGAAGGCACAGGCCGGAAAGCAGGATGATTTTCAAACGGATGGAGAGGGCGTCGAGCATCGGAGTATCTCGCAGGTGAACAGCATGCTTGTTGACCATCAGTTGGCCCGGGCCACTGACTTCTTATTGGGTATGTCGTATATCGGCCGGTCTCGGGTGTTAGGGAGGCCGGTTCGGTAATTCTCTCGTTATCGCGCTATGACGGCCGTCTGCCCGCTGAACTTGACCAGCAGCGCCGCAACCAACAACAGGGCTGTCAGCACCGCGAGCACCGCCACGAAGCCGGCATCGAACGCCGAACGTGCCAGCCCCGTCAGCAGCGCCGCGTCATCGGTCGATAACGTTGCAGAGACCAGCAGCGCGTCGTCCAGGCTCTCGAACGTCAAGGGGTTCAGGCCCAGCCGCGGCGGGATCGTCAGGCTGACACACCCGGCATAAATCGCCGACAACAGGCTGCCTGCCAGCGTCACCCCGGCGGCACCGCCCAGCTCGAAGGAAACCTCCTCGATAGACGCGGCCATGCCGGCCTTATCGGTGGGGACGCTGAGCATGATGGTGCTGGAAGCTGCCGTCAGCGCCGCGCCCATGGCCATGCCCAGTAGCGCAAGGCTGGCAACCTGCAGCGGTACCGCCGCGTTGCACAGCAACACGTACGCCAGCATGCCGGTGGCCGAGAGCAGCAGGGTCCAGAACAACATGCGTCGATTGCCCAGGCGTGACAGGTAGTAGCCGGCCAGTGGCCCGCCAACGAAGGAACCCAGTGGCAGCGGCAGGATAAACAGGGCCGCCTGCAGGGGGGACATCCCCAACACCAATTGCAGGCGCTGGCTGAACACTAGCTCCATGCCGATAAACGCGGCGGCTGAGGCGAGCGCCGCAATCACGGCATTTCTGAACAGCGGCATGCCGAACAGCGACAACTCCAGCATTGGCTGCGCGACGCGGCGCTGACGTCGAATGAACAGTGTCATGAACAACGCCCCCAGCAGTAGCGCCACCAGTATGGCCGCGAAGGAGGGCGACCGTTTGCCGAGTTCCTTGACGGCATAGGCCAGGCTGATCAACGCGATCATGACCTGCAGCGACCCCAGCCAATCCCAGTGCCGCTGGGCATTGCCCGGATGAGCATGGATCAGCATCGCCCCGAGCAGCAGCGCCGCCAGCACAATCGGAACGTTGATCAGAAACACCGAGCCCCACCAGAAATGCTCCAGCAGCAAGCCGCCCACGACCGGGCCGAGCGCCGCACCGCCGGAGGCCACCGATGCCCAGATACCAAATGCCATGGCCTGTTCGCGCTCGTCGCTGAACGTCAGCCGGATCACTGCCAGGGTGGCGGGCATCATCATTGCCGCGCCGACGGCCAGGCCACCACGGGCGCCGATCAATACATTGGCCGAGGGCGAGAATGCAGCGATGAGCGAGAACAGGCCGAACACACTCAACCCGCCGAGGAACAGCCGTTTGTGCCCCAGGCGATCACCGAGCGTGCCCATGCCCAGCAGCAGGCCGGCGGCGATCAGCGCGTAGATATTGATAATCCAGAGCTTTTGCGAGGCCGTGGCGCCGAGCTCACGGGTCAGGGTGGGCAAGGCGGTGTACAGCACGGTCATATCAATGACGATGAGCAGCAATGCGCTGGAAATAATGGCAAGGATCAGCCAGCGGTGCTTGGAGGGCATAGTGTGGGCTCGATAATTGAATGGCCAACGCCGGCAACTTCAGGTCAGCCAGGCATAGGACGGGTGAACCTAGCATGCACGAGCGCGCACCCGCGCCGTTATCCCAAATCGGCGGGAGAATAAGTCGGCCCCGACCTGTTTTGGGGCGCTGGCCGCGATGTTACCGATTTGGGATAGCGAGGGTTACGTGGCGGGCATAGGATCGAATCCAGCGTGCAACCTCAAGAATAAAAGCGCTACCCGGCACCGATAGCGCCTGGATCGGGGCCACCCCACAGCGACTGCCTCATACAATAAGGTCAATAACATGAGTGTAACTCTCCCGGTCAACAGCTCTACGGAGCTCAAGCGTGGCGCCCTGGGTGTCGGCTTCATCATCTTCTTTGTGATTTCGGCGGCAAGTCCGCTCAGTGTGATTGCCGGTGGGTTCCCGATCGGCATCATGCTGGGCAACGGTGCCGGCACCCCAGCGTTACTGCTGCTGGCATTGCTTGTGCTGTTGGCATTCTCGGTGGGTTACACCACCATGTCCCGCCACGTCACCAACGCCGGCGGTTTCTACGCCTTCACCTCCCGTGGCCTGGGCGGCCTGGCCGGCGGCTCGGCGGCAGTGCTGGCGATGTTCGCCTACAACATCTTGCAGATCGCCCTGTATGGCATGTTCGGTGGTGTGGTCGCCGGTACCATGGAGAGCATGGCGGGCGTGATATTGCCTTGGTGGTCCTATTCGCTGATGGCGATGGCCAGCATTGCATTTCTCGGCTATCGCAATATCGACCTCTCGGCGCGGGTATTGTCGTTGGTGGTGATCGCCGAATACCTGGCGATCCTGATCCTCGACTTTGCCATTCTGAAAACCGGGGGTGACAGCGGAGTCAATCTTGACTCATTTACCAGTCAGCATGTGTTCAGCGGCACTCCGTCCATTGGTCTGCTGTTCTGTTTCGCCGCCTTCATCGGCTTCGAGGCCACCACTATCTACGGTGAAGAAGCGAAAGACCCGAAGCGCACCATCCCAATCGCGACCTACAGTTCGGTGTTGCTGATCGGTGGGTTCTATGCGCTGTCGGTATGGTCGATGGTCGTGGGAGTGGGCGCAGACAAGATCGTGCCGATGCTGCAAGCCATGCAAGACCCCACCACCTTTATCTACGGCATGTCCGATCACTTCGTCGGCCCGCACCTGACCCTGGTCATCCGCGTGCTATTCATGGTCAGCATCTACGCCGGGCTGTTGGCGTTCCATAACGCCGCAGCGCGCTACTTCTACGCCATCGGCCGTGACGGCTTGCTGCACAGCGTGCTGGGCACCACCCACCGCGTGCACCAGAGCCCGCACATGGGGTCTGCTTTGCAGAGCCTGATCGCGGCCGTGGTGGTATTGATCTTCGCCGCGATGGACGCCGACCCGATCCTGCAACTGTTCGCCTGGTTCTCCAACCTGGCAACCCTTTGCGTGATCCTGCTGATGGCGATGACCTCGATCGCAATCTGCGTGTATTTCCATCGGCACCCCGAACTCAAAGTCGGCCTGCTGCGAGGGCGCATTCTGCCGGTGGTGTCGTGCCTGGCATTGCTGAGCGTGCTCGTACTGGCGGTGGCGCATTTCGATGTGCTGACGGGGGCCAGCCAGCTCTTGTCCTACAGCTTGTGCGCGGTGATTCCCGCAGCCCTGCTGGGCGGCCTGTATCTCGCCGCGCGCCTGCGCAAGGTGTCGCCGCAGCGGTTCCTGGCCCTGGGCAGTCACAAACTCTAAGGCCTGGTTCGAAACCTCTCTCCTGTGAATTGTTCACTGCCGTTGTGCGGCAGGGCTCGTCTGCGTTAAAGGAAATTGCATATGCACCATTACAAGATGCTCATCAACGGCGTTTCGGTTGCCGGTGAAAACGGCCAGTTTGACGTGATCAATCCGGCCACCGGCGCCGCATTCGCCCAATGCCCGGCCGGCTCGCTGTCCCAGTTGGACGAGGCGGTGGCCGCCGCTCAGGCCGCTTTCAAGACCTGGCGCCACAGTACCCATGGGCAGCGCTGTGAGCACCTCAATGCGATTGCCGATGCGATCGAAAAGGACGCTGATGCACTGGCCCGGCTGATCGTGCAGGAGCAAGGAAAACCGCTTGAGCTGGCGTTTTCCGAAGTCATGGGCGCCGCCGCCTGGACCCGCTACGCCGCCGGGCAGGAGATCGCCGTGGAACTGGTGGAAGAAACCCCGACCCAGCGCATCGAACTGCACCGCAAGCCCTTGGGGGTGGTGGCGTCCATCACGCCGTGGAACTGGCCTTTCATGATCGCCGTGTGGCACATCATGCCGGCGCTGCGCGCGGGTAACTGCGTGATCAGCAAGCCATCGAGCCTGACGCCGCTTAGCACGTTGCGCCTGGTCGAAATTATCGGGCGCCATGTGCCACACGGTGTGATCAACTGCGTGACCGGCGAGCAGGGTTTCGGCAGCGCGATCACGTCGCACCCGGGGATCCAGAAGATTGTGTTCACCGGCTCCACCGCCACCGGCCAAAGCGTGATGCGCGGGGCCGCCACCAACCTCAAGCGCCTTACCCTGGAACTGGGCGGCAACGACGCGGCGATTGTATTGCCGGGTACGTCGGTGGAGGAGGTGGCCGAAGAGATCTTCCAGGCCGCCTTCCTCAACATGGGCCAGACCTGCGCCGCACTCAAGCGCTTGTACATTCACGAATCCCAGTACCAGGCGTTTGCCGAGGCCCTGACGCGGATTGCCGAGCGCCAGGTGGTCGGTGATGGCCTGGAGCCCGGCGTCAACTTCGGCCCGGTGCAGAACCTTGATCAACTGCAACTGGTGGACGCCCTGATTGCCGACGCGCGGGCACACGGTGCGCGGGTGCTGTGTGGCGGCGCACGCCTGGATCGCCCTGGGTTCTTCTACCCGCCCACGCTGGTGGCGGATGTGACCGATGGCCAGCGTCTGGTCGATGAGGAACAGTTCGGGCCGGTATTGCCTCTGATCGCTTATCAGGATGTCGAGGATGTGCTGCGCCGCGCCAATGCCGGCGACATGGGCCTGGGCGGTTCTGTCTGGGGCCCGGACGTTGAGCAGGCGCAGGCATTGGCCAGCCGTCTGGAGAGTGGCGTGGCCTGGGTCAACTGCCACGCGCGCATTCAGCCGAACACGCCGTTCGGCGGCAGCAAGATGTCCGGCTTCGGCGTCGAGTTCGGCCTGGAAGGGTTGCTGGAATTTACCGGCCAACAGTTGCTGTTCGTCAACAAGCGCGCAGCCGAATAACGCCTCAACAACTAAGACAGCCTCTCAAAAGGCGCACCCAAGGAGCTTCGATCATGCGGTATCCCTCCACGTCATTTCTCAGCGGTACGTTGGCCTGTACGTTGACGCTTTGCGCCATCAGCCAGGCCCAGGCCTATGAGTTGTACAGCGATGAGAGCCGGCATCTGAATGCCGACATGACCGCCGTGTTCGGCATGTTCAACAGCCGCAAGAACTATGACGGCACGCCGGGCGGTTCGACCTGGCGCGAAGGTTTCATCAAGTATGGCTTGAGCGGCGACCAGTCCCTGGCCGGCAATGGCACCGCCTATGGCGCCTTCGCGCTGGTCAGTTCCGCGACCTGGGGTGACGGCGACCCGGCCGGCAATACCCTGGGCAGCGAACGCACCACCAAAATCGAAGATGCGTACCTGGGCTGGCGCTCCGGCGACCTGTTTCCGGCCTTGGGCAAGGACGGCGTGGACATTTCCGGCGGTCGCCAGGTGGTCAAGCTCGGCAGTGGCTTCCTGATCAACGACGACGGTCCGAACCTGGGCAAGGGGCCGGCCAATGGCACGATGAATCGTGGCGGTGCGTATTACCTGGCCGCGCGGCACGCCTTCGATCAAACCGCGTTCCTGCGGCTGGGCGGCAAGGATGGTCTGCACGGCAGCCTGTTGTGGCTCAAGTCCGATAACCGCGCCCAGGCTGAAACCGAAGTGGCCGCCGGTACCCTGGATTACACCACCAAGCCGGGCACACTGGGCTTGACCTGGGTGCACGGCATCGATGTGAACGAACGCTGGGCCAGTGATTTTCAGCGCCAGCGCAAGGGCATGAATGTCTACAGCGTGCGCGGCGAAGGCGACGCAGGCCTGCCGAATGTCAGCCTGGCGTTCGAATATGCCTGGCAGGACAAGGACACCGGTCCCGAAAAAGCCTGGTACGGCGAAGCCGGCTACACCTTTGCCGATGTCGCTTGGACGCCAAAGGTCAGCTACCGCTACACCCGCTACTCACAGCAGTGGGATTCGCTGTTCACCGGCTTGAGCACTGGCTATGGCACCTGGCTGCAGGGCGAAGTCGCGGGCAACTATGCCGGGCCGTTCAACAGCAACACCAGCATCCAGCACGTGGCCCTCAAGGCCACGCCTCTGGAAAACCTGACCCTGGGTGCGCTGTACTTCGACTTCGACACCGTGCGCAAGAGCAATGCGCTGAACCTCAATGCTCGGGAGCTGGATGTATACGCCGAGTGGGCCGTCAACCCGCACCTGATCGTCACGCCGCTGATCGGCCTCTACAAGCCCAAGCAGGACGCCACCACGGGCGGCAACCAGGTCGCCGGCAACGGCACCAACGTTTACAGCCAGTTGACCATCGCCGTGCCGTTCTAGCCCACCGCAGCCGCCGCGCCTGAACCTCAGGATGCGGCGGCGCCCGGCGGATTGCGCAGGTTCTCGGCAATCCGGCGGGTGGTGTCCATGACCATTTCAATCACGGTTTCCTGGCGCAGCAGCTTGAAGCTCTGGGTGCTGCCGACGGCGGACAGGCTGCCGATCACCTCGTCGATATCCGGCTGGATGATGGGCGCGGCGATGCCGGTCAGGCCGAGGTTGAGTTCATCATGGGTCATGCAGTACCCATCCTTGCGAATCTTCTTTGTGGCCTTGGCAAAGCTGGCCCAGTCGTACGGGCTTTCCGGGTCGCTGGCCATATGCTCTTCGAACAGACGCTGCAGGCGTCGACCTTTCTGGAAAGCGATCAATACCTTGGACTGCGCGCCGCGAAAAAAGGGCAGCGGATGCCCGCGCCCGAAGGAGAAGTGATACGTGTCGGTGGGTTCGGCAATGTAGGTGTTGATGATGCGTCCGTCGTAGAAGACGCTGGCGAACACCGCCAGGCCGGTCTGCGCCGACAGCTCGTGCATCAGCTCGCGCCCCGCCAGAAGGATGGGGTCGTACTGGCGCATCATCCAGTCCAGCTCGATCACGCGCGGCCCCAGGCCGTAGTGGCCGGCGTCCACGCGGGTCAGCAGGCCGGCGTCGCACAATTCCTTGACATAGCGATACGCGGTGGCGCGCGACAGGCCCATGCGCTCGGCGATGGTGTCCGGGTCGATCTTCAACGTCGCCGGACCGAACAGGTCCAGGACATTCAGCAATTTACTCAGGCTGCTCATTTCGTTCCTAGAGAAGGGATGGCATGCGGGTAAGCACTATAGGCGAAAACAGCGCAGATCCAATGTGGGAGCGGTCTTGCTCGTGAAAGCGGTGGGCCAGTGATGGAAGTTACTGACAAACCGCATTCTCGAGCAAACCCGACCCTGCAGGTCGACAGGCTAAGCTTTTCAGATTATAAATTCACTTAAATCTCAAATAAAGAGATTTCATTCATAAAATGCTTGTCTGACTCTCTATATTGTGTGATAAATCTCAGCAAAGAAAACGCTCAAGCGAGAGGGCTGACAATGAATGGCGCGCAACTGATAGTGAATGCGGCAGCGGCAAGCGGTATCGAGTACTGCTTTGCCAACCCGGGCACCACCGAGATTCCGCTGGTGGCGGCCATGGCCAGCGCACCTGCTCTCAAGCCGGTGTTGTCGCTGTTCGAAGGGGTCTGCACCGGCGCCGCTGACGGCTATGGCCGCATCGCCGGCAAGCCGGCAATGACCCTGACTCACTTGGGCCCGGGCTTTGCCAATGGCATCGCCAACCTGCATAACGCGCGTCGGGCCAATACGCCGATCGTCAACGTCATCGGCGATCACGCCTCCTGGCATGTCAACTACGATCCGCCCTTGGCCAGCGACATCCAGGCCTTAGCCGGCACCGTTTCTGGTTGGGTGCGTACCTCGCGCACGGCGGCGGGTATCGGTGAAGACTTGCAGGAAGCCGTGCGTGCGGCGTGGCAGGCCAAAGGCCAGATCGCCAGTTTGATCCTGCCTATGGACCTGCAAGCCCACGCGGTGACGCACAACGGTGTATTCGCCCCGTTGCGCGCGCCGGTTCGCCGGTTTGCCGGTGACCGGGTAGAAACCGTGGCGCAGGCACTGCGTGATGGTCAGCGGCTGGTGTTTATCGTCGGCGATGAGGGCTTGTCGGTCGCGGGCCTGGAAGCGGCGGGGCGCCTGGCACAACTACCCGGCGTGCGCCTGTTTGCCGAGACCTTTCCGCGCCTGAGCTACCGTGGCGGTGGCTTGCCGGACCTGGATCGCCTGCCGTATTTCCCGGAGGTGGCGATTGAAATTCTGGAGCAGTACGACCTGGTCATTTGTGCAGGCGTCCCCGAGCCCATCAGTTACTTTGGCTACGAAGGCATCCCGTCGCGCCTCGCCGAACGTGAACGCCTGCTGACGCTGGCCGAAGTCGGTGACGATGTTTCCGCCGCACTGACGGCGTTGGCCGATGCCCTGAATGCACCGGCCTATGTGCCGACCCCGGAGGGTATCGAACTGCCGCCCGGCCACGCCGAGCTGACGCCACAATCCATCGGCCAAGTGCTGGCCGCGTCACTGCCCGAAGACAGCATCGTCTCGGTTGAGGGCGGCACCTGCGGCTATCCGTTCTTTACCGCTTCCGCCCGCGCCGCTCGGCATCGGGTATTGACCAATACCGGTGGCGCGATTGGTCAGGGGATTCCGGTGGGGTTCGGTGCCGCCTTGGCGGAACGCGGCAATAGCGTGTTCTGCCTGCAATCGGACGGCAGCGCCCAGTACACCATTCAAACCCTGTGGAGCATCGCCCGCGAGCAGTTGCCGGTGGTGATCCTGATTGCCGCCAACCATCGCTACGCGATTTTGCAGAACGAGCTGCGCCGTTTCGGCATGACCGAAATGGACCCGCAAGCCCTGCGCCTGACCGTGCTCGACAGCCCGCGTATTGACTGGAAGGCCCTGGCCAAAGGCTACGGGGTACCGGCCTGCACGGTACAGACCAATGCCGAACTGCAACGGGCGCTGGCCAATGCCAAGGCCGACCGTGGTCCTTGCCTGATCGAAATGGCGCTGTGAAGGAGTCGACTATGTATCAGCCCGAATTATTACCTGCCGTCCAGGCGTTCCTGGCGCAGCCCGGTCGCCTGTTCATCGGCGGTACGTGGCAGGACGCCGCCAGCGGTCGCCGCTTTGCCGTGGAAAACCCGGCCACTGAACAGACTCTGGCCGAAGTCGCCCAAGGCGATGAGCGTGATGTGAATGCGGCCGTTGCGGCCGCGCGCGCAGCCTTTACCGGCACGTGGGCCTTGCAGTCACCGGCGCAGCGCGGCCTGTTGCTGTTTCGCCTGGCTGATCTGTTGGACCAGCACCGCGAGGAACTCGCGCAACTGATCACGCTGGAGAACGGCAAGCCTATCGCCAACGCGCGCGGTGAAGCGGCCAGCGCGGCGAACATCATTCGCTACTTTGCCGGCTGGCCCACCAAGATCGAAGGCAGCACGCTGCCCGTATCGCCGGCCAGCGGCGCGCCGATGCTCAACTACACGTTGCGTGAACCGGTGGGGGTCTGCGCGCTGATCGTGCCGTGGAACTTCCCGTTGACCATGTGCGTTTGGAAGCTCGGCCCCGCGTTGGCCACCGGTTGCGTGGCGGTGCTTAAGCCCGCCGAACAAACGCCGCTGATCGCTATCCGCCTGGTGCAACTGATCGAGGCTGCAGGCTTTCCCGCCGGCGTCGTCAACCTGATCACGGGTCTTGGCGCCGACACTGGTGCACCGCTGGCACAGCACCCCGATGTGGACAAGATCGCCTTTACCGGCTCGACCCAAGTCGGGCGGCTGATCGCCCAGGCGGCCACCAGCAACATGAAAAAGGTCTCGCTGGAGCTGGGCGGCAAGTCGCCGAACATCATCCTGCCCGATGCCGACATTGCGCGCGCCGCCAAGGGGGCCGCCGATGGGATTTTCTACAACCAGGGCCAGGTATGCACGGCGGGCTCACGCCTGTATGTCCACGCTAGTGTGCTCGACCAGGTGCTCGAAGAACTGCAGCGCCACGCCGCCGCCTATGTCCTGGGCAATGGCCTGGACCCGGCCAACAGCATGGGGCCGTTGGTGTCCGCGCGGCAGTTGAAGACCGTCAAGGGTTACCTGCAGCGGGGCCAGGAGGAGGGCGCCGAACTGATCTGCGGCGGCGGCCGTCCCGAACACCTCGAGCATGGGCATTTCATTCAACCGAGCGTGTTCCTCGACCGTGCCGAGCGCGCCTGTGTGGTCCGAGAAGAAATCTTCGGCCCGGTACTGACCGTCATGAGCTGGACCGAAATCGATGAACTGGTGCTGCGCGCCAACGATTCGCCGTATGGCCTCGCTGCTGGCCTGTGGACCCGCGACTTGCGCTCGGCGCACCGCGTGGCTGCACAGCTCAAGGCTGGCTCGGTCTGGATCAACTGCTGGAACGTGGTCGATCCCTCTTCACCGTTCGGTGGCTACAAACAATCCGGCTGGGGCCGGGAGATGGGTAAAAACGTGATCGATGCCTACACCGAGACCAAAAGCGTGTTTGTCGATCTGGCCTGAACTGAATAATCACAAGAGGTAATTGCTATGGATCTGGAATTGAAAGGCCGCGTGGCCATTGTCACCGGTGGCGGTATGGGCATCGGTAAGGAAGTCGCACGTTTTCTCTCCGAGGAAGGCTGCAAGGTGGTGATCTGCGCGCGGCGCATGGCGTTCCTGCAACTGGCGGCCGAAGAGATCAGTGCCCAGACCGGCAATGAAGTACTGCCGCTGTTCTGTGACACCAATGACATGAAGGCCGTGTCGGAGATGGTCGAGGCGGCGCACAAGCACTTCGGCCGTATCGACATCCTGGTCAACGGTGCCGCAGCACCGTCGGGTGTGGTGCGCAATGACATCGAACACGCCGGCGACGATGAACTGCTCTCCGACCTCAACACTAAGGTGATCGGCTACTTCCGGTGCGCCAAGGCCGTGACCCCGCACATGAAGGCGGGCGGCTTCGGTCGCATCATCAACATCGGCGGCCTCACCGGGCGCAGCAGCAAAGTGCTCTCGGGCATGCGCAACCTGGCCATCGCCCACATGACCAAGACCCTGTCCGACCAGCTCGGCCCTTCGGGCATCACGGTCAACCTGATTCACCCCGGCGTCGTCGATACCCCGCATATCCAGGAGTTGTACGAGCGCGAAGCAGTCAAGCAGGGCAAGACCGCCGAGCAGGTCGAGCAGGCCTACATCGACGCGACGCCGATTCGCCGCACCCTCGCACCGATTGAAATGGGCTGGCTGATTGGCTTCCTGGCGTCGCCGAAAGCTGCTGCGGTGACCGGTGAATCCATCGGCATCGACGGCGGTTTGACCCGTGGCATCTATATCTGAGGAGTATCACAGATGAGTAATGGAACCCTTCTGGTCGCCACCGTCGGGCAAGCGGTGATCCGCAGCGCCGACGATGGCAAGACCTGGCATCGCCTGGGCCTGGGGCAGGACCTGGAGTTCGATGCAATCACCCGATCCCTGAGCGTGCATCCCGACGCACCCGAAGTGATCTACGCCGGCACGGACGTGGGCTTGTGCATCAGCCGCGACACCGGTGGCCATTGGCAGCGCGTCGATTCGCCGTTCAACGGCGAGACAGTGTGGAAAGTCGCCGTCGACCCGCAGGACGCCAAACGGATTTTTGTTGGCACCGGTGCGCCATCGCGCGCCGTGTTATGGCGCACCCTCGACGCCGGCCTGAGTTGGGATCGCGCCCCGGTGGAAATCCCCGAGTTCTGCGATGGTGTCAGTCGTCCGCGCCTGCTTGCCTTCGCCTATGACCCCACCGACCGCAATCAGCTGTGGTTTGGCCTGGAAGAGGGTGGCCTGTTCCATTCGCGCGATGGCGGCGACAGTTGGACCCGCGTCGATGACCGACTGCTGTGGGACTACAACTCGGACATCCACAACATTGTGGTACTGCCCAATCACGGCAAGAAAGTCATCGTGGTGGTTTGCGTGAATGCGGTCTACCGCAGCCTGGACGAGGGTCTGACCTGGACCGGCATTATCGGTCGCGAAGCCTTCGGCCTGTACTACCTGCGTGCCATGAATGCGCCGCTGGGCACTCAAGACGAGCTGTACCTGAGCATTTCCGATGGTACGCCGGGCACCACCAGCAAGATCCTCGTCTCCCATGATGCCGCCCTCAGCTGGAACGTGCTGCCGTTACCGCAGCAGCCCAATTCCTGCGTCTGGGCCATTGCCTTCAACCCGGCCAACCCGCGCCAGATGGCGGCGGGCACCAAGTATGGGCACTTGTTTACGTCCGACAACGGCGGTGATGGCTGGCAGAAGCACTGGCGCGAATTCAGCGAGATCGCCGACGTGCTATGGACGCCTGCCGTGGCGCAAATCAAGGCCGGGCATCAATCCATCGTCAAGAAAAACTGAGGTAAACAGTGATGAAAGTCGAAATCCTTCGAACTCACTTATCGCTCTGGGTGAGTGATCCTGATGTGTCGGCGCGCTGGTATGCCGACATTCTGGGCATGCACGAAAGTGCCCGTGGCGAGAGCTGGGTGATGATGGCGTTTGGCACCAAGCATCACGACATCGCGTTGATTCGCGCAGAACCCGGCGCCCACCAGGGCGGGCTGGGGCTGCAGCACTACGGATTGGAAATCGCCGGCGACATGACCACCTTGCGCCAGCTCTACGGCATGTTGCTGAAGAAGGGAGTGGAGGTGGTGAAAATTACCGATCATGAAATCGGCAACGGCCTGTATTTCAACGATCCCGATTGCAATCGCATGGAGTTTTTTCTCGAAACCGAGCATGACGATGCGTGCGGTAAGGCCCGCTTCAAGGCCGCCGGTGCGCCGAGTCGCAACATCACGCTTGACCCACTCGACCCCCTTTGAACAGAGGCAGCCCCGATGAAAACCGCAAATTTCGCCAGCTATCACATCCGCAAATGGTACAGCTTCGTTGAAGAGACCCTGGCCAATGAAACCGGCCAGTTGGCCGATGGCGAGCCGGTGTTCAAATACGCCGTCGCTGCAGTGATCGCCAACCCGTATGCCGGCCGTTACAGTGAAGACCTTTCGCAATTGATCGAGCCGTCGCCACTGCTGGGTGAAGAGTTCGGCCGGCGCATCCAGGCCCTGGCCGGTTCGCGTCAGATTGAAAGTTACGGCAAGGCCATCCTGGTGGGCAGCGCAGGCGAGTACGAGCACGGCAATGCGTTCCTGACCAACCCGGCCGCCGATCCGATCCGCGTCGCCCTGGGCGGTGGCAAGTCGTGGGTGCCCTCCACCGGCAAGCGGGGTGGCCCAGGCTCGACCATCGACGTGCCGCTGGCGCACAAGGACGCCCTGTACGTGCGCTCGCACTACGACAGTTTCTCGGTGACCTTCGGCGACGGCCCTTCGCCGGATGAGATCGTCGTGATCTGGGCCTTCGCCACGCGCGGACGCCTGCATGCGCGGTTGGGCGGGCTCAAAGCCGAAGACGTAAATGGCCTTGACGGTCTGCACTGATAAGCGCGCAGGATCAAGCGGTGCTGGACCCAAACCACAACAAGAAAAGCGGTGAATAGCGATGAAGCAGGAGAAGACCCAAGTTGTCATTGTGGGCGGTGGCCCCAACGGCATTACGGCCGCGCACTATATGGGAATGTACGGTGTCGACTGCGTCGTCCTTGAGCTGGCCGACGGCATCCTGCCTTATCCTCGTGCAGTGGGCATGGACGATGAAGCGTTGCGTGTGCTGCAGGGAATCGGCATCGCCGAGCTGGCGGTGCGCGACATGATCTGTGACGTGCCGCTGCGCTATTACAACGCACGCGGTGTGTGTTTCGCCGAGGTCAAGCCGAGTGCCGCGCAGTACGGCTGGCCGATGCGCAATATCTTCATGCAGCAGTTGCTCGAAGGTACCCTGCGTGAACACCTCGGCCAGCATGCCAGCGTTGAGCTGCGTCAGGGCCACGAATTGCTGGAACTCGAGCAGGATTCCGAGGGTGTGACCCTGCAGGTGCGCGATGCCGAAGGCGAGATCTACCAGCTTCAGGCCGACTATGTGATCGGTGCCGACGGCGGACGCTCCACCGTGCGCAAAAAGCTCGGCATCGAACTGCTTGGGCTGACCCATCCGCGCAAATGGGTGGTGGTCGACACCGCCAACGACACACTTGATGCGCCCTACACAGCGCTGCATGCCGACCCGCAGCGGCCCTTCGTGTGCATCTACCTGCCTTACCAGCAGCGACGCTGGGAATTCATGCTGATGGAGGGCGAGGACGAAGCGAAAATGTGCGAAGAGGCGACGATTCGCAAACTGATCCACGGGCATATCGGCGATGCCGTGAACAACCTCAACATCATCCGTATTCGTGCCTATACCCACCACTCGCGGGTCGCGGCGCGCTTTGTCGAAGGGCGTGTGGCACTGGTGGGCGACGCCGCGCATATCTCCCCGCCGTGGGCCGGGCAGGGTCTCAACTCGGGCCTGCGCGACGTGGCCAACGTGGCCTGGAAACTGGCAGCGATCATCCAGGGCCGCGCGGCGCCGTCGATCCTCGCTACCTACGACCAGGAGCGGCGTGGTCACGCGACCGAACTGGTGGCTCTGGCCGACAACATGGGGGCGGTACTCGGCTTGACTAACCCGCTGATGGCTGGCGTGCGCGACTGGCTGTTCCAGGCGGTGAACAGCGTGGATAACCTGCGCTCGCACTTGCTGGAATTCAAGTTCAAACCCAAGGCCACCATCACCAAGGGCTTGGTTTATCACGAGCGGGCCGAGTTGCGTGAGGACGATCTGGTCGGGCAGTTGTTCATCCAGCCGAACATCGAAGACGACCAGGGCCAGCGGCGGCGCCTGGACGAGGTGCTCGGCAATGGTTATGCCGTGCTGGGGTATCGCGTGAACCCGCGTGAGCATCTCAGTGAGGCGATGGCCGAGTATTGGACGCGCTGGGATACACGTTTCATCCAGGTCAATCGTTCGCGCAGCGGCGTCGGGCGGAACCAGCCGTTGAAAGCCAATGATGCCTTGAGTGTGGAGGATGTGGATAACCGCCTGGGCGAATGGTTCTCCAAGGTGCGCGACTGCATCGTCGTGGTGCGTCCGGACCGCTTCGTCGCCGCCATCACCACGCCTGAGCGGCTTGACGGCGTGCTGCGCAAGCTGGCGGAGCAACTGTCATGAGTGGCGCTGACGAGTTGCTCGACCAACTGCACGAGGCCGGGCATAGCGCCCGGGCCATCGCACCGTTGCCGCCCGAGGCACTGGACAAGCAGCAAGGTTACTCGCTGTTGCGCCAGGGCTTGGCCCAGCGTCTGGCAGGTGGCGAGCGCCTGAGTGGTTGGAAGGTGGCCTTTGCCGGCCGGGCGGCGCAGGCGCGTTTTGGCCTCGACGAACCGGTGTATGGCGCGCTCACGTCGGCCATGGCGGTCGAGCCGGGCAGCGCGGTGTCGTTCGAGCGGCTGATCCAGCCCAAGCTTGAGGTTGAACTGGCGCTGGTGTTCGGGCGGCCCCTGGCGCCAGGCGATTACCCTGACGAGGAGATTCTGGCGGCAATTGCCGAGGTGGCCCCGGCCTTCGAAATCGCCGACTGCCGCTGGCAGGGCTGGGCTTTCGGGCTGGGTGCGTTCCTGGCCGATAACGCCGCCGCAGGGCTTTACTGTGTCGGGCCGCGCGTGTCGTTTGATGCGGTGCGGCATGCGTGCGTGGAGTATCGCCTGGAGCATGACGGCGCATTGCTCGGCAGCGGTGATACCCAGACGCGCGAAGACAACCCTCTGTTCAACCTGTGCTGGCTGGTGCGGCGTCTGTTGGCGGACGGTTATCCCGTGGACGCCGGGCAGGTCGTGTTGTCCGGTGCATTGCTGGCACCGCTGGATATACGACCGGGCGCTTATCGTTTGCGCATGCTTGGCACGGAACTGGCTTTAGATTTCCACCCAGGCCTCGTGCCTGCGCAATCGCCAGCGACTGTTATGGATGACTGAGCCCGCCTTCAGGCCAAAAACAACAATCTGGCCGCCGAGGAATGACGCATATGCTCGCCGAAGTCCGTACCTTCAATGACTCTCAACAGCACGCCGGCTCGATCCAGGGCTGGCAGCAGGTGTATGACCAACTCGGTCGTGGTTGCCTGACCAGCGAACTGTGGCAGTTGTCCGGCGATCGTTTCCAGATCTTCCAGGAGGTGCTGGACAAGCGCGTGGTGCAGCATGGCCGCTCGCCCAAGGGGCGCTTGTGTGCGGCCATGTCACTGGGCAGCCCGCCGGTGGTTCAAGGCCAGCAGGTGAGCGCGCAAAGCGTGGTGCTGTTGCGTGACGGCGAAGAGTTCGTGTTGCATGCGCCGCAAGGCACGCACTTTTTCGCACTCAATGTCGATGCCGTGCGCTTTGCCAAACTGGCCGCCTTCGAACTATCCAACGATCAGCTCAAACGCCTGACCAGCGTGTCTGCGCTCAGCGTGGATGAAACGTTACTGTTGCGCATTCGCCAGCGCATCCACCCGCTGTTTCGTCACTTTTTGGAACATGCAGGCGCTATAAGCCCGGCCTCGGAAAAGATGCTGGAAGACGAATTGCTTGGCGCGTTCCTCGATCTGTTCAGCCATGCCAGCGACGAGGTGCGCTGCCGGCGTGGCAATTTCGCCGTCAGTGCCTACCTGGTCAGGCGCAGCCAGGAATTGATCATTGCCAGCGGCGATACGCCGTTGAGCATTCTTGATCTGTGTGAACAGCTGCACGTCAGTCGCAGGACCCTGCAAAATAGTTTCCAGGCCGTCACCGATATGCGACCGGTCGAATACCTGCGCAATTTGCGACTCAACGCCGTCAGGCGACAGTTGATCGCAACCCCTGCGAGCGAGAAAAACATCGGTGAGATCGCCGTGGCCATGGGTTTTTTTCACCTGAGCCATTTCGCCACGCATTACCGTGAGCTGTTCGGTGAATCGCCGTCCGAAACACGCCGAGCGTCATACTGACACGACAAAGCGCGTGCCAATGCGGGTGGATCTTCAACGTTGCCAGGATGACGCAAGGAAACACACATCGGCGCAAAGTGCATCGCCCACCTGTCACGGCCTTAAGCCAGCCCCGGGTCCACGCGCTTGCCGATATCTTTGAGCCGCGCCAGTTGGTCGATCGTCGACGGCGCTTCATCCAGGCAACTGACGAAGGTCCACAAGTAGGTCATCACCGCATAGATATGCCCGGCCTTCACCTCCGGCGCCAAGGCCAATTGGCTGATGGCAACCACGAACAGCAACGCCGCCAGCAAGCCGATGGACAGGAAGGCGACGGCCTCGCGGTCGGACAACCCGATTCGCAATCGCGACAGCACGTGGTAGTGACGGCGCAGGGTGTTGGCGCCGACTTTTTCCACCAGGCCGATTTCCTTTTCCAGGCGATTGTTCAAGCGTTCATGCAAGCGCTGGTTGCGCCGTGCGAAGCCCGGCATGAGGGTAACGCACAGCAGCAGTGCGAGCAGGCAGGCCAGGCCGACCCAGGGCTCGATCACCAACAGCATGCCCGCTGCGCCGACAACCGACACCAGCGCAGTGGCTATGGTGGGCACATGCTTTTCGAAAAAATCGACGAAATCCCGCGCCAGTACCACTCGCGCCGCCGCCCTGGAGGTGCTGTGGCGTTGCAGGCGCTGGTTGAGAATTACTGGCACCGCGAGGTCGGCATAGATGCGCGTGAACGTGCGCGTATCCACGGCCCGGCGAGCCGCGCCGACCACCCAGAAACCGAGGACTACGGCGGCGTACCACACGGCACTGCCGACATCGCCACGGATGATCGAGTCGACGGCAAACCCGGCGAACAACGGGTAGGCCAGCAGCAAAGCATTCTCCAACGCAACCAGCGACAAGGTGCCGAACAGTTTGCCGGGATAGGCTTTGGCGATCGCCTTGAGGGTCTGGCTGGCGGATTGCTGCCCCAGTCTTTTACTCTCTTCGAGCAGAATCGGCGGCGTTACGGGCTGCATGGGGCACCTGCGGCGCGCGTAGTTCGCTGATAGATGCCACGGGTGACATCGAGCAAATATCGCGCTTCATCGGTCATCAATAAAAGATCGATCTGTACTTCTTCGATAATGATTTCCACGGTGATCAACATACAAATAGCGGGTGCGATGACCAGCCAGTGGTAATACGACAGCGTCACTAAAGAAACGCCCACGCCGATCAGCCACAACGCCAATACACACCGCGGCGCGTACTTCTGCAGGGGAATCCAGAAACGTTGCAACTTTCTCAATTTAAACGTGTAGAGCGTCAGTGACGCTTCCACTTGTTTAAGGTCGATAGTGTTCCGAGCTGAATGCTGTGTCGGCATAACAGTTATCCACGTAATAACGTTAAACATCAGAGCCAGGCGGCAGGCGATACGGCTATTCGCTGCCCTGGCGCTCCTGGCTTGGCAGCGTTTGGCTGAGCCAGGCGAGATTGACTTCGTTGACTTCCACCCATTCACCCCTGGCAGGAATCCCTTCGCAACTCAAGAAAACAACGCAACGTCCGTGTATGTCCAGTAAGGCAAAGTGGCGATACTTTATTGCTCTCTTGAACAGGCCAATAGAGAGACGCATGCCATCACCTTAGTTGGTATTAATTGTTTATTGGTTGTCAGGCTTGAGTAGTAAACAAGGCGCCGCATGGCCAACTCAGCTCAAACACCGTGCCGCTGTTTATCGCCGTTCGACAGGTCACTGCGCCGCCATGGGCGAGGGCAATTGCCCGCACCACGGCTAGGCCCAGGCCACTGCCGCCCTGGGCACGCGAGCGTGAGCTTTCGCCACGCTGAAACGCATCGAAAATGTGTGGGGCGAATGCTGCGTCGACCCCCGGGCCCTCATCTGTGACCCTCAGGAAGTGGCCTCGCTCGTCACCGCCCAGTTCAATGCTGACGGTGCCCGGTGTAGCGTGTTGGCAAATATTGTCCAGCAGCGCGAGCAAAGCCTGGCAGATGCGATCGGGGTCGCAGTACACCGGGCCCTTGCGCAGGTTTAATTGCAGGGCAAAACCGGCGCTGTTCAGGCTGGGCTCGAACAAGCGCGCTTCAGCCTCCAATGCATCGGCCAGCCCCACCTCCTTGAGCGCCAATTCCAGGTGACCGTTGTCGCCCATGCCCACCACGCGAAGGTCTTCGACCAGGCGGGTCAAGCCTTCGACCTGGCCCAAGAGGCTGTAGAACTGCGCGGTATCCGGCTCGAATACACCCTCGGCCAGTCCCTGCAAGCGACCGCGCAGGATGGTCAGCGGGGTACGTAGTTCATGGGCAATCGCGGCGTTCCAGAAGGCTTGTTCCTCGGCCATGCGTTTCAATCGGTTCGCCATGCTATTGAAGTCATCCACCAGCAGGGCAGCTTCGCCCAGGGAAAGATCAGGCGCCACGGCGCGGGCATCCAGGTCACCGTCGGCCAGCCTGCGCAGGCTCACGGCTACCGAGTTAAGCGGCATCAGAATACGCTTGGACAACTTGACGGCCACCGCCACGCCGACGCCCAGGCTGACGCAGGTGATCAAGCCCATCCACACCCATTCCACGCCGCTGGGCAGCCACTCATCCGACTGCATCTCCAACTCCGTCGGCGGCGAAAAGGTCCAGAGCAATGCATAGAAGATGTAGGACCCGACCAGCGCGAGGGCGATCACACACATCACCACGGCCGACATCGACACGATAATCTGCCGGCTCAAACTGTTGGCCACTTTCATGCCTGGCTCCCGAACCGGTAGCCCACGCCACGGATGCTGGCCGGTACGCCGTGCAGGCCAAGGTCTTCGATCTTGCGACGCAACTTGCTGATATGGCTGTCGACGGTCCGCTCCAGGCTGTCGCTCTCCGGCGAGCAGAGCACCAGCAGTTCGGCACGGCTGAACACGCGGCGCGGCGCCTTGGCCAACTGTGCGAGCAACTTGAATTCGGTCACCGTCAGGTGCAATGGTTGTTTTTGCGTGCCGATGTGTACGTTCACCTCATGGCTGTCGATGTCGATTTCAAAGGCGTCGACGCGCAGTACGCGGTGGTCGGCGCCATGGCCTTGATCGCTGCAGCGGCGCAGCACGGCCTGGATCCTGGCGATGACTTCTGCCGGGTTGAAGGGTTTGACGATGTAGTCGTCCGCACCAATGCGCAGGCCCATGAGTTTGTCCATGTCCTGGTCGTGTGCAGTCAGCATGATCACCGGGGTGATACCGCGATGACGCAACTCCGCCAGCACCATCCAGCCATCCAGCTTGGGCATCATCACATCGAGCAGCACCAGGTCCGGCTTGAGCAGTTGATGCAGTTCGAGCGCACGACGCCCATCCTGCGCATGGGCGGTACGAAAACCCCCACGCTTGAGGTAGGCCGTGAGGATGTCGGCGATTTCCGGCTCGTCTTCGGCGATCAGCACCAGCGCCTGGTTAGGGAGCGATGCAAGGAGTGGTTCAGTCATGGTCTGCTCGGTGGGTGCACGGTTTTTCAGCAACGGATTGAATAATGCACCGCAAGCATGCACGTTCGGCGAAGGTTTTATGGAGAAATGATGGAGAGGGGAATTAATTTTTCGCGGGAACGGGGGGAGGGCACTCAGGCGAAGCGGATGCGCTCGGCGTAGGCGCTCTGCAGCATTCGGCGCTGGTAATCGCAGGGCGTCGTACTGACCAGCTTCTTGAAGTCGCGCAGGAAATGCGACTGATCGGAAAAGCCCAGGTCCAGGGCCAGGTCTGAAAACGACACATCGTGCCGGGTGTTCAGGGTTTCCAGCGCCGCCTGGCAGCGAATGATCCGGCAGAACGTCTTGGGCGACAGGCCGGTGTCCTGGCTGAACTGGCGATGAATCGTGCGGCTAGTGTACCCGCTGAGTTCTTCCAGTTGCTGGATACGCAGGTCACCGCGATGTGCAAGCGCCTGTTGGATGACCATGGTCGTGAGTTTCGAGCTTCGGCCGATTAGGCGCGGGGCCAGGTAATCGCTGAACAGCTTTATCTGCTCCTGCAGCTGTGGGGCCTGGACGATGCTTTCGAAAATGCGCTGGGCAAACGTCGATACTTCCAGCAGATCCCATTCCTGTTCGGTCAGGTCCTCGGCCACGACGTTGATGAAACCTGGGATAACCCCCGGCGCAAAGCGCACGCCGAAGTAATGGTGACCCTGCAGCAGTTCGACCTGCTGCGCCTCCAGCGGGGTACCACAAATCCTCACACTTGGGCGCGTGGCGTCACAGTCGAAAACGATATCCACGCAGCCGTCCGGCACCGCCAGCAGATCAGCTGAGTGAGCGACATCGAAGGCGTAGAAATGCGAAATCGCCGGGTGCTCGGAAGGCATTACCGAATACCGTGAAGAGTTGAGTACGAACCAGGGTTGTTCGTAAGCGGTTTGCCGCAGCGATGGTGAACACAGGTTGGGCATGGCCGGACCTTGGGGTGGTATATGCGGGAATATTCACGCATTTATCGCGCCAACTCTGCGGACGGGGACGAACCTTGATGTCCGAAATTTACAATACCGCCAGGAAACACTCACTGATACTCGACCTCGATAGCGTGGGAGCAGCGCCTACCGCAGCGACTTCATCTTCAGTCGAGAATAATAATGTCCACTACCACAAAAATTGACTTCATCTATCTGTCCGAGCAGGACATGATTCGCGCGGGCGTAACCGACATGCTTGCCTGTGTGAATACCATGGAAGAGATGTTCGGCCTGCTCTATAGCGGCGACTACCGCATGGCCGGGCCAAACAACGATTCTCACGGCGCGATGGTGGTGTTTCCGAAGGATTCGCCTTTCCCGAACATGCCCAAGCCCACCGCTGACCGCCGCATGATGGCGATGCCGGCCTACCTGGGCGGCAGCTTCTGCACCGCAGGCGTCAAATGGTATGGCTCCAATATTGCCAACCGCGAAAAAGGCCTGCCACGTTCGATCCTGATGTTCACCCTCAACGATCCCGACACCGGCGCACCGTTGGCGCATATGTCTGCCAACCTGCTGTCGGCCTACCGCACCGGCGCGATTCCCGGCGTGGGCGCGCGCCACTTGGCACGCAAGGACTCGAAGGTGGTCGGCCTGCTCGGCCCCGGCGTGATGGGCAAGACCACGCTCGCCGCATTCATCGCCGTTTGCCCGCAGATCGATACCTTGAAGATCAAGGGCCGTGGCGAGAAAAGCCTGAATGATTTTATTGGCTGGGTGAAGGACACCTACCCACAGGTGACCACGATCACCGTGGTCGACAGCCTCGAAGAAGTGGTCCGTGGTTCCGACCTTGTTACTTATTGTAGCTCCGGTGAGACAGGCGACCCCTCAAACTACCCAATTGTGAAGCGCGAGTGGGTCAAGCCGGGTTGCTTCATGGCCATGCCGGCATCCTGCTCGTTGGACGAGGGGATGGAACGCGCCGACGTGCGCAAGGTGCTGGACAACACCGGCCTCTACGAAGCCTGGTTCGAAGAATTGCCCAAGCCTGCGCACCACTGCGTGCCGGTGATCGGCGTGCGGTTCATGGACATGATCGCCGAAGGCACGATGCAGCCCGAAGAACTCGAAGACATCGGCAAGATCGTCGCCGGTGATGCCCAGGGCCGTCGCAACGATGAAGAGATCATCATCATGTCGGTGGGCGGCATGCCTGTGGAAGACGTGGCCTGGGGCACCGTGGTGTATCGCAATGCCGTGGAAAAAGGCATCGGCGTGAAGCTCAACCTGTGGGAAACCCCCGTCCTGCGCTAAGCCATCCTTTAACCCACTGACGAGACTTACGACATGACCAAAATCATCAAGCTCAAGACCGGCTCACCCTTTGAAGACCAGGCCAGCTATTCGCGCCTGGTAGTGGTGGACAACTGGATCTATGTGTCCAATACCGCCGGGCGCAACCCGCAGACCAAACTGATCCCGGAGGACATCCTCGAGCAGACGCACCAGGTGTTCGCCAACATTGAAACCGCGCTGGCCGCCGTCGATGCAAGCCTGGCCGATGTGGTGTGCTCGCGGGTATTTATCCAGGACCCCAAGGACGTGCCGGCGGTGATGGGCCTGATCGGCGAAAAATTCCGTGGTGTCGACCCGGCCAGTACCGTCACCTGCCCGCCGTTGGGTTCGACGGTTTACAAGGTGGAGCTGGAAGTGACGGCGTATCGCAACGCCTCCAAGGCCCAGGTCGAAGTGATTCGCCTGTCGCAATAACCCGTCCTGCGGCCGCGCCCTCGCGCGGTCGACCTCTATAGTTTTGCGAGTCTTGATCATGGCCCCGACTATTGCGCCCGTGAATACGTCCACCGAATTTCCCTCCACGACCGCCGTCGTCATCATCGGCGGCGGCATCATCGGCTTGACTGCGGCACTGACACTGGCCGAACGCAATATCCCGGTGGTGGTCCTGGAAAAAGGCCGTATCGCCGGCGAGCAGTCTTCACGCAACCTGGGCTGGGTACGCAAGACCAGTCGCCACGCTCACGATATTCCGCTGGCCCTGGCCGCTGACCGCTTATGGGCGCAAATGCCCGAGCGCATCGGTGCGGATGTGGGTTATCGCCAGGAAGGCATCATGTTCGTCGCCCGCAACGAGGCGCAAATGGCGATGCATGACAGTTGGCTCAAATCGGTCGAGCACCTGTCACTGGATTCGCGGTTGCTGAGCAACCGCGAAATCGCACAGAAAGTGCCGGGCGGCGCGGGTGAGTGGGCCGGCGGCATCTACACACCATCCGACGCGCGCGCCGAACCGACCCTGGCCAGCAGCGCGATCGCCAAGGCCGCCATGGCCCTCGGCGTGGTGATCATCGAGCAGTGTGCGGTGCGCACGCTGCAGATGTCCGCCGGCAAGGTCAGCGGGGTGGTCACTGAAAAAGGCGAGATCCGCTGCGACCAGGTGTTACTGGCTGGCGGCATGTGGTCGCGGCGATTCCTGGGCAACCTCGGGGTGTCGTTGCCGACCCTGGCCTTGACCTGTTCGGTGTTGCGCACCCATCCGATGCTGGGCCCCACCGAGATTGCCGTGGGCGCGCCGGACTTTTCGTTTCGCAAGCACAAGGACGGCGGCTTCATCATTACCCAGCGCGGCAAACTGGATGCTTTCCTGACCCTCGATCACCTGTTGCTGGCCAAGCAATATATGCCGCAATTTCGCGCGCAGCGCAGCGTATTGAACGTGTCACTGGGCAAGTATTTCTTCAATGACCTGGCGCTTTCGCGACGTTGGTCGGCCGACAGTGTCAGCCCCTTCGAACGCGTGCGCGTACAGGACCCGGCGGCCAACCCGCGGCTCAATAACGACGCGATGAACAACCTCAAGGCGGCCTGGCCGGTGTTCGAACAAGCCAGGATTGCTCAGGCCTGGGCGGGCACGATCGATGTGACGCCGGATTCGAACCCGGTGATCGGGCCGGTCGCGCAAATCCCGGGCCTGACCGTGGCCACCGGTTTCTCCGGGCATGGCTTCGGTACCTCGCCGGCGGCCGGCCACTTGGCCGCCGATATGGTCAGTGGGCATACCCCGATCATCGACCCGAGCCCTTATCGGTTTGATCGTTTCTAGGTCGCATGCACCGCGACAGTCCCAGAAAAACGGTGTTTCTCCTTTACTGAGCGGCGGAGCCAGGCAATGTCCCCAGACAGCATTTTTTTCACCAATCGCGCAGGCTTGCGTCTGCATTTTCTACGCTGGGGCAAGCCGGGCGGCGTGCCCTTGGTACTGCTGCATGGTTTGCGTGCTTATGCCCAGACCTGGGAGTCGCTGGTAGAAGCGCTGGGCGATGGCTATTGCATCTATGCCCTGGACCAGCGCGGACGCGGGCTGAGTGACTGGGCACCGGCCGCCAGTTATCACACGCAGTCCTATGTGGAAGACTTGCAGGACTTTGTCGCCTATGTCGGCTTGCAGCGGTTCGTGTTGCTGGGTCACTCGCTGGGGGGCGCCAACGCATTGGAATACGCACGGCAGCACCCGGGGCGCTTGATTGGCCTGATCATCGAAGACATCGGGCCAGGTTCCTCCAGCCAGGGCGACGGTGCGGCGCGCATTCGCCGCGAGATGAACCAGACCCCGTTGCGTTTCGACAACTGGGACGCCGCCCGTGCGTTCTGGCAGGCGTCGCGTCCTGGCTTGTCGGCGCAGGGCCTGGCGTCGCGGCTGGCGCACTCGATGAAGGACAGCGCGGGTGCGATCACCTGGCGCCACGATCAACAAGGCATCGCCGAGGCACGCCTGAGCATTGAGCCTACCGATCTGTGGCCGGCGGTACGCGCCCTGGATTGTCCGACGTTGTTCATTCGCGGTATGCGCTCGGACTTTCTGCCGGCGGCGACGCTGCAAGCCATGCGCGACAGCAATGCGCACGTGCGCACGGCCGAAGTCGCGGACGCCAGCCACTATGTGCATGACGACCAGGGTGGGACGTTCAACCGGCTGGTCACCGCATTTCTTGACAGCCTCGCGATCCCCGGCCGATGAAACCGCGGGCTCGCTTGATTGTGCTGCTCTCATCCCTGACGGCCTTCGGGCCATTTTCGATTGATACTTACCTGCCCAGCTTCCCGCAAATCGCCGAGGACCTGTCGACCAGCACCGCGCAGGTGCAACACACCATCAGCGCGTTTCTCGCCGGGCTGTGCCTGGGCATGTTGTGCTACGGTCCGTTGTCCGACCGCTACGGCCGTCGCCCGTTGCTGCTCGGCAGCCTGGTGCTGTACGCGGCTGCGACCCTGGGTTGCCTGTTTGCCGGTAGCGTCGAGCAACTGATTGCCTGGCGCTTTTTCCAGGCGCTCGGCGGCGCGGGTGCGCTGGTGCTGGCGCGCGCCGTCGCCCGGGACAGGGTAGGCCTGGCGGAGGCAGCCAAAGTGCTGTCGTGGATGCACGTTCTGACGATGATGGCGACACTGGTCGCGCCGATGATCGGCACTTGGCTGGTGTTGATCCAGGGTTGGCGCACGATCTTTGCCACCTTGTTCATCCTGTCCAGCCTGTGCCTGCTGCTGGTGGCCCTGACCCTGAAGGAAAGTCTGCCGGCGCAGGATCGCGGGGCGTCCGTTGGGGCGGCCTTCGCGGCCTACCTGACCATCGCCCGGCAACCCAGGGCGATGGCGCTGATCCTGTGCATGTCCCTGGGGTTTGGCGGCATGTTCGCCTTCATCACTGCTTCGCCTTTTGTGTACGTCGTGTATTTCGGTGTCTCGCCACGGGTGTTCAGCGCGTTGTTCGCCCTGAACATCCTCGGCATCATCCTGGTGACCTTTATCAACGCGCGTTGGGTGGGCCGTTTTGGGCCGCAACGCATGCTCGGCGTGGGGGCGGTGCTGGTGAGCGGGGCAGGGTTGGCGCTGATGCTGGTCGGGTATACCGAATGGGGCGGGCTGACGAGCATCGTGTGTTGCATGGTGCTGTACATGGGCGTGACCGGTTTGATCGGCGCCAATTGCATGGCCAGCCTGATGATGCTGTTTCCGCGCCAGGCCGGTGCGAGCGTGGCGCTGGGGGTTTCGGTGCAATTCGCCACAGGGGCGTTGGCCAGCCTGTGGGTCAGCCATTTGGCTGATGGCAGCGCCTGGCCGATGTGTTGGGTGGTGGGGTGTTGCGGGATGGGCTCGTTGGTCGCTTATTGCGTGACCCTTCGCACGCCTGCCCGGGCGGTTGCCGTGACGGCCGTCGTTAAGCAAACGTGAGCCGCAGTTAAAAAAGCCAGGATATTCAAATGAAAACTACAAAAATAAATCCGATCGATACAACCTCCGTCTATGTGTGTGCAGGCTTGGTTTCGGGTGCAGGTGCCTTGTTATTGAACGTGCTACCTGTGCTGTTTGGCGCGTTTGCCGAGCGTTTCGGGCTCGGCGAGCACCAACTGGGCAACCTGGCCATGGCCATGAACCTGGGGTTTGGCGCATTCGGGCTGGCGTCCCTGCTGTGGATTCACCGGCTCAGTTGGCGAGTCATATCGGCACTGTCGTCGGCGCTGGTGGTGGGCGCGCTCGTGTTTGTGCTGCGCGATCCTTCCTATGAAGCGCTGCTGGCGATCATGGCTCTGGCGGGCGCCGGTACCGGGGCCTTGTATGCCCTGGCGATGACGATCTTCGGTGACAGTTCGCAGCCTGAACGAGCGTTTGGTTTCAAGCTAGGTATCGAGACCGTGCCGGGCGCCTTCCTGCTCATCGTGCTACCCGTGGCGGTGGCGCCGGTGTGGGGCTTTGAAGGCATGCTGATCACCATCGCCATTGCCATGGTGGTGATGGGTATCCTGCCGCTGCCTTGGGTGCCGCGCCGTAGCGAGCGACACCTGGAAGCGTCCGGTACCGCCGTGCGGATTGCCAGCGCCGAGAGTCGCACCATCGTATGGTTGAGCCTGGTGGCCAGCCTGGTTTTCCTGACCGGCATCATGTCGGTGTGGGCGTTCCTGGAGCTTATGGGCAAAAAGACCGGCTTGGCCTCCGACACCATCGGCATGGTGCTGGCGCTGGGTTTTCTGATCAATGCCGGCGGCGGCTTCATCGCCTCGGCGATCGGCTTGAGGGTGGGACGCTTCATGCCGGTGGCCGTGATTATCCTCGCCGAGTTACTGGGTCTGGTGGCACTGGCGCAGTTTTCTTCCCTGACGACCTACGTCGTAGGCGTTATTTGCTTTCTCTTTTCGATCGGCTTCGTGCTGGCTTATACCTTCGGCGTCATGGCTGAGTTCGACCTGTCGGGCAAGCTTGTCGCGCTGGGCGCGCTGTGCCTGTCCCTGGGGGCGGCGTTCGGGCCAGCCATCGGTGGGTTTCTGATCGAGGCATTCGGCTACTCGGCGGTGTTGGTGTTCTCGGGCGCCTGTTCGGTGGCGGTGCTGGTCATCTATGGCGCGGCGGTGTTGAGAGCCCAGTGGGCGTTCCAACGCATGCGGGCTTCGGGTACCGCCGTGATGTCCGGGTTGTGAGCGAGTGAAGAGGGGGAACACCCATGCGTGGTCAAGCGTTGTCGACCTGGAACGAATGTGTGCGCGCGACCTGCGGTCGTTTCGACACGCGCTATGACCATTGCCAGAGCCTTTTCATCGGGGAAATGCAACAGACGCTGGTGGGCACCACGGCGGTCGCCCACATTCGCAGCAATGCCAGTGTGATTGCCAAGGCCGCTCGCTCAAGCGGGCGCAGCTCATCGGCCCGGTGTTTTCTTGTGTTGCAACAGCAGGGCTCGATGGTCATTGAGCTGGGCGACAAGGTGCTTGAACTGCACGCAGGTGACCTGGCTTTGCTGGACTTTTCCGGTGCGGTGAAAATGACCCCCAAGGGGTTGTTCGCCCATGTGTCGATCCCGTTGCCGTGTGAGTTGCTCAAGGGGCTGGACCGTAGCCGCTTCGGCAAGCTGTCGACCACGGGGGTGTGTGGCCAACTGCTTGGCACGCTGGTACGACAGGTCGCTGCGGGTGAGCTGGCCCAATGGTCTTGCCCGCAGGATGGTGATGGTCTGCCAAGGGCGCTGGTTGCCTTGCTGGCCTCGGTGTTGGAGTACCGTGCGAGCGACCATTCGCCTGGGTGGCAGCTGCATGAAGTGCAATCCGTCATCCAGCAGCGGCTTGACTCACCCCGGCTGTCGCCGGCGTCGCTGGCCGAAGAGCTGGGCATCTCCAGCCGCCAGCTCTACAGGTTGTTTGAGGCGAGTGGCGACAGCGTCTGCCGCTATATTCTGCGTGAGCGGCTGTTGAAGGCCGCGCAGGACCTTCGCGATCCCGTTTGCGCACAGCGCTCGATCACCGATATCGGCAGCTATTGGGGCTTTGCTGATTCGGCGCATTTTTCCAAGACGTTCAAGAAGCAGACGGGGCTGACACCCAGTAGCTATCGGCGCCGCGGGCACTGAGCCTGGTTGCGGCGTGGGAGCAGGCTCCCTCGCCACAGATCCGATGTGGTCAATAGCGGATGATCACGGATTTCAGCTCGGTGTAGTCGTCGATAAACGCACTGCCGAATTCACGCCCCATGCCAGACGCCTTCATCCCGCCAAACGGCACGCTCGGGTCGACAAATGTGTGCATGTTGACCCACACCGTACCCGCCTCGATTCGCGGGATCAGGCGCAAGGCCCTGGACAAGTCGTTGGTCCAGATACTGGCTGTGAGGCCGAACGGGCTGTCGTTCATCAAGGTGACCAGTTCTTCTTCATCGTCGAACGCCAGCACGCATACCACTGGGCCGAAGGTTTCCTCATGCAGCAGCGGATCATCCTTGCCGTTGGCGATGATCAGCGTCGGTTCCACGTAGTAACCGGCACGGTCCACGGCACGCGCACCGCATACCACCTGGTTGCTCTGCAGGGCACGGTCGAAAAAGCCGAGGATCTTGTCGAAGTGCGGCTTGTTCGACAGCGGGCCGAACTGAGCATGTTCATCCAGAGGCGAGCCTATGACCATCTGCGACAACATCGCCGCCATCTTCTGCGTCACCTGCTCGACGATGGAACGGTGCACGAACAAACGCTCGGGGGCCGCGCACACCTGGCCCTGGTGCACATAGGCCGATTGCACGAAGCGCGCTACGGCGTCATCGACATTGGCATCGGCCAGCAGCGCGGCGGCATTCTTGCCGCCCAGCTCCAGGGTGACGCGGGTCAGGTCGGCGGCCATGGCGGCCTTGCCCACCGCGATGCCGGTGGGCACCGAACCGGTGAACGACACCTTGCGCACGGCCTGGTGTTCGATCAACTGCTGGCCCACCTGGCCGCGCCCGTTGACCACGTTGATCACGCCCGGCGCAATTCCCGCCTCGATCGCCAGTTCCGCCAGGCGCAACAGGGACAGCGGTGTGTATTCGCTGGGTTTGAGCACCACCGTGCAGCCGGTGGTCAGCGCGGCGCCCAGTTTCCACACGCCTATCATCAGCGAGAAGTTCCACGGCACGATGGCCGCTACCACGCCCACGGGCTCGCGCAGGGTGTAGGCGCTGTACTGCTCACCCGCCATGGAAGGGAACGACGGGGTCATTGTCTGGCCGCCGATCTTGGTCGCCCAGCCGGCGAAGTAGCGCAGGAACACCGCGCTCTGGCCCACTTCGATATGCCGCGACAGGTTGATCGATTTGCCGGAACTCAGGGTTTCCAATTGCGCCAGTTCTTCGCCGTTGGCTTCTATCAGATCTGCCAGACGGTTGAGCAGCACGCCGCGCTGGTAGGGGGTGACTTGCGCCCAGGCGCCCTTGAAGGCAGCGGTGGCGCTGTCGACGGCCAGGTTCACATCCTCGGCCTGGGCGTCACGCAGCTGCGCGACGGTCTCGCCGGTTCCGGGATCGACCACGCCGATGCGCTGGGTGGAGGCGCTGGTGTGCGCGACGCCATCGATGAAGTTGGAATGGTCGCGACCCAGGAAGGCAACGACTGAGGGCAGCAGGGCAATGTGCATGGTGGCGCTCCAATGAAGGATTCGTCGCGCCCGGGGGCGCTCGAAAGACCCTTGCATTAAAAACCGATGCACGCGTGGCTGCTTGTTCGAGCCTGCCAGGAAATTGGTTATGCCTGACAGGTTGGGCCGCCGCTGACCTAGGGTTCGCCGAGGTTGTCGAACACCGTTTCGAGCATGCGGTTCAGGCGCTGGATCTGCGCTTCGGTCATACCGGTGAAACTGCGCTTGAACAGGTCACCCGTGGCGACCTGGATACGTTCAATCGCCTCGCGCCCTTGTTCGGTGATGCGCACCTGCGTCACGCGGCCGTCGTCCTCGCAGGGCGCGGTGTCCACCAGGCCGTCTTCCTTCATGCGATACACCGTCTTGGTGATGGTCGAGAGCTTGGCGATGGCGTGGGTGGAAATTTCGGAAATGCTCGATTGGCCGTTCTCCTTGAGAATGAACAACACCCGCCAGCGCGGGATATCCAGGCCGATTTTCTTCAGTGCCTTTTCCATGTACTGGCTGTAGCGACCATGCACCATGGCCAGCCAGTAGAACGGGAAATCCTCTTTGTGAAAGTCTTCACTGCCGGGGTCGTAGCGGCCTGCGTGTTTTTTGGGTGCGCTCATGGTCTGCTCATGTCGGGGGCGGCGGCCAATCATAGACTTTTCTCGTGAATTCGGCACGGCTTTTGCCCGGACATCAGCCTGTTTGTGCTGGGGAATTTAGTTGACAATTCACGTAATATTCGGTGAGTGTGAAAAAAAGGAAAGGGCGCATCGGGCGCCCCCATTCCGCATTTCACAGTGAAGGTAACCCGACATGACCCTGGTGATTGAACAGCTTTTCCTTGGCGGCGATGGGCCGACCGTGATGGTCAAGGACACAATTGATCTGGCTGGCCTGCCTACCCGTGCATCGAGCCAGGCCCTTGAGGATGCCGCACCTGCCACGGTCCACGCCGATGTGGTGCAGGCGCTGCTGGAGAAGGGCTGTCGCCTGGTGGGGAAGACCAGCCTGCATGAACTGGCGTTTGGCACCACGGGCATCAATCACTGGACCGGCACTGCGCCCAATCCGCGTTTCCCCGGGCGTATTCCGGGCGGTTCCTCCAGTGGCTCGGCAGCTGCCGTGGCGGCCGGGCTGGCAGATTTTTCCCTGGGAACCGACACCGGCGGCTCTGTGCGCATACCGGCGTGTTGCTGTGGGGTGTTCGGCTTCAAGCCGACGTTCGGGCGGGTCAGCCGCCGTGGCGTAATGCCGGCGCACAGCAGCCTCGACTGCGTCGGTCCGTTTGCCGCGAGCCTGCCGATGCTGGTCACGGCCATGCAGGTGATCGACGCCAGCTTCAAGCCGGTGTCGGCGCCGGACTCGCCGCGCCTGGGTGTCGTGACGGTGCAGGCTGGCGCCGCCGTACAGCGAGTGATCGATGCCGCCATCGCGGTGATCCGTCTACCCGGTGAACGTCTCACGCTGCCCAGCCTCAAGGCGGCCTATGACGCTGGCATGGTGGTAATCAACCGCGAAACGTTCGATGCCTGCGGTCACTTGCTGGAAACCGGCAAGGTGGGCGCCGACATTGCCGCGCGCCTGGCCGCCGCCGGCAATACCACGGCGGCCGCGTTGGCCGAAGCCGAGCGGGTGCGCAGGCAGTTCACGGCCGAAGTCGACGCCGCCTTGCAGCATGTCGATGTGCTGGTACTGCCGACCATGCCTGACTTCCCCTTGACCCTGGCCGAGGCCACTGACACCCAGGCAGTGCTCGGAATGACCGCCTTCGTGCGCCCGTTCAATCTGTCGGGACACCCGGCGCTGAGCATTCCGCTGGCCAGCGCCGAAGGACTTCCGGTGGGCCTGCAACTGGTGGGGGCCAAGGGTGCCGATGAGCAACTGCTGGCCATTGCCGGCCGCCTGCTCGAGCGTCTGTATGCCGGGGGAGAGGTCTGAAATGAACGCAACCATCCCGCGAGCGGACCTGGAGCGACGCCTGCGCCGTTTTGAAATCGAAGCCAGCGCCCGTGCCTGCATGAACCGCTACATGGTGCTGTGTGATGCGCTCGATGCACGCACGCCACTCCTCGAACTGGCCGGTCTGTTCACCCTTGATGCCGTGTGGGAGGGCAAAGGCGCGAAGTACGCCCACAGCTTCGGTGGCTATCGTGGACGCGAAGCGATTACCGCGATGTTCGCTGGTTACATGAAAACCCCGGCGCACTTTGCCCTCAACGTGCACTTCCTCACCAGCGAGCTGATCGAGGTGCAGGACGATACCGTGCTCGGCAGTTGGGTAATGTTGCAGACGTCCACCTTCGCCAGCGGCGCCTCCCACCTTAACGCCGCGCGCCTGAACGTGCGCTTTGCCGAGGAAGACGGGCAGTGGCGCATGGCGCACTTCCAGACCGAAAACCTGTTCAGCCGCCCGGTTGAGGCATGGAACAGCGACGCCGAGTTACCGGTGCCTCGCCAATAGCGCTCACTTCCCCCCCCCCTCGTTTTGCACGCTCCCGCGACTGCCCGACAAGGGCGGTCGCGCCGTGCGCGTAGTCCCTGGAGATTGCCTTGAAACTGTTCGAATTGTTGACCTTTACCCTGCGTGTTCGCACCGTGCCTCAAGCCTTGCCGCGTCTGGAGCGGAGCTTGCGCGAAGCGGGCGAGGGCGTGCATTTGATGGGCTGCTGGGTGTCGGAAATCGGCCAGCAGAATCGCATCGCGGTCCTGCGCGGGTTCGACGATGGCGGCGCTCGCGAACGCGAGCGCGAACGGTATCTACTGGCGGCCGATGGGTTTGCGATTGGCGAATTTCTGCTTGACCAGCAGGTGGACGATTACAGCGCCTTCGCCTTCGTAGAGCCGCTGCCTCCCGGGGCTCACGGCCCGTTCTACGAATTGCGCGAATACAACCTGGTACCCAGCGGGCTGGCACCGACGTTGCGCGGTTGGTGCAAGTCCATAGAGCGTCGCACCAGGACGGATTATTCCCGGGTATACGCCGCGTTCTATGCCACCAGCGGGCAGATTCCGCGTTATCTGCATATCTGGCCCTACAGCTCGCTGGAGCAGCGCCTTGAAGTACGTACTCGCGCCGTGGTCGACGGCGCCTGGCCACCTGAAGATTCGGCGCCGCAGCTCAAGCAGATGCATTCCACGGTTTACCTGCCGGCGCCGTTCTCACCATTGCGCTGAAAGCGTTACGAAAAAACAGCATGTTTTCCGATAATCGCACAATAATTTTCTGAATTATCCTCAAAGCATAAAGACATATCTAAACGCATTTAAACCAATTAAAACAGCTACTTAAATATTTTTATTCTGGATTTGTCACTGAATTATTACGTGATTAGTGTTGTTTTTAATCGCGATAAATCAATTGACAATTCACGTAATCGAGCTCAGATTCACCCCAACGGCACCCACAAAAACAAAGGTAACCACTATGCCGATCCATCGCCCCCGTTCCGTCTCCCGTCCCAGCTCGACACTGCCTTCCTGCTCAGCCCAATACCGTTCCTGACAACGGAGTAAATGTATGCATTCGCTAAAAAAACCAGCGGTCGATACCGTGAGCTCGCTTGCCAGTGGCCCGACCTTCGACGCCTTGCTTGTCGATGTGCGTGAGCGTGCCAGGGCCGGTGAATTCGACCGCCAGCGCCACATTTCGCGGGATGTGATCGAGTCCTTCAAACAGCACGGCATTTATCGGGCGCTGGTGCCCAAGCGCTTCGGTGGCCTGGAGTGTTCGCCGGCCGAGTTCTGCCAGTTGATCGAGCGTATTGCCCAGGCCGATGGTTCTGCCGGCTGGGTTGCCAGCTTCGGCATGAGCCCGGTTTACCTTGCCGCACTGCCGCTGGACAGCATCGCCAAGGTGTATGCCGATGGTCCTGACCGGGTATTCGCCGGTGGCATCTTTCCGCCGCAACCGGCGGAAGTGGTCGAAGGCGGCTTTGTGGTCAATGGTCGTTGGAAATACTCCAGCGGCTCCCTGGGCTCCGACATTGTCGGCGTCGGTATCGCCCCGAAGAACGGCGACACCTTCGGCCTGCCACGCATTGCAGTGATGCCGCGCAGTGAGATCCGCATCGACGAAACCTGGGACACCGTCGGCCTGCTCGGCACCGGCAGCCATGACTTGGTGGTGGAAAACGTGCGGGTCTGCGAGGAGTGGACCTTCGTGCGCGGCGGCCTGCCGAACCTGGACGAGCCGTTCTTTCGTTACCCGTCGCTGTCGTTCGCCACCCAAGTGCTGTCGGTCGTCGGCCTTGGCGTCGCCCGCGCGGCACTGGATGCCCTTTCGGACATGGCCAGCGGGCGCGTCTCGGTCACCGGCGCCCCGGCGATTGCCGACCGGCCCCTGGCCCAGGTCGATATTGCCCGGGCAGAAGCCGAGCTGCGAGCCGCGCGGGCGTTTTTCTACGAGTCCATCGACCGCGCCTGGAACTACGTACTGGCCGGCGATGCGGTGCCGGTGGCCGCAACCAACCTACTGCGCCTGTCGTCGACCCATGCCACCCGCGTCGCTGCCGATGTGGCGCGCACCGCGCAGATGCTCTCGGGCATGAGCGGTGTGTACAACGACAGCCCGCTGGCACGCTGCGTCAACGACGCCCAGGTGGTGACCCAGCACGCTTTCATGGGCGACATCACCTATCAAAATGCCGGAGCCATGTTCTTCGGCAAACAGCCTTTGCCTGGCTACCTCTAACCGTCGAGGAAATGAAATGAGCGATAAAAAGACCTTGCGCGTGCTGTTCTGCATGGGCATCAACCAGAATTTTTTCGATGCCCCGCGCGATGAACAATTGCAGGTGTGGGCAGCGTTCAGTGCAATGTGGAACGGTATCCACGACCTGGCCGGGGTCAAGGTGCTGGGCAATATGGATGACGACCAGAGCATGGTCGGGCCGTCCGATGGCTTCCCCTGGACCACCTACCTGTTGGCCGACGTGCCGGATATCGAGACCGTGCATGCCGCGTGCAACCTGTTTCGTAGCACCCCGGTGGGCGATGGCCCTTACAAGCTGTGGCGCTACACCAAGGTTGAAGCCCGGGTTGGGCGCGAGCTGATCATTCAGCGTACTTGATGCCGACGAGGATACTTCCATGAGCAAGCTGATTCCCGCTGTAAACCTCGCCGTCGACCCCGCTGAACGGGTACAGGCCGATCGCGTCCACACCTCGATGTATACCGATGCGCAACTGTTCGACGCCGAGCTGGAGAAGATTTTCTATAGCACCTGGATCTGGGTCGCCCACGAAAGCGAGATCCCCGACAACGGCAGCTACAAGACCACCTATATCGGCAAGCAGCCGGTGATCGTGGTGCGTGACCGCAAGAAAGACGTGCACGTGCTGCTCAACCGTTGTCGCCACCGTGGCGCCACTGTGTGCGAACACAAAAAAGGCAAGACCAACAGCTTCGTCTGCCCTTACCACGGCTGGGGCTACGCGCTCGACGGCTCACTGCGTGGCATCCCACACCCGGAAAGCTACGGCGACTGCATCGACAAGGCCGAGCTGCCGCTGGTCAGCCTGCGTACCGAAAGCTACGCCGGCATGATCTTCGCCACCTTCAAGGACGACATCGAGCCGCTGGAAGACTACCTCGGTGCGGCGAAAAAATGGATGGACCTGTTCATGAAGCAGGGCGCCGGTTATGGCATCAAGGTGCCGGGCGAGCACCGTTTTCGCTTCCCCGGCAACTGGAAGATCCAGCTGGAAAACACCACCGACGCCTACCACTTCCCGTTGGTGCACAAGAGTTTTCTGTCGTCGGTGGATGAGCAGACCCTGGCGCTGTTCGACTTCGTCAAAGGACCTGGCTACGTCGAGGACCTGGGCAACGGCCACAGCGTGATGGTGATGATTCCCGACTTGATCGACCTCGAAGCCGACCTGGACAAGCCGATTCCCGAGCGCTTCGAAGAGCTGGCCGCCGAGCTGCGTGACGAGGGCATCGAGGAGCAGCAGGTGCGCCGGATCGTGCGTGCGGTCGGCGGCACCGGCTTCAACCTCAACCTGTTCCCCAACGTTGCATGCTCGATGGCGTTTTTCCGGGTGCTGCAGCCGATCTCGGTGACCGAGACCGAAATCCACCACTCGGTGATCACCATGGACGGCGGGCCGGCCGTGGCCAACCGCTATCGACTGCGCCTGCATGAGCACTTCCAGGGGCCGATGGGCTTCGGCACTCCGGACGATTCCGAGGCCTGGGAGCGGGTACAGAAGGGCGCCAACGCTGGTGAAGATCTATGGATCATGCTCAACCGCGGCTTGCCCGGCGAGCAGGCCAGCGCAGACGGGCTGGTATCCGACGTGAGTGCCGAAACCGGTATGCGCGCCGCCTATCAGCAGTGGAAAAAGATGATGTCGGCCTGATCCGTGGAGAACCTTATGAACCTGCAATTACTGCAAGAAGTGACCGCTTTCATCTGGCAGGAAGGCGACATGCTCGACCACGGAGAATACGACGGCTGGTTGAAGATGTGGACCGAGAAGGGCACCTACATCATTCCCATCGACCCCAAGGAAACCGACTTCGAGAACACCCTCAACTACGCCTACGACGACCATCATATGCGTGAACTGCGGGTGCAGCGCCTGACCGGCGGCGAATCGATCTCCACCAGCCCGCAACCGCGAACGGTGCGCATGCAGTCGCGGTTCCGGGTGTTGGTCGATGACGGCGTGCAGGTGACTGTGCGCTGCGCGCAGAACATCCGTGAGTTCCGCAAGGAAAACCTGAAGTTCTACAGCGCCGACCTTACCTACCAACTGATCCGCAGCGAGGGTGGTTTCAAGATCCAGCGCAAAGTGGTCAGCCTGATCAACAGTGACGATGCCCTTGCCGGTATCGGCTACATCCTTTGAGGCGCGCCGACATGAGCCATATTGCATTGGTGACGGGTGCGGGGCAGGGGCTGGGGCAGCATTTCTGCGCCAGCCTCCTGCGGGCCGGGTACTCGGTGGCGATCACCGACCTCAACCTTGAAGCCGCACAGGCGTGCGCCCACCAGTTGGACCCGGGCGGCGAGCGCACGCTTGCGCTGCAACTGGACGCCGGGAGCAAAGCCGATTTCGAAGCGGGCCTGGACCAGGTGCTGGCGCGCTTCGGCGCGCTGAACGTGGTGGTCAATAACGCTGCCGTCACCAAGACCACGCCGCTGATGCAGATCAGCCCCGAGGAATTCGACGCTGTCGTGGGCCTGAACCTGCGCAGCGTCTTCCTCGGCTGCCAGGTGCTGGGCGCGTACATGGCCGAAACCGGCTATGGGCGGATCATCAACATGGCGTCCCTGGCCGGCCAGAACGGCGGTACTGCGACCGGCGCACACTATGCCGCGAGCAAGGGCGGCATCGTGACGCTGACCAAGATCTTCGCCAAGGAGTTTGCCGCCCGCGGGGTGACGGTCAATGCCATTGCCCCTGGCCCTATCGAGTCGGCGGCGGTGCGCGCAGCCATACCGGTCGAACGCCTGCCGGGACTGCTCGCCAATATCCCGGTGCAGCGCCTGGGAGATGCAGATTTTCTCGGTGACCTGATTGTGCAGTTGGCCCGGCCCGACGCCTATTTCACTACCGGGGCGACGTGGGATGTGAATGGCGGCTTGTTCATGCGCTGACTGATAGCGGCCGCCACGGCGGCCTTTGCGAACTCCATGGAATAACGGCCATGACTGAAGAACTGTTGGACGTAGTCGTGCGCAAGCGCGAGCTGCAAGGGGACGGCGTTGTCGTCCTGGACCTGACCCGTCGCGACGGCGCACCGTTGCCCGCGTTCGACGCCGGCGCGCATGTGGATATCCATATTGCCCCGGGGCTGGTGCGCCAGTACTCGTTGTGCGGCAACCCTGCGGATCCGAGCCTGTACCGCCTGGGTGTGCTCAAGGATCCGGCATCGCGCGGCGGTTCGGTCGGGGTGCATGACACCCTGCTCGAAGGCTGCGAGGTGCAGATCAGCGTACCGCGCAATCTGTTCGCGCTTGCACCGCAGGCGCGGCGTTCGGTGCTGCTGGGTGGCGGGATCGGCGTGACCCCGATGATCGCCATGGCCTACGCGCTGCACGCGGCCGGCCAGCCCTTCGAACTGCATTACTGCGGCCGTGAGCGCGGACGCAGTGCGTTCTTGGCGGAACTGGCCGACGCACCGTTTGCCGCGCAGGTGTTTACCCACTTCGACGATGAAGGGGCCGAACAGAAGCTCGACCTGGCCAAGGTGCTGGGCGAGGGCAAGACCGGCGTGCACATGTACACCTGCGGTCCCGCCGGCTTCATGGATTGGGTGATTCAGGGCGCCCGCGACCAGGGCTACACCGAAGCGCACATCCACAAGGAATATTTCCAAGTGGAAGTGGACAGCTCGGGGGGCAGCTTCGAAGTGGTAGCGGCCCGCAGCGGCAAGACCGTGCAGGTGGCAGAAGGGCAGAGCATTCTCGCCGCACTGGCGCAGGTCGGGATCAAGATCGAGATTTCCTGCGAGCAGGGTGTGTGCGGTACCTGCCTGTGCGATGTGCTCGAAGGCGAGCCGGATCATCGTGATGTGTACCTGACGGACGATGAGAAGGCCGGCAATGATCAAATTCTAGTGTGCTGTTCACGAGCCAAATCTAAAAAACTCGTGCTGGATATCTAAGGGGAACGACAATGGTAGACGTAGGCAGCTTTCGCAATGCAATGGCCATGCTGGGCGGTGCCGTGTCGGTCATCACCACTGATGGCGTGGCAGGCCGGTTCGGCTTTACCGCCTCGGCGGTGTGCAGCGTGACTGATTCACCGCCCACGCTGCTGGTGTGCATGAACCGTTCCTCCCACTCCAATGAGCATTTCAAGCGTAACGGCACAGTGTGCGTAAACACCCTGTGCGGCGATCATCAGCATTTATCCGGTGCCTTTGCCGACCGCACGTTGAGTATGGATGAGCGCTTTGCCGTCACAGGCTGGACCACGCTTGAAAGCGGTGCGCCCGTGATGCTGCAAGCGCTGGTGAATTTCGACTGCCGGATCGTGCAGGTCCATGAAGTGGGCTCCCACAGTATTTTCTACTGTGAGGTCCAGACCATTCGCCAAAGCGGCGCGGACGAAGGCCTAGTGTATTTCAACCGTGCTTACCACCGCTTGGGCGAGGCATCGAAGGCCTGCTGAGCCTCAGCGATACCCAGTGCGCGCGCCTTCATTTTCGCTGGAGAAACGAAACAGCGGCACCAAGGGGCCGAAGGTTTCTTCAGCAGTAGGCGCCGCCGTTGTTTTGAAGCGCGCCTGAGCGGTGGACAAAACTGATGTCATTCAGCTTCAGGGCGATGTTAGGTCGCGTGTAGTGGCAGAGCCCCGCAATTGATCCGGCGTTTTCACGAGCGTTGGCCCAAGGCCTCATTGCATGTATCGGAAGGCTTGAGCACGTCGCTGCAGGAGTGGTTACTGGACGGTCGGATCCAGGTCGCCGTGGTGTACAACCAGCCACTGCTTGAGGCCTTTGATGTGCGGCCGATTTTCAGTAAACGCATGGTGCTGGTCGGACCGCCTGGGGAGACGCCGAAATCGGTGCGCATCATGGGGCTGGCGGATTTTCCATTGATCCTTCCCGGTCTGCCTCACAGCAACCGCCGGCTGATTGAACAAGTGGCGGCACAGAGCGGATTTCATTTGAATGTGATATTCGACGTGGACAGTGTCAGTCTGACCAAACGGATGGTCGCCGAAGGCATGGGCTACTCGATCCTGGCGCATGCCGCAGTCCAGGAGGATGTAGCCATGGGGGGCCTGGTGGGTCACGCGATTGAACGACCGGGCATTCGCTCCACGGTCTCGTTGACCACGCTCAAGGATCGCAGGAGCAGTCGGCTGGCCTTGAGCTGGGAAAAAATTCTGTTGGAAACCCTGGAAGAGTTGGTGACGGCGGGGGCGTGGATGGACGCTACTCTTTGGCTTGGGCGAGAGTGATTTCGAGAGAGGCTTTTTGCGGGTCGGGCTGGGGGCATCCTTTTCAAACCATCCAAAGCATGCCCTCAGATGTGCCCCCAATGTAGCAATCCACTGGAAGTGAATGGAGCTCCATGGTTTGTGGAAAGGCAGAAATGATCAGATGAACAGCTCGCCCGGCGAAACCTAGAGACTCTCAGGATCCCCAAAAAACATCTGAATCCGCGACCGCAACCACCGCTCTCCCGGATCATTGTCCTGCGACCCTCGCCAAGCCATATGCAGCTCGAACGAGCGCACCGGCAACGGCGGTTCTTCCGCGCGCAAACCACCCGCAGCGGTCAGTGCCTCGGCCGCGTAGTCCGGCACGATGGCGACAATGTCGGTGCCCGAGAGCAGGGTGCCCAGCCCGTTGAACTGTGGTACCGCCAGCACCACATGGCGCTTGCGGTCGAGTTTCTCCAACTCTTCATCAATGAACCCGCTCAAGTCGCCGGCGAACGACACCAGGGCATGGGGGCGGGCGCAGAAGTCGTCCAGGCTCAGGGAGCCCGGCACGCTGTCGGCGCGCAGCAGTTTCGGCAGGCTGCGGCGCAGTACTTTGCGCTTGGCGTTGGCCGGCAGGTCGGCGGTGTAGCTGACGCCGATGGAGATTTCGCCGGAGGCGAGCAGGCCGGGCATCAGGATGTAATTGACGCGGCGCACCACCAGTACGATGCCGGGCGCTTCGGCGCGCAGACGTTTGAGCAGTTGGGGCAGCAGGGCGAATTCGACGTCGTCGGACAGGCCGATGCGGAACACCGCGGTGCTGGTGGCCGGGTCGAACTCGGCGGCGCGGCTGACGGCGGTGGAAATCGAGTCCAGGGCCGGGGAGAGCAGGGCGAAGATTTCCACGGCGCGGGCCGAGGGCTCCATGCTGCGGCCGGTGCGCACGAACAGCGGGTCATCGAACAGCCCACGCAGGCGCGACAACGCGGCGCTGATGGCTGGCTGGCCAAGGAACAATTTCTCGGCGGCACGGGTCACACTGCGCTCATGCATCAAGGTTTCGAATACGATCAAGAGGTTAAGGTCGACACGACGCAGGTCGTTACGGTTCATCTTGTATCCTGGAAGAGTCAGCTTTACTTGACGAGAACGGTCATACAAGAGCCCTGAGGGTCCATTCAGACGCGTGACCGGTATGAATCTTACGGGGAAAGGCTGGTACTCTGCACCGGCTAATTGAGTTTTCCTACCATACTTGAGGTCTATTCCTCAGATGCGGAATCAATGACAGACATGTCGACTATTAACGGCGACCGGTGGTCTTAGCCGGAAAGCCCAGATAGAGTTCATGGCAATAGAGGTTACTTTGACGAGGTTTGCGATGTCCCGCACGATCCGTTTTCACAAGTTTGGTCCGGCCGAGGTGCTCAAGTGCGAAGAGCATGTAGCCGCGCAGCCCGCACCGGGCGAAGTGCAGGTGCGTGTCGAGGCGATTGGCATTAGCTGGTATGACATTTTGTGGCGCCAGAACCTGGCGTCTTCCCACGCACGCCTTCCATCCGGCCTTGGTCATGAGATGGCCGGGGTGGTCGTAGCCTTGGGTGACGGCGTGGATGACTTGGCAGTGGGCGATAAAGTGGCCAGTTTTCCGGCCGAGAGCCCTAATGATTACCCGGTGTATGGCGAACAGATCGTCCTGCCCCGTTCGGCCCTGACCCGCTATCCGGACGTGTTGAGCCCCATCGAAGCCAGCGTGCACTACACGCCGCTGCTGATTGCCTACTTTGCGTATGTGGACCTGGCACGGGTCAAGCCCGGGCAGTTTGCCCTGGTGACCGACGCCAGCCACTGCGCCGGCCCTTCGTTTGTGCAACTGGGCAAGGCCCTGGGCGTGCGGGTGATTGCTGCCACCAAGGACAGCGCAGAGCGCGAGTACCTGCTCTCTCTTGGCGCAGAAAAAGTCATCGTCACCGAGGAACAGGACCTGCTGATGCAAATCAACAAGTTCACCGAGAACCGCGGCGTCGATGTGGTGTTCGATGGCTTGGGTGGCCCGCAGATGTCGTTGCTCGGTGATGTGCTGGCGCCCCGTGGCAGCCTGGTGCTGTATGGCTTGCAGGGCGGTAACCAGACACCGTTCCCGGCGTGCGCGGCGTTCCAGAAGAACATTCAGTTCTTTGTGCACTGTATCGGCAACTTCACCGGCAAACCGGAGCTGGGCATCATCCAGGATCAGGTAGCGTTGCAGCGCGCGTTGCGTGACATCAACCAACTGACCGCCGATCGTGTGCTCGTTCCCCTTAAAACCACGGTGTTTCCGTTCAATCAGTTTGTCGAAGCCCACCGTTATATGGACGAATGCCCGTGCCGCGAGCGGGTTGCTTTGCAGGTTGCGGCTGTTTGAGCTGTAGGAATATTCGTAAATGAGTGCTCCGACGCCTGAGTGAATGGGGCAAATGCGCCATTTGACAGGGCTTAACCCGCCCGCTCCAGAAGCTGCCGACCTGGCGCTTTAGCCCACAAATCCGGCCCTTTCTCCCTGACGCCGCCCTGAATTCCAGCGCGGCGTCGTTGCATGTGCGCCTTTTACGCGAAATCGGTTGCTCATCTGAACTGGTTTTCGGCCCGCTTCTGTATCTATTAATCATTATTCCAGCACTGATAATTGCGCCTTCACTTTCATCTCAAGGATTGAGCAATGATTGAATCTGTGACTCGACTGCAGATAGTTATCCGAACTATCGACGCGGCACGCATGTGTGCTCAGCAAGACAGGTACTTTCATAAAGCGTACCGACCATGCAAATGGAAAAGTTGTTTGAGCCTATTGTCGGACACTTCTTTAAAAGGCTGGTTAAAAAAGCGTAGGAGCTTGTCGGAAGAGTCCTAAGGCTAGCTTTTTAAAAGGATTTTTCCATTATTTTCATTGGGTTGTGCGCTTGTGCGGGTGAGAAATGCTCACCGGCAATTCATGTCGTTTTGTTGCGCGGTGCTAGTGTCTGAACATCGACGCACAATACGGGGCGCGATTTTCCTACACGCAAAATAGGCCAAGCAAACACTGTCAGCAGTTGCTTGAAACTGATATTTCAACTCAGGTAGTAGAACTATGAGCACTATTCACGAACAGGCTATGAATCATGTTTACCAGCAAGTTCTGCAACGTCTGATCGGGCACTTCACTCGCGCGGGACGAACCGCTCTCCAGTTACTGGTCCAGCGAATCATTGTCGCGGCAGGCGGGATGGAGCAGGTAGGGGATTTCAAGGTACTGGTGGCTCACGGTGGCGGTGAAGTCAGCAGCTATACCCTGGCGCTGCTCCGAGCTGCCCAACTGACCATTGCCGGTCGCGCGCCACGCACCTTTCAACTGAGGGTCGCGACGTTACGGCACGCGGGCATGACTGAGGGGCAGCTCGATACCCTGAATCGCGGCTACGGCCGGCTGTTTCTCCACGATGATCCGCGCGTTGAGTTGTTGATGGTGGAAAATCAGGAAGTACAACCCTTCAATCACCAGCGCCCGGCCTCAGCGATCGGGCGACAGATCAGCCAGCGCAATATGTTGATGGTGGGCCATGTGAGCGCCGGAGACTGCCGCGCCACACTGTGCAACGACACTTACCTGGCCGTCGGCGATTTTTACCAGCGTGTCACCACTTGCAATGGCGGCGTCCACGCGCTGGTCAGTGGTGACTCGCCGCGTAAGCAAAGTCAGTTTCTTGCCTGGCTCAAGAAAACCGCCCAGGGCGCAGGCATCCGCGTTACCAAGGGCCATCCACTATCGCTCAACGCGTTGTTCGCGCGCATGGACGAGTGGAGTACCGGTTATTACCGTGATGTGTTCGGTGAGCATTACACGGCCAGTGATAATCCCAGTACGGTGGGGCATCGTCACTTGGCTTACATCGGCATCGCCGACCTGCTGGACGATGTCGACATCGCGTCAACCACTCTGCTGACCGAGTTCATGGCTTACGTTCCCGATCCACTGGGCTTTCACTTCAGCCATCCGACCTATTCCAATCCGTTGCTGATGGCTCATCTGCGTGGGTTACAGGCCGAATGCCTGCGTGAGCTGGATTATGAAGAAGGCGTCGAAGGTTTTGTTCAGCAGGCCGCCGCGTACATGCGCCGTCTGCGCATGCCCGACGATTTGCTCATTCAGGCCGGGACCCGCGAAGGGCGCATGTTATGGAGTGCCTACGCCCAGGAGTTCTTCGGTTTGGATGAGACCCAACTGACCTGCCTGCTGTTTTCACCGTTTCTTCATCACGGAGAGCGATTGGAAGGTTATTTGCGCCAATGTCATCCGGGCATGCTGGTGGCGTTGCCTGAGTTGCACAAAGTCCTCCAGGGCAACGGTTCCGCCGAAATGCTGCAGCAGTGGGTAACGGACACCAGCGGTTTACCGATGCCCTTGTTGCAGCACCTGTACCGCAAACGGCCGCTGGCCAGTGAGAACGGCATGCGTCGCGCCGCGCAGGCCGTGCCATTGTTCGGGCAATGACGCTGCGCGACGAGCGTCAGGCGGATTTCGCGTATCAGGCGGTCTATCGCTACATGATCAGTCTGATCAACGAGGTCAGTACTGACACTCGGGTAAAACTGCCGTCGTTACGGCAGTTGGCCGGGCGCCTGAACGTGTCGATTTCGACGATCCAGTACGCCTATGCGCTGCTGGAGAAGGAGGGCAGAGTCTACTCGGTGGCCAAATCCGGCTATTACGCCTGGCCGATGTCGGCAAACCCGCTGGCGTGGGCCGGCGGGGATCTGCTTGACCGCCTCTACGCAGCGGCACGGCGCCCCGGCATGGTGGTACTCAGTGGCGACGATCCGGCATTGCTGGGCGCCCTGGATGAAACACTGCTGCGGCTGGAGCGGGAACTGGTGCGCCAGTACCCGTCGCATTTGCAACCCTGGTCCCAGCCTTGTGGTGTGTGGGAGTTACGCGCGGCGCTGGCCGCGCGCTATACCTCGTCGCCCACACGCTGCTGGCATGCCGACGATGTGTATATCGGTGCCGACCTGCGCGGCGTGCTGGATATCCTGATCGAAGTACTGGGCCTGCGGGGTACCACCGTGATTGTCGAATCGCCCTGCGACTGGCTGATCCTGCGCCTGTTGCAGGACGCCGGGGTGCGCATCATAGAGTTGCCCTGGACGCCGGAGGGCCGCCTGGATAGAACCGCGCTGGGGACGCTGTTGCGCGATGAGCCGGTGCATCTGGTGTTGCTCTCGTCTTCCGTCAGCCTGCCCAGCGGGGTGGCCATGTCGATCGACGAGCGTCTCGACGTGGCACACCTGCTGGGTCAGTCCGGTTGCTGGTTGCTAGAAAACGACACCTTTGGTGAGCTGGGTTTCGAAGCCCCCCACACGGCATTGCGCGAACTGGTGAACCCTGAGCGGCTGATCGTGTTTTCTTCGTTCGAGAAAGTGCTCGGCTCGGAAGCTCCCTACGGCTACGTACTGTGCCGACGCATGAGCAATGAGTTGCAGCGCCAGTTCCTGCTGCGCTCATTCCGTTTATCGTCGATCCGTCAGCGCGCGATTGCCCGTTTGTACCAAAGCAGGCGGATTGACCAGCACCTGCGCACACTGCGCCAACGCTTGAGCGAGCAGGCGGGGCACATGAGCCAGCGCCTGGAGCAGTATTTGGGCGACCAGGTGACTTATCGGATGCCGGCCGCCGGTGCCGCGTTCTGGCTGGCCTCCACCCGTGCGGTGGACATGCGCCAGGCATTTCAGCGCCTGCTGGCACGGCAGGTGGTGATCGCCCCCGGTGAACTGTTCAGTGTTAGTGGGTTGCATCAACAGAACCTGCGCGTGAGTCACACCTTTCACGGGCAACCCAATCTGGATATTGCCCTGGAAGCATTGAGCGACGCATTGCGCCAGGCACAGACTGGTTGAAGTTTCTCTTAACGATGTAGGATCGATACCGTCGCGCAGTAGTCCAACTCTCAGTAAACTGCCATTTTTCCGAATCCTTCTATCCGAGGTTTATGCATGACAATCAGTCCTTTTGCGGGCAAACCGGCGCCGGCCCAGTTGCTGGTGGATATCCCGCGACTGGTCACGGCCTATTACACCGGCCAGCCTGATGCAGCGATCTCCACCCAGCGCGTAGCCTTTGGTACCTCCGGGCACCGTGGCAGTTCGTTCGAACTGAGCTTCAACGAATGGCATGTGCTTGCCATCAGCCAGGCCATCTGCCTGTATCGCGAAGCCCAAGGCATCAATGGCCCGCTGTTCGTTGGCCTGGATACCCATGCGCTGTCGACCCCGGCCGGTGCCAGCGCTCTGGAAGTGCTGGCCGCTAATGGTGTGCATGTGATGCTGGCCGAAGGCGATGAATACACACCAACCCCGGCAATTTCCCACGCCATCATCTGCTACAACCGTGGCCGTACCAGCGGCCTGGCCGACGGCATCGTTATCACGCCATCCCACAACCCGCCGCAAAGTGGTGGCTACAAGTACAACCCGCCCAACGGTGGCCCGGCCGATACCCACGTCACCAAGTGGATCGAAGCCAAGGCCAACGAGTTGCTGGCCAATAAACTGGCCGGGGTCAAGCGCATGACCCATGCACAGGCGCTCAAGGCCGACACCACCCATCGCCATGACTACCTCAACAGCTACGTGGCCGACCTAATCAACGTGATCGACATGGACGCCATCCGCAGCGCCGACCTGCGCCTGGGCGTGGACCCGCTGGGCGGAGCAGGGGTGCGCTACTGGTCGGCGATTGCCGAACACTACCGCCTGAACCTGGAGGTGGTGAACACCGAAGTCGATGCCACGTTCCGCTTCATGAGCGTCGACTGGGACGGCCAGATCCGCATGGACCCGTCCTCCAGCTACGCCATGCAGGGCCTGATCGGTCTCAAGGAGCGCTTCGACGTAGCGTTCGCCTGCGACCCGGATCACGACCGTCATGGCATCGTCACTCCGTCCGGCGGCCTGCTCGCGCCGAATAACTACTTGGCGGTGTCCATCGACTATCTGTTTCAGAACCGTCCTGACTGGCGCGCCGATGCGGCCGTGGGCAAGACCGTGGTCAGCAGCGGCCTGATCGATCGCGTGGCCGCACGGATTGGCCGTCGCCTGTACGAGGTGCCGGTGGGGTTCAAGTGGTTCGCCGATGGCCTGTTCGACGGCTCATTGGGCTTTGGCGGGGAAGAAAGCGCGGGTGCCTCGTTCCTGCGTAAGGACGGCACGGTGTGGAGCACCGACAAGGACGGCCTGATCCCGGCATTGCTGGCGGCGGAAATGACCTCGCGCAAAGGCCAGGACCCGAGCCAGATCTACCGTGGCCTCACCGATGCCTTGGGCGAGCCGTTCGCCATTCGTGTCGACGCCAAGGCTACCCCGGCGCAGAAAGCGCTGTTGGGCAAGCTGTCGCCAGAGCAGGTGACCTCCACGCAACTGGCCGGCGAAAGCATCCAGCAGATCCTCAGCCATGCGCCGGGCAATAACCAGGCGATCGGCGGGTTGAAGGTGATGACCGAAAACGGCTGGTTCGCCGCGCGGCCGTCGGGCACCGAGGACATCTACAAGATCTACGCCGAGAGCTTCATTGGCGAGGACCACCTCAAGCTGCTGGTGGAAGAGGCGCAGGTGCTGGTAGACGGCGCTATCTCCCAGTAACACCGCAACCTCAATGTGGGAGGGGGCTTGCCCCCTCCCACATTTTATTGGGCCAAAGCGCTGGATCAGGCGAGGTCGACCAGCACGATCTCGCTGTCTTCAACCGCCGTGACCCGCAACACCTGCTCATCCTCAATCGCTACCCCGTCTCGAGCTTGCGCACGCACGCCATTGACTTCAATCACCCCCGTCGCCGGCACCAGGTAAGCCCGACGCCCGCTGTCCAAGCGGTATTCCGCGCTTTCCCCGGCTTTCAGGTTCGCCGCTACCAGGCGGGCATCCGCGCGGATGCGCAGGCTCTCGCTGTCACCGGCCTTGCCACTGGCCAGGGTCACAAACCCCTCGCGATCACCTTTCGGAAACGGCTTGGCGCCCCAGGAGGGCGGCAGGCCGGCCTCGTTCGGGATGATCCAGATCTGGAAGATCTTGGTCGGCGTGGCTTCCAGGTTGTACTCGCTGTGAGCGATCCCCGTGCCTGCGCTCATCACCTGCACATCACCGGCCTCGGTGCGGCCCTTGTTGCCCAGGTTGTCGGCGTGGCTGATGGCGCCTTCACGCACGTAGGTAATGATCTCCATGTCGCGATGGGCGTGCTGCGGGAAGCCGGTGCCGGGGGCAATGATGTCGTCGTTCCAGACCCGCAGGTTGCCCCAATGCATGCGCTTGGGGTCGTGGTATTCAGCAAATGAAAAGTGGTGATGGGCGTCAAGCCAGCCGTGGTGGGCGCCGCCCAGGGCGTTGAAAGGTCGAAGTTCAAGCATGATCGTCTCCTGTTGATGGCGCTATGATCCGTGAGCTCATCATCGATAAAAAGCGTAAAAAATGCCTGATTCCTATCGGTGGATTAGATTGATTGCTGGCGCTTTGACTTTCACTTCATCGCCTAACTGCATGACCGTAAAGCAATTGGCTGGAACTGAGCGCCGATTCCGGCGACCATGGCGCACTTGTCAAACCCCAGCTCATCGCAGGAGTCCGCGTGCCGCAACACAAGCCTGATCTGCCCCCCGAACTGCGCCCATTGGCGGAAATGCCGCTGCTCAAACGCCTTGCCGCACGCCTGTTTGGCCATGGCCTGACGCGTTTGCGCGCACAGCATCGGTTTTCCTGGTTGCACGGGCAGGCCGATGGTTTTCGCAGTGGTCACGAGGCCGGCGTGGAGTATGGCTATCGCGAGGGCAAGGCCGATGGCATCGAGGAAGGTCGACAAGTCCTGTTGATCCGCGACTTCCGTTCCGATGAGCACCGCGCGCCCGGCGTCGATGACAGCCTGTTCGACGATTGGCGGCTGCCCTTGACCGCCGACGTGAAGAAACGCATCAAGGCTGATGTGGCTCGGTTGTTACCGGCCCATGCCCAGCCGAGCGCGGCGCAATGGAAGATGATCTTCAGCGACACGCCGTCAACCTCGGTGATCGCCGGTGCCGGCGCGGGTAAATCCACCTCGCTGGTGCTGCGTATTTTGCTGCTCACCCATTACCTGGGCTTCGAATTGAGCTCGATGACCGTGGTGACCTTCACCCGCGAGTCGCGCAAAGACTTCATCAACAAGCTCATGGAAATTCTCGGCCTCTGGGGCCAACCCCTTGGCATGAAAGAAGCCCAGGCGGTGGTGCGCACTTTTCATTCGCGCATCCTGCCGATGGTCCGCAGCCTGCCGGGTTTTGAACGCCTGCAGGCTTTTGAAAACCTCAGCGCCGGTTTCGAAGACGCTGACAGCAACCCGTTCGACCTGCGCATCAGCGACGCCCAGCGCCAGCAGATGAATGCCTGTTATCACCGATTGCATAGCCAGAACCCGCGCTTTCGTGAACTGATTGCACCGTTGGCACGCCACGGCCTGCAGCTGCGCGAACTGGAGCGTGATCATCCGGATGTACAGAAGCGCGTAGCGGTGACCGAGCTGGCCGCCAAGCGCGACGAAGAACTCTGCGATGTGATCGAAGACCTGTGGTTTCGTGCCGGCGCCTGGCCAATCAAGGGGATTGAGCCCAGTCGCCAGCGCTTCGAAATCAATGGCGCGCAGTTTCACTGCCACGGCTATATCCCGGAGCTGGATGCGTGGGTAGTGCTGGGCTTTGACGCCAGGGAAAACCCCCAGATCAGCCGGCCGAATTCGAAGCTGTCGGTACGTGCAGAGTGGGCGGTAAAGCGCACCTTGTTTCAAGCTTTCTGTCGTAAGCCTTTGATATGGCTGGATAGCTATGATTCGTCAAAGCGGCTTTTAAGCAGCCTCGCAGGAGATGCCAGCGCAGGTCCCGGCTTTGATTACAAGGTCAAGGGCGAGCTGGCTTCGGCACCGCTGCTGGACAATTTCGTGATGGCAGCCGGCTTTATCGAGAACCTCGGCCTGGACGTGCCGACCGCTGTCGGCCAGATGAGCTTCGCCAAGGACGACCCGGACCGGTTCTTCTTTGAAGCCCTGAGCATTTTCTGGAAGGCCCTGGAAGACCACCTGCTCGACCAATCGCCGCCGATCATGACCTATAACCGCATGTTTTCGCTGTTCGGCGAAAACACCCCGGAAAACCTCAAGCTCCTCAGCGATCAGCTGCTGCGGCCGATGTCGCACTTGATGATCGACGAATTCCAGGACGTATCGCCCCAGATCGTCTCGTGGATACGCGCCAGCCTGCGGGAAATCCGCAGCCGTGGCCCGGCGATGCATGTGGGCCGTGGTGCGCAACGTTCGTCCTTGCTGTGCGTGGGCGATGACTGGCAGTCGATCTACGGCTGGCGCGGCAGTTCGCCCAAGTACTTCATGGAATTCAACCAGGAATTCCCATCGCCGAGCACTACCCGCGTCATGCTCAGCGAGAACTACCGCAGCCATCAGCACATCATCGACGCTGCGGAACATATCGTGCGCGCCGCACCGGCTATCCCGGGTAAAAAGGCCAAGGCCAGTGGCACGCCAAAAGCGTTGGTACCGGTCACCGTACTAGAGCGGGACGATGCGGCATTGGGGCGGCAACTGCTGGAACACTATCAAAAGGGCGATTCGGTATTAATGCTGTATCGAAAAAGTAGCGATAAGCTACTGATTCAGGAGCATATTCAGTCGATTGTTAATGTTGATTCTAGCTTGCCAGCAGCCGCGCGCAGGTTGAAGCAGCTGACGTACCACAGCGCCAAGGGCCTGCAGGCGGATGCGGTGTTCCTGCTCGGTGATTGCCAGCATGTGACCAGTTCGCCCTACAAGAACCAGGTCTATCGCATGGCGGGCCTGGGCAAGGACGGGGACAGCGAACCTTATGACACTGCGCAAAAGGACGAAGTGCTGCGCCTGGCCTACGTCGGGATTACCCGGGCCGTGAGCCATTGCTACTGGTATGTGGAAAAACCCGAAGGCCAGGCGGTGAATGTGCCCAAGGCCTCGGAGCGGGTTGACGGCAAGAAAGCGTTTTTCGACGATCAGCGCCATTAGTAGGGGACAAATGCGATCCCAATGTGGGAGGGGGCTTGCTCCCGATAGCAGGGAGTCAGTCACCACCTACAGTGACTGAACCAGTGCTATCGGGAGCAAGCCCCCTCCCACAGTTGACCTTCTTTCCTGTTGGCGGGGCCGGAGTCAGGCCCTCAGCGACAACGGCGGCACAAACGACTCCAACTCATCTTCCACCGCCTCGATAATTCGCTCCACATCGGCAGCATTCATCACGGTGGCGCAGGGGATGCCGGCGATGGCAATCAGCGTCTCGCCGCTGGCCCGGTCGAACAGGCGGGCGACCATACTGCCGGGCGCATCCATGCTGCCCTCGAAGCCCATCGGATGAAAATGCCAGCGCATCAGCTGGCAGGCGTTCGGGAACGTCACTTTATTCATGTTGCCCACCTTGTTCATTGAGCGCTTCCTTTAGCTCGCGGCAGGGGGCCAGGACCGTCACTGGTCGTGGCGTCGGAGGAGTTAAAAATAGCATTCGTTCGCAAGTACAAGTTGACTTTTTCTGCCCCGTTCGGCGGTTGTCAGCCATTCACTTGACGTGGGTCAGCTCCTGCTTAGGGACGGGCAAAACGCCACTAGTAAGAAGTTCCAATTGGCCATTGTCGGCGCGGGCAAAATTCGGCAATCTCCGAGGTTTACCCGTCTCAGAGCCTTCCATGCCCGACATCGCGCCAGACGATGATTGCCATTACACCCACGCCACGCGTGATCTGGTGCTGCGCCACCACCTGTGCTGGCGTCATCGCGACCTTGAGGGCGTGATGTCCTACTACCACCCGGACATCCAGTACCATGATTTTTTCCAGAACCGTGTGATCGGTTACGCCGAACTGCGCAAGTACCTGCAAGCCAGCATGCCCCGCGAAGCCGACGAGGCCATTGAACATACCGACCGCATCCGCGCCGATGGTGACACTGCGTTCATCCAGTACCGCATCACCTTGCGCGGCGGTCAGGGGCTAGTGTCATTCCGTACCAGCGAAGCCATCACCGTCCGCGATGGGTTGATCTGGCGCGTCAATGAGTACGCGTCATTGGTGCATGAACAGCCCTCCCAGACCCCGCGTCCCAGCGTCAGCCGCCTGGGCCTGTCGCCTCAGCAATTGGGGCATATGGCCAATGACTTGCAGCAGTACTTCGAGCGCAGGCAGCCTTATTTGGATCCGGAGCTGGACCTGCAGCGCGTCGCCAAGGAGTGTGGCTACAGCCGCAATCAGATTTCCTACCTGCTCAACCAGGTCTTGGGGCAAAGTTTCTACCGCTACGTAAACCAGGCGCGGCTCCAGCATCTACTGGCCGCACTGGATAAAGCGCAACTACCGATCAAGGTCGACGACCTGGCCTTCGCCGCCGGTTTCAATTCGTTGTCGGCGTTCTACAGCGCCTTTCGCCAGCACACCGGCCAGTCACCCAAGGCCTACGTCAAACACATTTCCCTGCGTGCACGCGCGCAAGACAGCGAATAACCCCGGGCTCTAGGATCAACCCTATCGAAATGTGGTAGGGGAGCTTGGCATGCCGGCATGGCGCAACATCAGTTTATGGATGGACCAGTTGGACGACCCGCTGATGGCGCGGCCGTCCCTCGAACATGATCTGGACGTCGACGTGGCCATTATCGGTGCCGGCTACACCGGACTGTGGACCGCCTACTACCTGAAACGCCAGGCGCCTGAGCTGAAGATTGCGATTATCGAGGCGCAAACCGCTGGCTTCGGTGCATCGGGCCGCAACGGCGGCTGGTTGATGGGCAATCTGCTGGGCGAAGACCGCTTGTTGGCCGGCCTTGCGCTTGAACAGCGCCGCGCCTCCTTCGACCTGCTGCATGGCATTCCCGACGAAGTGGCCCAGGTTCTGGCCCGTGAAGGCATCGACTGCGACTACCGCAAGGGCGGCGCGCTGTACTGCGCCGCGCGCTACCCCGAGCAGGAAGGCAGCCTGCGCGCTTACCTGGACACGCTCTACGCCCAAGGCCTGACCGAAGCCGATTACCGCTGGCTGAGCCCGCAACAGTTGGCTGGACAGATCCGCATCGCCAAGCCCTATGGCGGTATCCATGCCCCCCATGTCGCCACAATCAACCCGGCCAAGCTGGTGCGCGGCCTTGCGCGGGTGGTGGAGAACATGGACGTGACCATTTATGAAAGCAGTCCGGTCACTCATTGGCAGTCCGGCACTGTACGCACCGCCAAAGCCAGTGTGCGCGCTGCCTGGGTGGTGCCGGCTGTCGAGGGTTACGCGAATACCTTGCCGCCCTTGGGCCGATACCAGTTGCCGGTGCAAAGCCTGATCGTTGCCACCGAACCACTGCCCGCCAGTACCTGGGATGAAATCGGCCTGAGCCACGGCCAGGCCTTTGGCGAAAGCAGCCGCCAGGTCACCTATGGCCAACGCTCGGCGGATAACCGCCTGGTGTTCGGCGCCCGAGGCGGTTACCAGTTCGCCGGTAAATTGCGCCACAACTTCGATTTGACTGACAGCGAAGTGGCACTACGTCGCTACCTGTTCGGCGAACTCTTCCCACAGCTGAAAAAGGTGCGGATTACCCATTCCTGGGGCGGCAACCTCGGTATGTCGCGCCGTTTCCGGCCGCACATGCTCTGCGATCACAGGACCGGCATCGCCCTGGCCGGTGGCTACGGCGGGGAGGGCGTCGGCGCCACTAACCTGGGCGGCCGCACCTTGGCCGACCTGATCCTCGGTCGCGACACGCCGCTTATCCACCAACCCTGGGTGCTCCGCGAGCGCGGATTGGACGCGCTCAAGGCCTGGGAGCCGGAGCCGTGCCGCTGGCTTGGCTACAACGCGATCATTCGCAGTTTCGTCCATGAAGACCAGGTGCTCGCCAACCCCAACACCGCCCCTTGGCGCCGCAAGCTCGCGATCGGCATAGCCGGGTTCATGGAAGGTTTCATGCACTAAGTCGTTTCACTTACACGGGAAAACCCCATGAGCATCACTCAATTCAAAGACACGCTGAATGCCCACCTGCCGGACTCATCGCCGGTGGCCGTGCCCCTGGGCGAGCCGATCGCGGTGGCCTCAACCTTGAGCGTTGAACGCAGCGACGGCGTCGAAACCGGTATCTGGGCCTGCACCCCAGGTCGCTGGCGGCGGCAGATCAAAGCCCAGGAGTTTTGCCACTTTATCCAGGGCCGCTGCACGTTCACCCCTGACAACGGCGAAATCGTTCACATACAAGCCGGCGACGCACTGATGTTGCCGGCCAACAGCACCGGTATCTGGGATATCCAGGAAACCGTACGCAAGACCTACGTATTGATTTTGTAACGCTTTGATCCTTGATCGCCTGCCATAAAAACAGCCCTAAAACCGCCAGGAAATCGAACCATGAAAGCCATTGCCCTGTTGCCCGTGATGTTGGTGGCCTCTATCAGCCACGCCGCCGAAACGGTGAAGATCTACAACTGGTCCAGCTACATCGCGCCGGACACCACGAAGAATTTCCAGAAACAAACCGGCATCGGTTTCAGCTACGACGTGTATGACAGCAACGAAACCCTCGACGGCAAGCTGATGACAGGTAACTCCGGCTACGACGTGGTGTTCCCGTCCAACCACTTCATGGCGCGGCAGATCCAGGGCGGCGCCTTGAAGAAACTCGACAAGCGCCAGTTGCCCAACTGGAAAAACCTCAACCCCGTGCTGCTCAAGGCCCTGGAAAACAACGACCCGGGTAATGCCCATGGTTTCCCGTACTTGTGGGGCAGTACCGGCATCGGCTACAACATCGACAAGGTCAAGGCGGTACTGGGTGATAACGCACCGGTGGATTCCTGGGACCTGATCTTCAAGCCCGAGTACATGGAAAAGCTCAGTAAGTGCGGGGTGGCGATCCTCGACAACGGCCCGGAATTGCTGCCTATCGCCCTTAACTACCTGGGGCTGCCACCCCACAGTAAAAAACCCGAGGACTACAAAAAAGCCGAGGCACTGCTGATGAAAGTGCGGCCGTATGTAGCGTACTTCCACTCCTCGAAATACACCGGCGACCTGGCCAATGGCGACATCTGTGTGGCGGTCGGCTTCTCCGGCGACGTACTGCAAGCCGAAAGCCGCGCCAAGGAAGCCAAGAATGGCGTGAAGATCGGCTATCAGATCCCCAAGGAAGGCGCCGCAATCTGGTTCGACATGGTGGCCATGCCCGCCGATGCCCCCGATGAAAAGGCCGGCTACGCGTTCATGAACTACCTGCTGGAGCCGCAGGTGATGGCGGACATCACCAACTCCGTGCACTACGCCAACGGCAACAGTGCAGCGGATAGCCTGGTAGACCCTGAGATCAAGGCCGACACCAAGATCTACCCCAGCGACGAAATGATGGGCAAGTTATTCGCGCTGGAGGCGATGCCGCTGAACATCGACCGGATTCGCACGCGGGTGTGGAACACCATTCGTATGGGCCGTTGAAGAAGTCTGATGTGGGGGGGAGGGCAAGCCCCCCATTTTTTAAAATTAAAATAACTTACTGATTTTAAAGGGTTAAAGTTTCACTCTGAAATCTGAGTCTTGCATAAATAATTTCAGGCGTCCGTATTCTTGTGGTGAGCGGGCTTGTCCCGCGTCGGGCTGCGCAGCGGCCCCAAAACCAGACGCAAAGGAGTGCCTGATACACCGCATTCGTCTTCATCAGGGGCGCTTCGCACCCCAACGCGGGACAAGCCCGCTCGCCACAGAGGTCCCAATTTGCTGCGCGACAGCGCTACGTCGAAGAGGTTGTGGGACCTCCCACATTTGGTTTGAGTACAACCTTGGTTTCACGGGTTTTCCAGGTCATGCCCCAACGACTGGATAAACAACGAAAACAGTTCCGGCTGTGACGAGATGTCCAGCTTCGCGTACAGATGCCGGCGGTGCACCTTCACCGTGTCCGGCGAGATATGCAGGCGTTCGGCCATGGCCTTGGAGGAGAACCCGCGCAGCACCAGGCGGGCGATTTCCAGTTCGCGGTCCGAAAGCACACCGCAGCCGAATTGGCTCAGCGCATCCCTGATCTGGCTGTCCATGGCTGGCGCGCGCCGAGTGCTTTGTTGCCAGTGCTGCTGCATCAAGGGCAGCACCCAGGCCGACAGGGTGGTCATCAGCCCGGTTTCCTCAACGCTGAATCGCCGCTGCATGCCCAGTGACAGCGACAGCGTCCCCGCGCCCGGCAATTGCAGGATCAACTGCACCTCGTCTTCCAGCACATTGTCGTGAAAGTAACTGAGGAAATATTCGCTCTGGCGAAAATGGTCCGGCGCCACTTCCTCAAGGCGATACACACCGCTGGCATAACCCTCGCGACAGGCCTGGAAGAACGGATCGAGCAAATACAGGCCATTGAGGTACACCAGCATCGACGCCGGCTTGCTGCTCGGCTGGGCGTCGTATTCTTCCAGGGCCTGGGGCGGGCCTTCCACGGGGTAGAAGATCGCCAGCGCGTTATCGAAGGGTACGCATTGGTGCAACAACAGCACCAGCTGTTTCCAGAAACGCTCGGTGCCGATGTGCGCAACGGTGCGGCCCAGGCCAGCGTGCATGCCGACTTCACGAAACAGGCTCATGTAGCAGGCTCCCGCCAACAAAAGATCACCCCAAGGGTTCGGCTTTTGCCGGGTGCCGTCAAGGGGAGTACGCCAATAGGGGAATTGGCTGGCACTAGCCCAACCGTTATCGTCGGCAGCATCCAGCGGGAAACATATCCCGCCACTTTCAGACCTTTCGTTTCTGCCTCACACCAAGAACAACGACAGAGGATAACGATATGAGCACTTCCGCTGCGCCCGATGGCGTGCTGAAACCCACCCTGAGCGTCTTCGATGTGGTGGCCATTACCGTTTCAGCAGTGACCCCCGCCAGTTCCGTCTTCGTGATCGCGCCTTTTGCCATCCAGCAGGCTGGCAGCGGCGTGTTCCTGGCGTTCGTGATGGCAGGGCTGCTGGCGCTGATGTTCGCGTTTTGCTACGCCGAACTGGGCCGCGCCCATAACAGCGCCGGTGGCGAGTATGTGTATGCCAAGCGCGTGTTCGGTGGCATGGCCGGCTACGCGACGTTCCTGACCGTGCTGGTGATGCTGTTGTTTATTCCTCCGGTATTGGCCACTGGTGCCGCAACCTATCTCAACAATGCTCTGGGTACCACATTCGACGCGCAAACCGTGGCCCTGGTGATCGTGGTGTGCAGCTACGCCCTGGGCATCCTCAATATCAAGCTCAACGCGTGGATCACCGGGACCTGCCTGCTGCTGGAAGTCGCGGCGTTGCTGGTGATCGTGTGCATCGGCTTCGGTAACCCGGTGCAGCCCGCCAGCGTGCTGTTTCAACCCCAGATCGTCGAAAACGGTGTATTGCACCTGGCGCCTTGGGCCCTGGTGATTAGCGCGGTGGGCATTGGCCTGTTTTCCTACAACGGTTACGGCCCCGCTGTGTTGCTGGCCGAAGACATGAAATGCGGGGGCAAGGGCGTGCACAAGGCGGTGCTGTGGTCCCTGGGACTGGTGGTGGTGATCGAGCTGGTGCCGATCACGGCGCTGTTGATCGGCGCGCCCTCGCTGAGTGCGATGATCAGCAGCCCGGACCCCATCGGCTACCTGCTCACCAGTCATGGCAATGAAACCCTGTCGCGCCTGGTCAGTGCGGGCATCTTCCTGTCGGTGTTCAATGCCATCGTCGCCATCGTTATCCAGATCGGCCGCGTGGTGTTCAGCAGCGGGCGCGATGCATTGTGGACGCCTACCATCAACAAGCTGTTCACCCGCATTCATCCGCGCTGGGATTCGCCCTGGCTGGCCACGCTGTTCCTGGCGATCCCGTCGGCGTTGCTGAGCTTCAGCTCCAACCTGGCTGACCTCACTTCGTTCAGCGTATTGCTGATCATATTGGTTTACCTGGTGGTGGCGTTGAGCGCGTTGATGAGCCGCGTGCTGCTGCGCGACCGCGAGCATCCCTATCGCATGCCGCTGTGGCCGTTGCCGGCGTTGCTGGCTGCACTGGGCGCGGGTTACTTGCTGGTGACCTTGATCTACGCGGCGTCAGTACGCGACATCATGATCATCATCGGCTTGCTGGCCCTGTCGGTGATTCTGTATTGCATCAGCGGCCGGTCGAGTCCGGCCTTTCAGAAATTGTAAGGAGTGGTTATGCGTGCACGTCAATTGGGCATCACGTTGGGGCTGGGCACACCCGGTGAGTTGAATGCCATCACCGACGTTACCGGGGTTCGGGTCGGTCACAGTACGCTCAAGACCCGTGTCGACGGCAAACAGGTGCGTACCGGTGTCAGCGTGGTCCAGCCCCGCGCCGGGGAAGCGCGGTTGCAGCCGTGCTTTGCCGGGTATCACGTGCTTAATGGCAATGGTGACGCCACCGGCCTGGAATGGATCAGCGAGGCGGGCCTGTTGACCACGCCGCTGGCCATCACCAACACCCACAGCATTGGCATCGTGCGCGACACCTTGATTGCCCTGGAGCGCGAGCGCCTGGCGGACCCGGCGGTGTACTGGTGCATGCCGGTGGTGATGGAAACCTACGACGGTCTGCTCAACGATATCTGGGGACAGCACGTCAAGCCCGAGCATGTGCGCCAAGCGCTGGACAGCGCCGAACGCGGTCCCGTGCAAGAAGGCGCCGTGGGCGGTGGGACGGGGATGATCTGCCATGAATTCAAGGGCGGTATCGGCAGCGCTTCGCGGCGCTTGCCGGCAGAGCAGGGCGGCTGGACCGTCGGCGTGCTGGTGCAGGCCAACCATGGCAAGCGCCAGGAACTGCGGGTCGACGGTTATCCGGTAGGCCGCCGCTTGATGGACATCCCGTCACCCTTCGCCGAACGAGGCACGCCGGGCATGGGCTCGATCGTGGTGATCATCGCCACGGATGCGCCCCTGCTGCCGCACCAATGCCAGCGCCTGGCACAGCGCGCGTCTATTGGCATCGCGCGCACCGGGGGTGGCACCGAGGACTCCAGCGGCGACCTGTTCCTGGCCTTCGCCACCGGTAACCAGGATCTGCCGCCAGCAGACTACGCGCGCAGGGGCCTGCCGTTGAGCAGTACCTTACAGATGGTGAATAACGATCATATTTCCCCGCTGTTCAGCGCTGCGGCGGAAGCGGTAGAAGAAGCGATCATCAACGCGATCCTGGCGGGCGAAGACATGGTGACCGACGACGACGTACAGGTGCCGGGCTTGAAAGGCGAAACCTTGTTACAGGCATTGCACGACACGGGTTGGCGCGTGTCCCGGTAATAGGGGACAGCGCCGATATATAAATATAAATAGTGGCTGTTTAATGTTGCCAATGACACCGTGACAATATCGTGGATCCAATTATCAAGTGTGCCGCTCAACTTGAGCGGCTTTAGCGCTATTTAATATTTAAATAAGTGCCTGGTGTCTTTTGTCGGACAAAAGCAACGCTACCCAATAGATACGGAGCTGAACTTGTTGGCGCTGTTTATAGGCCAGCTTTCATGCAGGAAAAGATGTAGACGAAAGATTTCAAGTTGTGTCAGTTTCGTGACGCCTTCAAAAGAGGCGAGTGATAGGACGATCTCGCCCGCGGGATTCCTATCGACCCAAGACTGATGCATGTGCAAACAAGGAAGTACGTTTATGTCAAAAGCAAAAGACAAGGCTATCGTGTCGGCGGCGCAAGCCAGCACCGCTTACTCGCAGATCGATAGCTTCAGCCATCTGTATGACCGTGGCGGCAATCTCACGATCAATGGCAAACCCTCCTACACCGTTGACCAGGCGGCCACCCAGCTGCTGCGCGACGGCGCCGCGTACCGGGACTTTGACGGCAACGGCAAGATCGACCTGACCTACACCTTCCTGACCTCGGCGTCCTCGAGCACCATGAACAAACATGGCATCTCGGGCTTCAGCCAGTTCAACGCCCAGCAGAAAGCACAGGCCGCGCTGGCCATGCAATCCTGGTCGGACGTGGCCAACGTCACCTTCACCGAGAAAGCCACCGGCGGTGACGGCCACATGACATTCGGCAACTACAGCAGCGGCCAGGACGGCGCAGCAGCCTTCGCCTACCTGCCCGGCACCGGTGCAGGCTACGATGGCACCTCGTGGTACCTGACCAACAACAGCTACACGCCGAACAAGACCCCGGACCTGAACAACTACGGCCGGCAGACCCTGACCCACGAAATCGGCCACACCCTGGGCCTGGCTCACCCTGGCGACTACAACGCCGGCGAAGGCGCCCCAACCTACAACGACGCGACCTATGGACAGGACACGCGCGGCTACAGCCTCATGAGTTACTGGAGCGAGAGCAACACCCACCAGAACTTCAGTAAAGGCGGGGTCGAAGCCTACGCCTCCGGCCCGCTGATCGACGACATCGCCGCGATCCAGAAGCTCTACGGTGCCAACTACAACACCCGTGCCGGCGATACCACCTACGGGTTCAACTCCAACACCGGGCGCGATTTCCTCAGCGCCACGTCCAACGCCGACAAGCTGGTGTTCTCGGTCTGGGACGGTGGCGGCAATGACACCCTGGACTTCTCCGGCTTCACCCAGAACCAGAAGATCAACCTCAATGAGGCCTCGTTTTCCGACGTTGGCGGCCTGGTGGGCAACGTCTCCATCGCCAAAGGCGTGACCGTCGAGAACGCCTTCGGCGGTGCGGGCAACGACCTGATCATCGGCAACAACGCGGCCAACGTAATCAAGGGCGGGGCCGGCAACGACCTCATCTACGGTGGCGGCGGTGCGGACCAATTGTGGGGCGGCGCGGGCAACGACACATTTGTGTTCGGTGCCAGTTCCGACTCCAAGCCAGGGGCGGCGGACAAGATCTTTGACTTCACCTCGGGCTCCGACAAGATCGACCTCAGCGGCATCACCAAAGGGGCCGGCCTGACCTTCGTCAATGCCTTCACCGGGCATGCCGGCGATGCGGTGTTGAGCTACGCCGCAGGCACCAACCTGGGCACCCTGGCCGTCGACTTCTCCGGGCACGGCGTGGCGGATTTCCTCGTCACCACCGTAGGCCAGGCGGCGGCCAGCGACATCGTGGCATGATGCACCGGCGCGGCGCTCAAGCGCCGCGCCTCCAGGATGGAGCGTACAGATGCAGCGTTTTTACAATGTGATCGCCTGCGTGTTGCAGGTGATGTTCGTGTCGGCAGGAGCCCACGCAATGGCGAGCAGTCTTGTTTTACCCTCCAGCGCCCAACTGGCCGGGCATTGGCAGTTGCACCAGCAGGACCAGGTGTGTGCACTGGACCTGCTCGAGCAGGCCAATGCCCTGGGCGGCGATGTGGCCTGTGTGGCGCAATGGCTGGGGGACAAGCCCCTGACGTGGTCGCCGACCCCGGACGGTATCTGGCTATTCAATGCCGAAGGCAGCGGGATCACCCATTTGAATCGTCAGAAAGAAGGTGAGTACCAGGCATTGACGAAGTCCGGCACCTTGGTGGAGTTAAAACGAGTGCCTTAGTTATTGTTATAAGTCTATAACTCGATTTTATTAGTTGACGGCCTCTATAAGAGAGGGTGGGCAACTTATGCGCGTAATTTGGTTCAAGGAAGATCAGAACATATGGCCAAGCCCCATGCGGTTGCGCCCTTATTCAAGGCGCTGGGTGAATACAAGAGCATCTTGATCAGCATTGGCTGTTTCACGGCATTGATTAACCTGTTGATGCTGGTGCCGTCGATTTACATGCTGCAAGTGTACGACCGTGTGCTGTCCTCCCAGAATGAAACCACCCTCGTGATGTTGACACTGATGGTCGTCGGCTTCTTTGCCTTTATTGGCCTGCTCGAGGTCATCCGCAGTTTTATCGTGATCCGCATCGGCAGCCAGTTGGAGCGGCGTTTCAACTTGCGCGTGTACAAGGCCGCTTTCGAACGCAACCTGCAACGCGGCCAGGGGCATGCCGGGCAATCCCTGGGGGACTTGACCCATATCCGCCAATTCATCACCGGGCCGGCGCTGTTCGCATTCTTCGATGCACCGTGGTTTCCGATCTATCTTTTTGTGATTTTCCTCTTCAACGTCTGGCTCGGGGTGTTGGCCACCGCCGGCGCACTGCTGTTGATCGGCCTTGCGTGCCTCAACGAATACCTGACGAAGCAGCCATTGGGCGATGCCAGTGGTTTCTCCCAACAGTCGACGCAACTGGCCACCAGCCATTTGCACAACGCCGAAACCATTCAAGCCATGGGCATGCTTGGCGCGTTGCGCAAACGCTGGTTCGCCGTGCATTCGCAGTTCCTGGGTTTGCAGAACAAAGCCAGTGATACCGGCTCGGTGATCACCTCTCTGAGCAAGTCCTTGCGGCTGTGTCTGCAATCCCTGGTGCTGGGCTTGGGCGCACTGCTGGTGATCAAGGGCGATATGACGGCGGGGATGATGATCGCCGGCTCGATCCTGATGGGCCGCGTACTCAGCCCCATCGACCAGTTGATTGCGGTCTGGAAGCAATGGAGTTCGGCCAAGCTGGCCTATCAGCGGCTGGACGAATTGCTGCGTGAGTTCCCGCCGGAAGTGGAGCAGATGAAATTGCCCGCACCCAAAGGCCAGGTCAGCTTCGAACAGGTCAGCGCTGGCCCGCCCGGACGGCGCATGCCCACCCTGCATCAGGTCAGCTTCAACCTCGGCGCCGGCGAAGTGCTGGGCGTGCTCGGCGCCTCGGGCTCCGGCAAATCCACCCTGGCTCGCGTGCTGGTGGGCGTGTGGCCGACCTTGGCCGGCACCGTGCGCCTGGACGGTGCGGACATTCACCGCTGGGATCGCGACGACCTCGGCCCGCACATCGGCTATCTGCCCCAGGACATCGAACTGTTCAGCGGCAGCATCGCCGATAACATCGCGCGCTTTCGCGAGGCCGACCCCGAGCGGGTGGTGCAGGCGGCACAACAAGCCGGCGTGCATGAATTGATCCTGCGTCTGCCCCACGGTTATGACACGGTCCTGGGCGATAACGGTGGTGGCCTGTCCGGCGGCCAGAAACAACGCGTAGCCCTGGCGCGTGCGTTGTACGGCGGGCCGCGGTTGATCGTACTGGACGAGCCCAACTCCAACCTCGACACCGTCGGCGAGGCCGCGCTGGCCAGTGCCATTGTGCAGATGAAGGCCCAGGGCAGCAGTGTGGTGCTGGTGACCCATCGCTCTTCGGCCTTGGCCCAGGCCGACAAATTGCTGGTGCTCAACGAAGGGCGTTTGCAGGCATTCGGGCCGAGCCAGGACGTGCTGCGAGCGTTATCGGGCCAGCAGGAAGCACCGAAGGAAAAACCCGGTGTGAGTTTCAGCCGTCAGTATCAAGCCGGAAGGAATCCAGGCGCATGAGCAGTATCACTGTTGAACCACGTTTCAAAGAGCGCGACGCCCGGTTCTTTGCGCGTCTGGGCTGGCTGCTGACCGTGGTCGGTGCCGGTGGCTTTTTCCTCTGGGCCAGCCTGGCGCCCCTGGACCAGGGCATCCCGGTGCAGGGCACGGTGGTGGTGTCGGGCAAACGCAAGGCGGTGCAAACCTTCAGCCCCGGCGTGGTCAGTCGGATTCTGGTGAAGGAGGGGCAGTTGGTGAAGCAAGGCCAGCCGCTGTTCCGTCTCGACCAGACCCAGAATCAGGCCGACGTGCAGTCCCTGCAAGCCCAGTACCGCATGGCCTGGGCCAGCGTCGCGCGGTGGCAGAGTGAGCGCGACAACCAATCCGCTATCACCTTTCCCGCCGAGCTGAGCAGCAACCCCGATCCGGCATTGGCGTTGGTGCTCGAAGGCCAGCGCCAATTGTTCAGCAGCCGTCGCGAAGCGTTTGCCCGTGAACAGGCAGGCATCCGCGCGAATATCGAGGGCGCGACCGCGCAGCTCAACGGCATGCGCCGCGCCCGCAGCGACCTGACCGCCCAGGCCCAGTCCCTGCGTGACCAACTGAGCAACCTGCAACCCCTGGCCGACAACGGCTATATCCCGCGCAACCGGCTGATGGAGTACCAACGCCAGCTGTCCCAGGTGCAACAGGACCTGGCGCAGAACACCGGTGAGAGCGGTCGGGTGGAGCAGGGCATCCTTGAATCGCGCCTGAAACTGCAGCAGCACAGCGAGGAATATCAGAAGGACGTGCGCAGCCAGTTGGCCGACGCGCAATTGCGCAGCCTGACCCTGGAGCAGCAACTCACCTCGGCCGGCTTCGACTTGCAACACAGCGAGATCAACGCACCGGCCGACGGTATTGCGGTCAATCTCAGCGTGCACACCGAGGGCGCCGTGGTGCGTACCGGTGAAACCCTGCTGGAAATCGTGCCCCAGGGCACGCGCCTGGAAGTCGAAGGGCACTTGCCGGTGCACCTGGTGGACAAGGTCGGCACGCACCTGCCGGTCGATATTCTGTTCACCGCCTTCAACCAGAGCCGCACCCCGCGCGTGCCGGGGGAGGTCAGCCTGATTTCCGCCGACCAGATGCTCGATGAAAAAACCGGCGCGCCGTATTACGTGCTGCGCACCACCGTCAGCGAGGCGGCGCTGGAGAAACTCCACGGCCTGGTGATCAAGCCGGGCATGCCCGCCGAGATGTTCGTGCGCACCGGCGAGCGTTCGTTGCTCAATTACCTGTTCAAGCCGCTGCTCGACCGCGCCGGCTCCGCGTTGACCGAGGAATGAGCATGAAACCTGTGTTCATCGCCTTGCTGTTGACCTGCGCAAATGCCCAGGCGGCCATGGGCCCGTTCGATGTGTACGAGCAGGCCCTGCGCAACGATCCGGTGTTTCTCGGCGCGATCAAGGAGCGCGACGCCGGCCTGGAAAACCGCACCATCGGCCGCGCGGGCCTGCTGCCCAAGCTGTCGTACAACTACAACAAGGGCCGCAACAACTCCCAGGCCACCTTACCCGACGGGCGCGGCGGCAATTATCACGACGACCGCAACTACAACAGCTACGGCTCGACCTTCAGCCTGCAACAGCCGCTGTTCGACTATGAGGCGTACGCCAACTACCGCAAAGGCGTGGCCCAGGCGCTGTTTGCCGATGAAAGCTTTCGCGACAAGAGCCAGGCCCTGCTGGTGCGGGTGCTGAGCTACTACACCCAGGCGCTGTTTGCCCAGGACCAGATCGACATCGCCCGCGCCAAGAAGAAGGCCTTCGAGCAGCAATTCCAGCAAAACCGGCATCTGTTCCAGCAAGGCGAGGGCACCCGCACCGATATTCTCGAAGCCGAGTCGCGCTATGAGCTGGCCACCGCTGAAGAAATCGAGGCGCTGGACGAACAGGACGCCTCGTTAAGAGAACTGGGCGCGTTGATCGGTGTACAGAGCGTCAACATCCACGACCTGGCGCCGCTCAACCAGGATTTTGCCGCGTTCACCTTGACCCCGGCCAACTACGACACCTGGCATGAACTGGCGATCAGCAACAACCCCACGCTGGCGTCCCAGCGCCAGGCCCTGGAAGTGGCGCGTTATGAAGTGGAACGCAACCGCGCCGGGCATCTGCCCAAGGTCACTGCGTATGCCAGTTCGCGCCAGCAGGAGTCCGACAGCGGCAATACCTACAACCAACGCTACGACACCAACACCATCGGCGTGGAAGTGAGCGTGCCGCTGTATGCCGGTGGCGGTATCTCCGCGTCCACCCGCCAGGCCAGCCGTGCCATGGAGCAGGCCGAGTACGAACTGGAAGGCAAGACCCGCGAGACCCTGATCGAACTGCGTCGGCAGTTCAGTGCCTGCCTGTCCGGCGTGAGCAAACTGCGCGCGTATCAAAAGGCCCTGAGCTCGGCAGAAGCGCTGGTGGTGTCGACCCAGCAAAGCATCCTCGGTGGCGAGCGGGTCAACCTCGATGCGCTGAACGCCGAGCAACAGCTCTACAGCACGCGGCGCGACCTGGCCCAGGCGCGTTACGACTACCTGATGGCCTGGACCAAATTGCATTACTACGCCGGCAACCTGCGCGACACCGACCTGGCCAAGGTGGATGAGGCGTTCGGGCCAGCACCGCATTAATCGGCTTTCTCGACAATTCCAACAACAGAGAGGCAAGACCATGGGTGTGTTTGACTATAAAAACCTCGGGGCCGAGGGCTCCAAAGCGTTGTTCGCCGATGCCATGGCGATCACGCTGTACTCCTATCACAACCTGGATAACGGCTTTGCCGTGGGCTACCAGCACAACGGCCTGGGGCTCGGTTTACCGGCCACACTGGTCGGTGCTCTTTTGGGCAGCACGGATTCCCAGGGCGTGATTCCCGGCATTCCCTGGAACCCGGACTCGGAAAAAGCCGCCCTGGAAGCCGTGCAACAAGCCGGTTGGACGCCCATCAGCGCCAGCACCCTGGGCTATACCGGCAAGGTCGACGCCCGAGGCACCTTCTTTGGCGAAAAGGCCGGCTACACCACGGCCCAGGTCGAGGTGCTGGGCAAGTACGATGACGCCGGCAAGTTGCTGGAAGTCGGCATCGGTTTTCGCGGTACGTCGGGTCCTCGGGAAACGCTGGTCAGCGACTCCATTGGTGATCTGGTCAGCGATCTGCTCGCGGCCTTGGGCCCCAAGGATTACGCGAAGAACTATGCCGGCGAAGCCTTTGGCGGCCTGCTCAAGAACGTCGCCGACTACGCTAGCGCCCACGGCCTCAGCGGCCACGACGTAGTGGTCAGCGGCCACAGCCTGGGCGGCCTGGCGGTGAACAGCATGGCCGACCTGAGCAGCAATAAATGGGCAGGTTTCTACAAGGACGCCAACTACGTGGCCTACGCCTCGCCGACCCAGAGCGCCGGCGACAAGGTGCTCAATATCGGCTATGAAAACGACCCGGTATTCCGTGCGCTGGACGGCTCATCCTTCAATTGGTCGTCGTTGGGCGTGCATGACACCCCCCATGAATCGACCACCGACAATATCGTCAGCTTCAACGACCATTACGCTTCGACGCTATGGAATGTGCTGCCGTTTTCCATCACTAACCTGCCGACCTGGATCTCGCATTTGCCCACGGGATATGGCGATGGGATGACGCGCATCCTCGAGTCCGGGTTCTATGAGCAGATGAGCCGCGACTCGACAATTATCGTCGCCAACCTGTCCGACCCGGCCCGGGCTACTACCTGGGTACAAGACCTCAACCGCAATGCCGAGCCGCACAAGGGCGATACCTTCATCATTGGCAGCGACGGCAATGACCTGATCCAGGGCGGCGAGGGTGCGGACTTTATCGAGGGGGGCGAGGGCAATGACACGATCCGCGACAGCAGCGGGCATAACACCTTTTTGTTCAGCGGGCAGTTTGGCCAGGACCGGATTATCGGTTATCAAGCGACGGACAAGCTGGTGTTCACGGATGTGCAGGGCAGTACGGATTATCGCGATCACGCCAAAGTGGTAGGCGCGGATACGGTGATCAGTTTTGGCGGCGATTCGGTGACGTTGGTGGGGGTGGTTGGCTTGTCGGGGGAGGGGATTGTTATCGGTTAAAACGGTGGGAGGGGGCTTGCCCCCGATAGCGGTGGCTCAGTCAATAGAGATGTCGACTGGAATACAGCCATCGGGGGCAACCTCCACATTTGATCAGTGTTGGCCGCTGGAAATCAGTTTTCCTTGCGCACCGTCGCCACGTCGTCGGCTTTGACACGGATGCGCTTGCCGGCGATATCGGTGAACTCATAGAACCCGTCGGCAGTCTTGGTTTTTGGAGAGTCCTTGGTCAAATACTGCGTGCCATTTTGCAGCGTCACTACGGTTTGCGTCGCGCAACCGGCCAATACCAGAAAAGTGAGTGCAACCAGTGGCAGCCCCAAATTCTTCATCTTCATAACCCTTACCGTTAACCCTGAAAGTCCCGCGCCAAGGCTGCGGGCCATAAATTTTACGCCATTGACTCCCCATCTGATCACTTTTATACAAAAAGTTGCGTGCGCCATTTATCTATTACCGATTGCAACACCGTATGGGTAACGGCACTCTGTATGCATAACCAGTATTTGACCCGCGCGTGCCATGCCCAATCCTCTCGACGATCCGCTCTATTACCTGCATAACTTCCGCCAGGTCCTGCATTGGCTGGGGCAACGCTATGCCGATCTGCTCGACCCAGACGAACATCATTTTATTCAGCAATTCGACAGGTTGCCGCAAGCATCCCAGGCGCTGTTGGTGCGCATGGTGATGCGCAAGGGCGTGCATTTTCGTGCGGGCAAGCTGCAATACGTGGAAATCGGTTGCCCCCATGCCGCTGCCGCGCCCCTGCGGGAATTGGGTTGGGTGGACGACAACCACCTGCTGGCATTTGAAGCATTATTCGCCTTGTTGCAAAAAGGCGAGATCCTCAGCAACTTCACACCCTGGATCGACCAGCCCAAGGGCAAGAAGGCCGATTGGCTGGAAGGGTTGGTTGCGCAGTTCACCGACGCGCGCAGTTTCGCCGACTGGTGCCCGGACCTCGCCGACACGCTGTACAGCCTCACCGTGATGGAGTTGTGTGATCGCCTGCGCCTGATGTTCTTCGGCAACCTGCACCAGGACTGGTCCGAGTTCGTGCTCGCCGACCTGGGCATCTACACCTATGAAAAAGTCGAGTTCTGCGCCGAATCACGGGGGTTGCGCAGCCGCGCCGACGTGCACGGTTTTCTGTTCCTGCACCAATGCCAGCAGGCTTTTGAACGCGGTGAGGCGCTGGCGCAGGTGCTGGCTGAGGTCGCCACGCTGAACACCGATAACCCCTGGTTGGAAAAGCGCCGGGCCAAGCTGTTGTTCCAGCTCGGCCAATATTGCGAGCGCCGTGCCGAGTTGGACCTGGCGCAGCAGATCTACCGCACTTGCGCTTACCCTGGCGCCCGCGCGCGGCTGATTCGCGTGCTGGAGCGCCAGGAGGATTACGTCCAGGCGATGGCCCTGGCGAACGCCGCACGACAGGCACCGGAAAGCGCCGCCGAATGGCAGCATATAGGCCGGGTGTTGCCGCGCCTGCGCCGCAAACTGGGGGAGCCGGCGCTGCCCAAGGCCAAGCCCCGCGAGGTCATGCGCCTGGACTTGGCCCTTGCGTTGCCGGAGCCGTTAGTCTCGGTGGAGTACTGCGTGCAGGCCCACCTGAGCGAGCCCGATGCACCGGTGCACTACGTGGAAAACGGCCTGATCAATTCGTTGTTCGGGCTATTGTGCTGGGAGGCGATCTTCGCACCGCTGCCCGGCTCGTTCTTCCACCCGTTCCAGCGCGGGCCGGCAGACCTGCACAGCGAAGACTTCCACGCGCGCCGTGCCCCCCTGTTTGACGCGTGTTTCGCGCAACTGCAGGACGAGCGCTACAAGACCACCATTCGTCAACGCTACCTCGATAAGTGGGGGATCCAGTCGCCCTTTGTGTTCTGGAACCTGCTCAATGAAGACCTGCTGGAACAAGCCCTGGCCTGCCTGCCGGCCGAACACCTGCGCTACTGGTTCGAACGGCTGCTGCTGGATATCCGCGCCAACCGCGCCGGCATGCCGGACCTGATCCAGTTCTGGCCGGCGCAAAAAACCTACCGCATGATCGAGGTCAAGGGCCCTGGCGACCGCCTGCAAGACAACCAGCTGCGTTGGCTGGAGTTCTGCGGCGAATACCAGATGCCCGTCACCGTCTGCTACGTACGCTGGGCGGAGCAACCGGCTTGAGCTACAGCGTGGCGGTGCGGGCGCTGTGTGAGTTCACCGCCAAGGTGGGCGACCTGGACCTGCGCTTTACCCCGTCGCCCAGCGCCCAGGAAGGCATTGCCGGCCATCGCACCGTGGCCTCGCGACGCAGCGCGCACTACCAGAACGAAGTGGCTCTCGAAGGCGACTACCAGCAGCTCAAGGTGCGGGGCAGGGCAGACGGCTATGACCCGGACACCAACCGCCTGGAAGAGGTGAAGACCTATCGCGGCGACCTTGGTGCCCAGCCCGCCAACCACCGGCAACTGCATTGGGCGCAGGCCAAGGTGTACGGCTGGTTGATGTGCCAGAAGCTTGGCCTCACGGATATTGACGTGGCGCTGGTGTATTTCGATATCGTCGGCGAAGGCGAGACCCTGCTCAATCAACGTTTCCAGGCGGCCGAGTTGCAAGCGTTCTTTAACCAGCAATGTGCACTGTTTCTCGGCTGGGCCCGCCAGGAAATGCAGCACCGCGAAGCGCGCAACGCTGCGGCGCAGACCTTGAGTTTCCCCCATGCCGACTTTCGTCGCGGCCAACGCACTTTGGCCGAGTCGGTGTACAAGGCCGTCAGCACCGGGCGTTGCCTGATGGCGCAGGCCCCCACGGGGATCGGCAAGACCATCGGCACGATTTTCCCGCTGCTCAAGGCCTTGGCGCCCCAGCAACTGGATAAGGTGCTGTTCCTGACCGCCAAGACCCCAGGCCGCAAATTGGCGCTCGATGCCGCGCATGTGCTGCAGATGCAGACCAGCAGCCCCGACCTGCCGTTGCGCGTGCTCGAGCTGGTCGCGCGGGACAAGGCCTGCGAACACCTGGACAAAGCCTGCCACGGTGATTCCTGCCCCTTGGCCAAGGGCTTCTACGACCGCTTGCCCGCCGCGCGCATGGCTGCCTCCCAGGTGCGCCTGCTCAACCAGCGCAACCTGCGCGACGTGGCCCTGGCCCATGATGTGTGTCCCTATTACCTGAGCCAGGAGATGGCACGCTGGGCCGACCTGGTGGTCGCCGACTACAACTATTATTTCGACTTCGGCGCCATGTTGTTCGGCCTGGCCCAACTCAACCAGTGGCGCGCGGCGGTGCTGGTGGATGAGGCCCACAACCTGGTGGAACGTGCCCGTTCGATGTACAGCGCCAGCCTCGACCAGTACGGCCTCAAGACCCTGCGCGACAGCGCTCCCGACGTCTTGAAGAAACCTTTGCAGCGCCTGAACCGTGAATGGAACGCCCTGCACAAGGACCAGCTCGCGCCCTACCAGGCCTATGCCGACCGTCCGGAAAAACTCTTGCAGGCCCTGAGCCTGTGTATCCGCGCCATGGGCGACTACTTCAACGATCATCCCGAGTCATTGACGGGCGACCTGCAAGCCTTCTACTTCGAGGCATTGCACTTCGCCAAGGTCGCCGAGCTGTTCAACGAACACTTCATCTTCGATATCAGCAAGCGCCAGTTCAGTGGCAAGCGCAGCAGTTCGACCCTGTGCCTGCGCAATGTGGTGCCCGCCGAATTCATTCGCCCGCGTTTGACCGCAGCACGCAGCAGCGTGCTGTTTTCCGCGACACTGAGCCCACGCCATTACTACGCCGACCTGCTGGGCCTGTCGGCGAACACGGCATGGATCGATGTGGAGTCGCCGTTCAAGGCTGAGCAATTGCGGGTGCGCATCGTCGACGAAATCTCCACCCGGTTTGTGCATCGGGATACGTCGCTGGCCCCCATCGTCGACCTGATCGCCCATCAGTTTGCGCAACAACCGGGCAACTACCTGGCGTTTTTTTCCAGTTTTGATTACCTGCAACAAGTGGCGCAACGGTTGGCTGAGCGCCATCCGCAGATTGCGCTGTGGCAACAGTCGCGAGGCATGGCCGAGGCCGAACGCCAGGCGTTTCTCGAACAGTTCACCGAACATAGCCAGGGCATCGGCTTTGCCGTGCTCGGCGGTGCGTTCGGCGAAGGCATTGACTTGCCCGGCGCGCGCCTGATCGGCGCGTTTATCGCCACCCTGGGCTTACCGCAATTGAACCCGGTCAACGAGCAGATGAAGGCGCGCATGGGCGCACTCTTCGGCGCCGGTTACGACTACACCTACCTGTATCCTGGCATCCAGAAAGCGGTGCAGGCTGCAGGCCGGGTGATCCGCAGCCAGCAGGACAGGGGCGTGGTGATGTTGATCGACGACCGTTTCGGCGAATCGCGGGTGCGCCCGTTGTTGCCGCGCTGGTGGGCAGTTGATTGAGTTACCCCCATCGATCTCGCAGGCCAGGCAAAACCTTCAGAAAGGCCAAGTCAATGAACCCGCTGATCCCGCAAAAGATCCTTGTAAAGGAAGGGTATTGAGCTGTGCCTGCGCTCCCCGGCACTGAACGGTCAGATCACTTCCAGGTAAGAGCTGTGGATCGCACGCGCCAACTCGCGCACGGTGTCGATGAACTCCGTGAGACGGCTATGCAGGCCATCTTCGAGAATCTCATCAATCCCGGTGTACCTCAGCCGCGCTTCGAATTCCGCCGCCAAGCGCTGTGCCGTGCGCCCATAACTGCCAGGCAGGTCGGCGAGGATATGGCTCAACTCTTCGATACAGGCATGCAACGAACGCGGCACATCGCTGCGTAGCAACAGCAGTTCGGACACCGACCGCGCGTTCAGCGCATTCGGGTACAACTCGGTATACGCCTCGAACGACGACAACGCACGGAGCAGGGCGCTCCACTGGTAATACCCGCGTGCCGACAGGTCGCTGACTTCCTCCGACTCTTCGCCGAACATCTCGTAGCGCGCGTCCAGCAGGCGCAAGGTGTTGTCCGCGCGCTCGACAAAGGTACCAAGGCGAATGAACCGATAGGCGTCATTGCGCATGATGGTGCCCGAGGTCGCGCCGCGGAACAGGTGTGAACGCTGCTTGACCCAGTCACAGAAGTGGCTGATGCCATGCCGCCCCAGGCCACCGGCGGCGATGCTGCGCATTTCCAGCCAGGTGGCGTTAAGGTTTTCCCACATGTCGGCAGTGATGCGTCCGCGTACCGCATGGGCATTGCCCCGCGCGGCGCGCAGGCAGTTGTAGATGCTGGCGGGGTTTTCTTCGTCGAGGGCGAAGAAGTGCAGCATGCGCTCGGCATCCAGGGTTTGGTGGCGTTCCAGGTAACTGTCCAGGGTGCCGCTGCTGAGCAGCGACATGGCCAGTTCATCCAGGCCATCGCTACGCCCGGCCTGGGGCATCAGCGACAGCGAATAACTGACTTCGAGCATGCGCGCCAGGTTCTCGGCGCGTTCCAGGTAACGGGACATCCAATACAGATCTGCGGCGGTTCTACTCAACATACTCAGCCCTCCACCACCCAGGTGTCCTTGGTTCCGCCGCCTTGCGACGAGTTGACGATCAACGAGCCTTCACGCAATGCCACCCGCGTCAGGCCTCCGGGCACCAGGCGGGTTTCCTTGCCCGAGAGCACAAAGGGCCGCAGGTCGATATGCCGAGGGGCGATGCCGTTTTCGACAAAGGTGGGGCAGGTGGAAAGGCTCAGGGTCGGTTGGGCGATATACGCATGGGGGCGCGCCTTGATGCGTTGGCGGAAGTCTTCGATCTCGGCAGCCGTGGCCGCCGGGCCGACCAGCATGCCGTAGCCGCCGGAGCCCTGGGTTTCCTTGACCACCAGCTCGGCCAGGTTGGCCAGCACGTGGGACAGCTCATCCGGTTTGCGGCACTGGAAGGTCGGCACGTTTTGCAGGATCGGCTCTTCATCCAGGTAAAACTTGATCATCGCCGGCACATAGGGATAGATCGATTTGTCGTCCGCGACACCGGTGCCGATGGCGTTGGCCAGTACCACATTGCCGGCGCAGTAGGCGGCGACCAGCCCGGGCACGCCGAGCATCGATTCAGGGTTGAATGCCTGCGGGTCGAGGAAGGCGTCGTCGATACGCCGGTAGATCACGTCCACGGCCTTGGGCCCGTCGGTGGTGCGCATGAACACCTTGAGGTCGTGCACGAACAGGTCGGCGCCTTCTACCAGCTCCACGCCCATTTCCCGCGCCAGGAACGCATGTTCGAAGAACGCGCTGTTAAAGCGTCCAGGTGTCAGCACCACCACATTCGGGTTGTCCAGGCGGCTGGCGCTTTTCAGGGTCTTGAGCAGCAGGTTGGGGTAGTGGTCCACCGGCGCGATGCGCTGCTTGGCGAACACTTCGGGGAACAGGCGCATCATCATCTTGCGGTCTTCGAGCATGTAGCTCACGCCGCTGGGGGTGCGCAGGTTGTCTTCGAGCACGTAGTAGGTGCCGTCGCCGTCGCGTACCAGGTCCACACCGGAGATATGCGAATAAATGTCGCGGTGCAGGTCCAGACCGACCATCGCCTTTTGATAACCCTCGTTGCCCAGCACTTGGTCCGCCGGAATGATCCCGGCCTTGATGATGCGCTGGTCGTGGTAGATGTCGGCGAGGAACATGTTCAGCGCATTGACCCGCTGGATACAGCCGCGTTCGATCACGCTCCATTCAACGGCGGGGATGCTGCGGGGGATGATGTCGAAGGGGATCAGGCGCTCGGTGTCCTGCTCGTCGCCATAGAGGGTGAAGGTGATCCCGGCGCGGTGGAAGAGCAAATCGGCTTCGCGACGACGCTGGGCCAGCAGTTCCGGCGGCGTGTTGGCCAGCCAGCGGGAGAAATCCTGATAGTGCGCACGGCACACGCCGTTTGCATCATTCATTTCATCAAAGAAAGATCGAGCCATTCCAGTACCTTGTCAGTGCCGAGGGTTGCCTTGGGTGGCACTGCCGCTTTAAAAAACGCATTTTTTTATGAGCCCGTGGCTGATGGTGCCATCGGGCCTGGTCCTTACTTTCTTATGGGGTCGGCTCTGGGTCGGGGGGTAACGAATGTTCCTGTATTCGGGCAGATGAATGGATAAAGCAATGCGTGTGCCGGAATGGGCATACAGCACTGGATTTCCCCTGGCGGAGACCGGGCCTGTTGCGGTGAGCGGGCTTGCCCCGCGTTGGAGTGCGAAGCGCTCCCAGGATTTTTGCGGCCGCTGCGCAGCCCAACGCGGAGCAAGCCCGCTCGCCACGGCAAGCCCCTCACCATAAAGGCGCGGTTTGCGCACCATAGTGGTGCATCAACAAACTTGAACTTCGCCCCAGCCCGAATCTTCTAACAGGTCTCAGTCCAGCACGGAGCACGGATGTGCCCAGAATCATTTCACCCGACACCCCGCAAGCGAACCTGACCGATCACAGCGAACACAACGCCAAGATCTTCGGCTCGCCCAAGGACCGTCTGGACTTCTACCGTCGCGAAATCCAGTACGAAACCTCGATCCTCGCCAACCGCACCGATGCCTACCTCACGGCGCAGTCGTTCCTGGTGATTGCCTTTGTGTCCGGCATGGGCAACCTCAACCCGGAGTGGGGGAAGTTGTTCACCCTGGTGGTGCCGGCGTTCCTGGCGCTGCTTGGCATCCTCAGTTCCCTGAATGCCTGGCCAGGTATTCGGGCCGCCTACGAAATCATCGATCACTGGCATTACAAGCAGAGCGAACTGCTGCGCAGCGAACCGCTGATGGGCATGGCCTACGATGAGTCGCCGCTGTTTTCCGAAATGGAGTCGTCCCATAAGGGCTATCGCAAGTCGCTGCTGTTCTCCATGCGCGTGCCGTGGTTGTTCATGGTGTTCTGGGTGATGCTGGGCGCCTATGCGTTTTATATCCAGGTGGATAACCCGGGCTCTTAAGCAATTGGAACTTCAGCGACCGGCGCGGGACCTTACCTTTACGCAGTCCGCGTTTTTCAAGCGAGGTGACCCATGAGCACAGACAAAGACCCCCAGACCAGCAACCGTAACGACCCGGCCATCGACGGCGGCGAACCGGCCCCAGGCACGGCGGCCGATGCGCCCAAAGACCCGAAACCCGCCGCCGACCCCAAGGCCAAGGAAAACGACTACAGTCCAGACTTCAAGCCTGAGCGCGAGCCCAAGCCTGAAACCGATGCCGATATCGACACCCAAGGTGGTTAGAGGAGACGGTCATGTCCAAAGAACTGGAAGAAGAACTCAACGATCCGGGCAATGAAGACCCGGGTTCACTGATGGATGATGCGGAAGTGCCGCTCAACGATCTGGACGACGCAGCGGATGTGGGCAATACAGAAAAGCCCGATTAATCCCAACCATCCGTAGATACCGTCTTATCCAAGAGGTATCTACGGCGATTGATACCCGCGCCTACAAAACGTCAGGACTGATCTCTCGCCTGAGCACGTCGTTCATACCACGCCAGCATCGGCTGGGTACTCAGGCCATGAACGACGATGCTCAAGGCGATCACCGACAGGGTCAGGTTCACCGCGACCGCGCTGCTGGTGCCGATAAGGCCATGGTTGAGCGCGTAGAACAGATAGTAGATGCTGCCGATCCCGCGAATCCCGAACCAGCCCATCAACCCGCGCTGCCGGCGATTGATCAGGCCGCCCCAGGGCATCGCGAAGACACTGATTGGTCGAATCACGCAGAACAGCAATGCCGCCAGCGGCAACGCCCGCCAATCCCAATGGCTGACGAGCACGATCCCCAGCAACGTCACCAGGAACACTTCCATCGAGCGCTCCACCAGGCTGCCGAACGAGAGCATGTCGCCCATCATCACCCCTGCGGCGATCTGGGTGTCCGCCAGCTCGCTCACATCCCCCTGCAGCGCGCGCTCCGGCTCCACTTCCAGATGGCCCACCACCGGCAGCGCCAAATGCTCTGACGGAGTGCGCGAGTTGCCGGTTGACCTGAACTCTGCCTGACGCAAGCCGAGCCCGGCGGCGAACACCGACAGAAAGCCGTAGCCACCCAGCGCTTCGGCAACCACGTAGGCCAGGGCGATCAGGGCCAGGGTCAGGTAGTCATTGGGGGAGAGCGTGCTGTCACTGTTGGTGATACGCAGCCACAGCGTCGCGCGGCCAATGCCCCGGCCCATCCAGTACCCGATCAACAGCCCGGCCGGCACTGCCCACAGCAGGCTCTTCAACGCCCAGCCGCCCAGCCAGTCACCGTCAAAGCCGCCGTGCTGCATGAAGACCAGGGCAAAAATCACGAAGGGAAAGGCCGTGCCATCGTTTAACCCGGCTTCCCCGGACAGACCGAAGCGCAGCGCATCGTAGTCCTGTGCATTGTTGACCTGGACCAGGCCCGCCAGCACCGGATCGGTCGGCGCCAGAATGGCACCCACCAGCAGCGACACCCCCCACGACAGTTCAAACATGTAATGCAACGCCAGGCAGCTGCCGAGGATGGTCAACAGCATGACCGGGCCGGCCATGCCGAACGCGATGCGCCAGGTGCGATGGCCCAGGGGCAGGCGCAATTTGAGCCCGCTGACGAACAATGAAAACAGCACCGCGACTTCCGTGAGGTGCTCCATCCAGCGGGCAGACTGCTTGATGTCCAGGTGCAGCAGGTCCACGCCGAGGGGGCCAATGCCCACGCCCAGCAACAGGCACACCGCTGAGGTGGTCACCGGCATCCAGCGCAGGTAAGAAGAGGTGAGGGCAAGGGTCAGCAGCACGGCGCCGAGGACGGCCATCCATAGAATAAAAGTCATCGAGCAGTATCCAGGGCCGTGGTCTATTCACGTTCGAGGATCCTGGCCGGCTGCTGGTTCAATGTGATTGCGTCGGTTTGAGCGGGCCCAGTTCTACAGCGAAGATGCGCGCTCCAGCAGCAGCCGTTCCAGGGTGGCGGCGGGCAACGGTCGGCTGAACAGGTAGCCCTGGATCTGATCGCAGCCGGCTTCCTTGAGGAACGCCAATTGCGCCTGGGTTTCCACGCCTTCGGCCACCACCCGCAGGCTCAGGCTGTGGGCCAGTTCGATGATGGTGCGGGTGATCGCGGCGTCCTGGGGGTTGCTGGTGACCTCACGGATAAACGCAATGTCGATCTTCAGCGTGTCGATGGGGAAGCGTCGCAGGTAGGCCAGGCTCGAGTAGCCGGTGCCGAAGTCATCAATGGAGATCTTCACGCCCATGGCACGCAGGCGTTGCAGGCTGGCGATGGTGTGTTGGGTATTCTCCATCAGCGAGCCTTCGGTCAGTTCTACTTCCAGCCAATGGGGTTCGACGCCGGTCTCATTGAGGATGCGCGCAATATCGGCAATCAGGTCGCCCTCGATGAGTTGATGGCCGGAGACGTTCACCGACACCTCAACGGCGCCGATCGCGCTGCGCTGCCATGTCGCAATCTGCTGGCACACGCTGCGGATCACCCAACGTCCCACCTCGACGATCAAGCCCAGGCTTTCCAGGACGGGGACGAACACCGCTGGCGACACCGCGCCGTATCCCGGGCGTTCCCAGCGCAGCAAGGCCTCCAGGGCGCAGATCCGCCCGTCGGCCAAAGCGACCTTTGGCTGGTAATGCAGGGTGAATGCCTCGTGCTCCACGGCCTGGCGCAGGGCGTTTTCCAGGTCCTGGCGAGCGAGGTCGTGCACGTTCATGCGCGTGCTGTCGCCGGCATGTTGGCGTAGCTGCTGCTCAAGCAACTGGCTATGGCGCTTGAGTTGATCACCGTGGCTCTTGAGCCGCAGCAGGTTGCGCACGCGCAGCCACAGCTCGACCCGTTCCACCGGCTTGCTGATGAATTCCTCTGCGCCGGTTTCCAGGCCACTGACCCGTGCACTCGACTCACTGAGTGCCGACAGCATGATGATCGGAATGCTCGCCGTGGCTGCGTCGCCCTTGAGCTGGCTGGCGACTTCGTAGCCGTCCATGCCCGGCATCATGATGTCCAGCAGGATCAGGTCAGGCGGCTGTTTGGCCACCAGTTGCAAGGCTTCTTCGCCGCTGCTGGCACTCAGGGTCTGGTAGCCCTCGTGTTGCAACAGGGTTTCCAGCAGCTTGCGAACCTGGGGTTCGTCATCAACGATCAACAGCGTTGCGGGTTGGCTGGCCATGGAGAGGACTCATCTGAGGGGCGAGGTGGTAGTGGGTTGCAACAACGTGTCGATCACCTGGTAAAGCTCTTTGTAGCGCAACGGCTTGCTGATGTAGGCATCGCAACCGGCCAACCGGGTTTTTTCACGGTCTTCCTTCATGGCCATTGCGGTCAGCGCAATCACCGGGATATGGGCGGTGTGCGGGTCCTGCTTGAGCAGCGCGGTAGCGGCCAGGCCGTCCATGCCCGGCAGTTGGATGTCCATCAGGATCAACGCCGGTTGGGCTTCGCGGGCCAGGGTCAGGCCACTCTCGGCGTCGGCGGCCCACACCACCGTGTGGCCGGCGTTGACCAGCAGCAGCCGGGCCAGGCGCATATTGGCCTCGTTGTCTTCGACGATCAGGATATGGGCCATTCAGCCTCCGTGCCTCGGTGGAGTGGCAGCCACACCACAAACCGAGCGCCCAGGCCTTCACGGCTGGCTACCGCAACACTGCCGCCATGCAGGTCGGTGAGTTGCTTGACCATCGCCAAGCCCAGGCCAGTGCCTTCGAATTTGCGCGCCAGGCTGCTGTCGATCTGGCTGAAGGCCCTGAACAGCTTGCCCATGTCGTCCTCGGCGATACCGATGCCGGTGTCGCTGACGCTCAATTCGAGGAACTGCTGGTGGGCGCTGGGTTGCAGGGAAAACCCGTGCATCGGCCAATCGCCGGGCACCTGCCCGACCTGTTCGCGGGCCACCTGGCGCACCGCCAGGGTCACGGAACTGCCGTGCTCGCTGAATTTCACCGCATTGGCCAGCAGGTTGTAGATGATCTGCTTGGTCTTGCGCAGGTCCAACGCCAACGTGCCGAAGTCGTCCTGGCTTTCAAGCTTCAACTGAATGCGTTGCAGGGCGGCTTTTTCGCGCACGATCAACAGGCTGTTGGCGAGCAACCCCGCCAGTTCCACGGACTCCAGCTCCAGGTCCATCATCCCGGCCTCGACCTTGGACAGGTCGAGAATGTCGTTGATCAGTGACAGCAGGTGCTGGCCGCTGGTGAAGATATCGCCGATGTACTCCCGTTGGATCTCGCTCATGTCGCCCACCAGCCCGTCCTTCAACGCCTCGGAAAAACCGATCACCGCATTCAGCGGCGTGCGCAATTCGTGGGACATGGTGGCGAGGAATTCGGACTTCATATGGCTGGCATGTTCCAGCTCCAGGTTCTTTTCCTCCAGCGCGCGCTCAAAGCCTTTGCGTTCGGCTTCTTCCTGCTTGCGTGCGGTGTTGTCGGTGCCGATCAACAGGTAGCCGATGATGGTGTCATGGCGGTTGCGCAGCGCCGTCACCGACACCATGGCCGACAGGCGGCTACCGTCCTTGCGGATATAGGTCAGCTCGTAAATATCCTCGATGCCACGGGAGGCCTTGAACACCAGCGCTTCGAAGCCCGGCGTGATCGGCGTGTCCAGCTCCAGGCTGAGGGCGGCGGCGCGGGTGATCAGTTCGGCGGGGTCGGAGATGTCGGCGGGGGTGATGCGGTTGAGTACATCGTCGGCGGCATACCCGAGCATGCGTTCTGCGCCGACATTGAAGATCTGGATCACGCCTTTTTCATCGGTGGCGATGCTGGAGAAGTAGGCGCTGTTGAAGATTGCGTCTTGCAGGGCACCGGTTTTCAGCAGGGTCTTCTGGCGTTTGAATTCGACGATTTTTTCGGCCCGCGATTGGGCTTCGGGCGGGGATACAGTAGCGGGTTTGTCCATGGCGGTGTTTTCCAGGCGGATCAAGCCCGGCCGTGTCGACGACAGGGCCGCAGAGCATGCTCACAGAAAATCGCGTGGACGCGATGAGGAGGAGATGAGGTCCCCGGACAATAGCAGATACCGCCCGTCGCGCGGTATGAATACACTCAAACGAACGTACGCCGGCACAGGGCGGCGGGCCGCCCTGTTAGCGTGCGGCGCGGCTTAGAGCGTCACACTGCTGGTGACCTGGGTGCTGTCATCCGGGTCGATGACGCTGTGGAATCCCAAGGCATGGTTCAACTCGCGCAACGGCGCATTGGTTGCCGCGTCGACCGTGTACATGCGTTTGAAGCCATTGGCGCGCGCCGCCGTCATCAGGTGTTGCATCAAAATGCGCCCCAGGCCCAGGTGTTGCCACGCATCGGCTACGGTGACCGCGCATTCGCATGCATCCACCGTGGCCGCGGCATAGCGGGCCACGCCGATCTCGATGAGTTGGCCGTTGTCGTGCACCAGGGCGATAAAGGCCATGCGGTGCTGGTTATCGACATCCATCAATTGATCCATCAGCGTCTTGCCAGGCTCGTTGATTTCGCCCAGGAAGCGCGCGTGCCGCGATTCACGGGACAGGCCCTTGATGAAATTGTATTCCCGTTCACGGTCGTCGGCGCCGAGGGGGCGCACCAGTACATGGCGGCCATTGTCGAGTTGATCGAGCCAGTGCGGTTTCGGCAGTGCTGCGTAGGCGAGGGCGGCCTGCTGGTTACGTGCTTCGAGGGTAGGCATGGTGTGGGCTCCTGGCGGTCAGTCGAAGCGTTCGGGCGAGACCACCCAAACGCTGCATGGCATCTTGTACAGCAGCGATTCGGTGGTACTGCCCAGCAGTCGCGACAAGCCGCGATGACCGACGCGGCCCATGACGATCACATCAATGTTGTAGGCATCGGCGTAGCTGGCCAGGACCTTGGCCGGGCTGCCCAGGATCATATGGCGTTGCTCCGGCGGGATGCCGTTGCGCGCGGCCAGGTCATTGAACGCCTGGCCCTGCTCGGCGAACAGCAGTTTGGCCGCCTCTGAAGAGAAGAAGCCGGCGCCACTGCCAAATCCATACTCCTGGGTACTGAGGTCAGACAGATCGTGTGCGTAGACCACTTCCACCTCAGCATCACACGCGGTGGCGAGTTTGGTCGCTTCGTGCAGGATGCGGTCGTTGAGGCCTTCATAGCGGCCATCGCGATGAAACGGGTCGACCGCGGCCACGATCCTGCGCGGTAACCCATGCTGTACCCGGCTGACAAAGTGCAGCGGTACCGGGCATTCGCGCAGCAGGTGCACATCCAGCGAGGTGAACATCAGGCGCGACAGCAGCGATTCATGTTCGAGCGCCTTGATCACCAAGGCCATCGGCTCTTCCTTGAGCCGAATCAGCAGTTCCTTGAGCGGGTTTTCAACCCAGGCGACTTCGGTGGTGACCGTCAGCCCGAGGTGACGCAACGGCCTGGCCTGGTCTTCCAGCCACTGGTGGTGGCGCTCCACATAGCCCAGGCGCATTTGCTCCAGGGCCTGCTCGTTGACCAGACCGGCAGTGGCCAGGCCTTCCAGGTAGTCGAAGGCGAGGATATGCAGCGCGGCGCCTTCGGCCTTGGCCAGGGCGGCGGCGCGTTCGAGTGCCGGACTGTGCTCCATCAGTGGCGAAACCAACAACAGGTAACGTGCTTGAGCAGACATGGTGAACTCCCTTGTGAACCCGTGGCGGTGAAGGGCATCGGGCAGCGGTGCCTTGGTCGATCATGCCCCGGGGGGCAGGGGCGCCATTGATCTGCATCAAGACGCCTGGCCGCCGGACAGGGCAGGCGACGTTCGGTCATGTGCATCGGCAAAGGGTTGACCATGATCAACGTTCAGCGCGCCGTCGCGGCGCAGTCTGGTCCCACCCCACACGCCCAGCAGGAGGTCACACCATGGCAACCATGAGAGCCGCTGTCTTCGTTGAAAAAAACCGCATCGTCCTCGAGGACAAACCGATCCCCGAGGTCGGCCCGCTGGACGCCCTGGTGCGGATCACCACCACGACTATCTGCGGCACCGACGTGCATATCCTGCGCGGTGAGTACCCGGTGGCCAAAGGGCTGACGGTGGGCCATGAGCCGGTGGGCGTCATCGAGCGGCTGGGCTCCCAGGTGCGCGGCTTCGTCGAAGGGCAACGGGTGATCGCCGGCGCAATCACGCCCAGCGGGCAGAGCTATGCATGCCTGTGCGGCTGCGGCGCCCAGGACGGTCCCGACACCCGCCACGGTTTCCGTGCCGCCGGCGGCTGGAAATTCGGCAACACCCTCGACGGCTGCCAGGCCGAATACGTCCTGGTGCCCGATGCGCTGGCCAACCTGTGCCCGATCCCCGATGGCCTGAGTGATGAACAGGTGCTGATGTGCCCGGACATCATGTCCACCGGCTTTTCCGGCGCCGAGCGCGGTGAGGTCAACATTGGCGACACGGTGGCGGTGTTTGCCCTCGGGCCGATCGGCTTGTGCGCGGTAGCTGGGGCACGGCTAAAAGGTGCGTCGATGATCATTGGCGTCGACGGCGTCAGCGAACGCATGGGCGTCGCCCGCGGCCTGGGCGCGACCCATATCGTCGACTTCAAGAAAGGCAACGTGGTCGAGCAGATCATGGCCCTGACCGACGGCCGCGGGGTGGATGTGGCGATTGAGGCGTTGGGCACCCAAGGCACGTTCGAATCGGCCTTGCGCGTGCTGCGTCCCGGTGGCCGCTTGTCCAGCCTCGGGGTGTACTCCAGCGACCTGCGCATCCCCTATGACGCGTTTGGCGCAGGCCTGGGCGATTACAGCATCGTCTCGACCCTGTGCCCCGGCGGCAAGGAACGCATGCGTCGCTTGATGGCGGTGGTCGCCAGCGGCGGGGTGGACCTGTCGCCGCTGGTGACCCACCGCTTCAAGCTCGACGACATCGAGGCGGCCTATGAACTGTTTGCCCATCAGCGCGACGGCGTCATGAAAGTCGCGATTACCCCGTGAAGGCAGCGCCGGCATTGGGCCGGGCCGGCAGGTACGGATGACCGTTTCCCTCGGAATCGCCGGAGCCGCCGCCGCGCTGGGGATCGGCATGCTGGTGGGGCTTGAGCGCGAGCGCAGCAAGGGGCAGGGTGAACGTCGTGCCTTTGCCGGTCTGCGCACCTACTCAATCACCGCGTTACTGGGCTATGTCTCGCAGCAAGTCGGCGGCGCGCTGCTGCTCGGGTTGGTCGCGGTTTGCCTGGCGGTGATCGCCAGTACCGCGTATTGGAAGAGCCAGGACGAAGACCCGGGAATCACCAGCGAAGTTGCGTTGCTCACGGTGCTGGTGCTGGGCGCCCTGTGCGGAGCCAGTCCCGAGCTGGCCACGGCAATCGGCGTGGTCATGGTTGGTCTGTTGGCCTATCGCGACAAGCTGCACAACTTTGCCCGCAGCCAATTGACCGAAGCAGAAATGCGCGACGGCGTGCTGCTGCTGATTGTGGCGCTGGTGGTCTTGCCGCTGGCGCCGGATCGCTTCATCGGCCCCTATGGCGGGGTGAACCTGCGCACCATCTGCACCTTGACCGTGCTGTTGATGGCGGTAGGGGCGGTGGGGCATGTGGCGGTACGTATGCTGGGGCCTCGCTATGGTTACGCCATCGGCGCCGTGGCCTCGGGGTTCGCCTCCAGTACGGTGACCATTGCCGTCATGGGCCATCTTGTCGCCAAGGAACCGAAGCATCTGCGCACGCTCGCAGCGGCGGCGATTTTCTCGAATATCGCCACGGTGGCCCAGGCCGCACTGATCCTCGGTACCGTGGAGCCGGCGCTGCTGTCGCAGATGATGTGGCCATTGCTCGCCGGGTTTGCCACCACTGCGATGTATGGTGGATGCCTCATGCTCCGCGTGGCGCCGGCCGGCCAGGCCATCCGGGTAGGAGGCGCGTTCGACCTCAAGCTGGCGCTGATCATGGCGCTGACCCTGACCGGCATCACGTTCCTATCGTCCGTGATGCTTTATCACTTTGGCCAGGTGGGGGTGATGGTGACCGCCACCCTGAGCGGTTTCGCCGACGCTCACGCCACCACCGCATCGATTGCTGCCTTGGTCACCAGCGGCCAGCTCGCGCTCCACGCCGCACCGATCCCGGTGTTGCTGGCGATCAGTTGCAACTCGCTGAGCAAGTGCGTGGTGGCCTGGGTCAGCGGTGGCCGTCGATTTGCGGCCTATGTGATCGCCGGGCAGGTGTTGCTGACCGCCGCGATGTGGTTGGGCGCACTGGTCAGTTGATCGCCACCCAGGCGGGTCATCCAGGGATTTCCAAGGTCGCCCTCAAGCCGCCGGCCGCCAGGTTTTCCAGGCGCACCTGGCCGCCCAGGCGTTGGGCGATGGTTTGTACGATGGTCAGGCCCAGGCCGGCGCCCTGGGCATTGCCACGGCTGTAGAAACGCTCGAACAGGCGCTCACGCTGGCTCTCGTCGATGCCGGGACCCTGATCGTCGACGCTCAGGACCAATCCCTTGGCTGTTTTGCACAACCCCACGGTAATCACCCCATGCTCCGGGGAGAAGTTCGCCGCGTTGGTCACCAGGTTGGTCAGGGCGATATTGATTGCACCGGCATCGGTAGTTACAGGGTACTGGGCATCGTCGACATCGAACACCAGTTCGAGACCTTTGCTCAGCAGCCAGGGTGTCAACTGAATCAGCGTTTCACGCACCGTTGTCGCCAGGTCGATGGCCTGTACGGGGGGCAGCCCGGCGCTGGGTTCCAGGCGTGCCATGGTCAGCAATTGGTTGACCAGGCGGCTGGTGCGGTCGACACCGGTGATCAGGAAGGCCAGGGACTCGCGCCGTTCGGTTTCAGTGCCGGCTTCCAGCAGGTTTTGCGCGTGCACCCGCAATACCGCCAGGGGCGTGCGCATTTCGTGGGCGGCGTCGGCGATAAAACGCCGCTCGCGGCCGAGCATGTCCTGGATCTGCGCGAGCATGCGGTTCAACGCCGCCTGCATCGGCTCCAACTCCATGGGCAAGGGCGTCAGTTGCATCGGCTCCAGTGAGCCGGAATGCCGCGCGCGCAAGGTGGCGGCCATATCGGCCAGCGGCTTGAGCCCCCAACCGATGGCCAGCCAGACCATGGCCGCGAGGATCAGGCTGCCCAGGACGTTCGGCCATAACGTATGCCGCACGATGCGCTGGACCAGGTCGGAGCGCACGTCATCCCGCTCGCCGACCCAGATACGCAGGCCGTTGTCCTTGTCCTTGAGCACGAAACCGCGCCATTGGCGGCCATTAAGGTCCTCGATATTGCTGTACCCCGACTGTGCGGGGGGCGTGGCGAATGAAGGGGCGCTGGCGGTAAACACCAGCAGATCGCCCTGTGGGTTCCACACCTGGAAGGCGATTTTGCTTTCATAGGGGTGCCCGTCCACCTTGGGCATGGCGTTGCCCAAGGCTTTGTTGAAGGCGCGATACAGGTCGGCCTGGTCCTGGCTGGCCAGCGGCATGCTCATCACGCCCTGCAGCAGGCGGGCGTTCTGCGCCAACTGCGCGTCGTAGACTTCGGCGATTTCGTGATTGCTGTCATGCAGGTTGAGCACGCTGATCACCAGCAGCCCGGTGAGCAGCAGGCCGATAATCAGGCTCAGGGTTCGCCGCCGAATCGAGGTCATTGGCGCTCCTCCACCAGGTAGCCCACGCCGCGCACGGTGCGGATCAGTTCACTGGAGAACTTCTTGCGCAGGTGATGGATATGCACCTCCAGGGTGTTGCTTTCGGCTTCTTCGTTCCAGCCGTAGAGCAATTGCATCAACTGGTCGCGGGTCATCACTCGGCCCGGCGGCGATAGCAGTTCGTGCAGCAGCTGATATTCCTTGGGGGTGAGCAGTACCGGCGCGCCGTGGTAACTGACCTGCTGCGTGCTCGGGTCCAGGCAGATGCCTGAGTGTTCGATCAATACCCGTGCCCGGCCGGCGCTGCGGCGCAGCAGTGCACGCAGGCGTGCCTTGAGTTCGGCCAGGTCGAAGGGCTTGATCAGGTAATCGTCGGCGCCGGCGTCCAGCCCGGCGATGCGGTCTTCGGTGGCATCCCGTGCGGTGAGGATCAGCACCGGCAGGTTGGAGCTGCTGTCACGCAGGCGCCGCAGCACCTCCAAACCGTCCATGCGTGGCAGGCCGAGGTCGAGCACCGCCACGTCAAAGGTTTCGCTCAGCAGCGCATGCAAGGCACTGCTGCCATCCTGCAGCCAGTCGACGGTGTAGCCCTCACGCACCAGCGCCTGGTGAATGCCTTCGCCCAATGCCACGTCATCCTCGATCAGTAAAAGGCGCACGCAGACTCCTTGTCAGTAGAGTGTTGTCAGTTGAGTTTTTTGTTGATGTCGGCCAGCACGCTTTCGATCTCTTTGCGCCGCCCGGTATCGGCGGTTTCCCGGCCCGGCCGAGGTGCGGCCAGCAGGGCTTTTTGCAAGGCATCACGGGCTTCGCCATAGCGTTTTTGCCGGTACAGGTGGTCGCCCCAGAAGTACAGACTATCAATGCCCGTCGGGTTCAGTTGCAAGGCCTGTTTGAGTAACAGTTCAGCCTTATCGGCATCGCCAAAGCCGATTGGCCAGCCGGGCACCCGGTCGTACAAGGCGGCCAGGCTGGTATAGGCCGAGCCTTGCAGGGCCTTGGGGTCGAGGTCGAGGGCTTTTTCCAGGTCGACCTTGGCCGCCTTGACCTTGCTTAACGCGCCGAGCCCGCCCTGGGCGCCGGCCCAACTGCTGGTGACGATGCCTGACCAGATCCACGCCTCGGCGGCTTGGGGGCGGTCGTGGGTGAAGGCCGTGGCCTGGGTGGCGAGTCGTTCAAAGGCCTGGGGCCGCTGCTCCTCGGGCAGGTTGTATTGGATGTGCGCCCAGCGCGTCTGGATGGCGTTCAGGCGTTGTTGGTCGACGGCGTCCATCGCCCAGGTGAAGGGGCTCAGGGCGGTGAGCAGCAGCGCGGTAAAGAGTTTTTTCATGGCTTCGGGTCCTTATTCTCAAGTGTGTCGCTCAGGCGGCGTACCAGCGGCAGCTGTCTACGCAAACCCCGGTCGACCAGGTTAGGCAGCAGGCTGTTGAGGCGCACAAAGAAACGCTCCGGCCAGCCCAGGTACAGATCGCGACGCTGGTTGGCAATGGCTTGGATCACGGCCGATGCCACGGTATGCGGGTCATCGACGTTGGATTTGAGTGCATCGTTCAAGGCCTGCGCCGCCGGGCTGTTCATCGAGGTACGTGTCGCGCGCGGTGCCACGTACAGCACGCCGACGCGGGTGTCGGCCAGTTCCCGGCGCAGCGCTTCGGAAAAGCCGCGCAAGGCAAACTTGCTGGCGCAGTAGGTGGCGTAGCCGGGATAGCCGATGGAGCCATAGGTGGAACCGACATTCACCACCATGGCGCTCGGTGCCTGCTTGAGCAGCGGCAGCAGCAGCTTGGTCAGGCAGATCGGAGCGGTGATGTTCAGCGCCAGCATGCCGTTGATGTCGCTGTCTTCGAGTTGCTCAAGCATGGCGAAGTGATTGATGCCGGCGGCGTTGATCAGCAGGTTGATGCCGCCGATGGCTTCGGCGGCGGCCAGCACCTTACGGCGGTCGGCGAGGAAGGTCAGGTCGGCACCGATCCAGCAGAGTTGCTCCGGGTAGCGCTCAAGCAACCCCTCCAGCGGTGCACGGTGGCGGGCCACGGCCAGCACCTGCGCACCACTGGCGCACAGGGCGGTGGCAATCGCCAGGCCGATGCCGCCGCTGGCGCCGGTCAGCACCACGCGCGTTTCAGACAGGCGCATGGGGCGCCTCCCCGAGACGCGGCAGGCTGCGGAACATATCGGTATAGAGCGCGTACACCACCTTGGAGGCGCGAATCACGGCGGCCTGGTCGTCGGGGTCGTCCAGGCTGTTCATCAAGCGGCGGTAGGTTTCCATGTGGCCGATGTCCAGCGACCCGTGGGAACTCAGGTAGCTGAACGCCGTTGCCGGCAGTTGCAAGCGTTCACGAATGCTGCCGGCCGCGTGGGTGGCCAGGGCGATGCTGGTGCCTTCCAGCACATTGACCATGCCGAACAGGCCGACCGGGTTGTCACGGGCGATCAGGTCGTAGAGGTAACTGACCATCAGCTCGATGGGCAAACCGGGGCGCCCGTCACGTACCGCATCGTCATCACCGCCGCAGGCGGCAATGTCATTGAGCACCCACTGCTCGTGGCCGTATTCATCCTCGATGTACTCGCAGACGGCCTTGCGCAGCCATTCCAGGCGCGAAGGCAGGCGCGCACCGCAGGCCATCATCAACGGCACCGTATGCCGCACGTGGTAGTAGGCCTGGGCCAGGAATGCGCGATAGCTGTCCAGGCTGACCTGGCCCTCCAGGGCGTCGCGGATGATCGGCAGGCTGAACAGCGCCTGGCGTTCCTGTTGAGTGGCTTCTTGCAGCGTGTCGAAAAAATTCACGATGAGGTTTCCTCGTTGAATGCTGGGGCAAATTGGGTTTGATAACGGGCGACGATGGCGTCGCGCCGTGGCCGGCCATTGGCGGTGAGCAAGCCATTGGCGGCGGTGAAGGGTTGCGTCAGGCGCGTCCAGCGATGCACCTGGGCGTAGTCGGGCAGGCCGCTGTTGGCCTCGGCCACGGCGCGGGCCAGCTGCGCGTCGCTGCAGTCGGTGCGATGGGGCCAGAGCAAGGCGTGGTTCTGCGGCAGGGCTTCGCCATACACGAACGCCTGGGCGATGACACCGCCCTGGGTCAGCTCGGCCTCGACCCAATCCGGGTTGACGTTGCGCCCGTAACTGGTGACGAACTGATGTTTTTTGCGGCCCTTGAGGTAGAGAAAACCGTCCTCGTCAAAGGCGCCGAGATCGCCGCTGGGCCACCATTGCTCGGGCTGGTCTGTCTGGCCCAGGTAGCCGAGCAACGTCGAGCCCTTGATCAGCACTTCATCGTCTTCGGCCAGGCGGATTTCCACGTGGGGCAGAGGCCGACCGACACTGCCAGGACGGTGTGCCCCGGGACGATTGAGGCATACCACCGAGGCGCATTCCGACAGCCCGTAACCTTCATACACCGGTACGCCCAGTTGCTGCGCACGTTGCAGCAAGGCCTTGGAGACGCGCGCTCCGCCGACGGCGGCAAAGCGCAGGCCCTGGGGGCTGAAGGCCTTTTGCTCGGCAGCAATCACCAGCATCAACAGCAATTGCGGCACCAGGATCAGACTGTGGGGCTGACGGGTAGCCAGGCAGCCGAGCAATTGTGCGGCGTCCACCGCGCTGGCGCCCTGGATGCCCAGGCTCTTCTGGCTGGGCAAGCTGAGGGTAGCGCCGGCGTAGAGCGCGGCGTAGCAACCGAGGTTTTCCAGCAAAATCGCGATGGGCAACAGCGCCAGGTGATGGCGTGGGTCACTGCTGTGGCTGGCCTGGTACAACTCGCGGGCCACCCGCAGCAGGCTGTCGGCGCTCAGGCACACGCCCTTGGGCGCGCCGGTGGTGCCGGAGGTGAACGTCACCTTGGCGGTGCCGGCGGGTATCGAAGGGCGGCCTTCAAAGGTGCGGCACCAGAATTCGCCGCACGGGTGATAGCCGTTGGCGAGTAATTCAGCCTCCAGATGCGGCTCGGTGATCACCCGTTCGGCGTGGCTTTGTTCCAGGCAATGGGCGCGCTGGGCCGGGCTGAAGAACGGCGGCAAGGTCAGGCAGGTCAAGCCTTCGAACAGCACTGCCAGGTCCCACAGCATGGCCTCGACGCCATTGTCCAGGGCCAGGGCGACCACCTTGACGCCTTCTTCGCGCAGGCGCTCCTGTCGATACGCCACTTCGGCGAACATCTGGGCGTAATCCATTTTCAAGCTGTCGCCCCACAGGGCGATGGCGCCATCGTTGCGTTCGGCATGGCCTCGCAGTACGGCGTGGAAGCGGCGGGTTTCAGGCGACATGGCTGGCGTCCTCGAGGGCGGTTGGCAACCCCAGGCGTGAAAACAGGCCCATGTTGCGCAAATGGATGAACCCGGCGCGGATATTGCCGACATGCACCCACGGTTGGCTGTCGTAGTAACTGCCCCAGTGATGGCGCTCATCGCCCAGGCGCTGCGGGTCGGCCGCGCACAGGGTCACGGGCTTCAAGCCCAGGCGGTGGAAGCTGTTGACCAGGCCGATATTGCCGGTGAACGCCACCCACTCCAGGCCGCCCATGGCCAGCAGCCAGGTAATCGCGATGATGCTCAGGCGCGCACTGCCGGTGTCGCTGGCCGCGAGGTTGCCGACTTCGGCGATGGCGCCGCGCTCCACGGTCTGTTCGGCAGCGGCACTGATCAGCGGGTCGATCGGATGGTCCAGGTAACGCTCCAGGAACAACGGCTCGGCGCTTGCCAGGCGCACCCCGGCGACGGCGCACAGCTCGCCACTGGCCTGGCTGACGCCAAACAACTGCGGCATGAAGTGGCGGATATCGGCGCCGTGGGCAAGGCGAAAACGTTGTTGGATAAACGCCTCGAAGGCAGGCCTCTGCGGGTCTTGGGGCAGGGCGCGGGACAGGCGCATCGGTGCACTGTCGGCCTGGCCGAACAGCAGCGGCAAGGAAATGTTCCAATCGATATCGGGCATTGGCATTACGCCTCCCCAGTGAAGTTGGGAGGAGTATCGGAGGCATTTCTTAACGAAGTCTGAAGGTGGCAAAAGGATATTTTTCGCCATCTTCAGACTGCCTTAAGGCTTCGCGGGCAGGGTCGCGCGGTCTTTCCACGGCTGCTTGCGGCCACCACCTGCACAAGGCTCTTCCCATGACTGAACATCTGGTGATACAGCGCTACACGAAGCTGTCGATGACCCTGCACTGGCTGATGCTGGCGCTGTTTGTCGGCGTGTACGCCTGCATTGAAATCAAAGGCCTGCTGCCTCGCGGCCATGCACTGAAGGGCGTGTTACTCGGCGGTCACGCGCTGTTCGGTATCGGGATTTTCCTGCTGGTCTGGCTGCGCCTGCTGGGACGCCTGGCGCCGCGCCCGGCGATCCTGCCGCGTCCACCGGCCTGGCAGACTGCCGTGGCGCACCTGATGCACCTGGCACTATATGGCTTGATGATCGTGACGCCGCTGCTGGCCTGGCTGATGCTCAACGCCGCAGGCAAGCCCGTGCCGTATTTCGAGTTTGCCTTGCCATCGCTGGTGGCGGTGGACCCCGACCAGGCCAAGCAATTCAAGCACTGGCATGAGTGGCTGGGCAGCGCTGGTTATTGGTTGATCGGCCTGCACGCTTTCGCCGGGCTGTTCCACCATTACTGGGTGCGCGACAACACCCTGGTGCGCATGCTGCCAAAACGTTAGAAATGCCAAAATCACACTTTATGCGCCTGATGAAACGTTTCTTCTAGCGACAAACGGCTTACGCAAGCGCTTGCGTAAGTAAATGTATCTGATTAGAGTCGGTGGCAATCGGCTCTGATCAAAGGGGGCCGAACGACAAAAATAATAAAACCAGGAGCTCATTGATGAGCCTTGAACCCTTGCTTGAGATGCAGGGCATCAGCAAAACCTTCAACGGTTTGCGCGTGCTCAAGAATGTCGGCCTGAAGGTCTACCCCGGCGAAATCCACGCCTTGATGGGGGAGAACGGCGCCGGCAAATCGACCCTGATGAAAATCCTCTCCGGCGCTTACCAGGCCGATCCCGGCGGTGAAATCCGCATCGACGGTCAAGCCGTCCCCACGTTCAACCCCGCCACCGCCAAAGCCCTCGGCATCGCCGTGATCTACCAGGAACTGAGCCTGTGCCCGAACCTGAGTGTGGCCGAGAACATCTACCTGGGCCGTGAGTTGCGCCGTGGCTGGACCATCGACCGTAAGGGCATGCAGGACGGTTGCGTGGAAGTGCTGCAGCGCCTGGGCGCCGAATTCACCCCGGCAACCAAGGTCAGCAGCCTGTCGATTGCCGAGCGCCAACTGGTGGAAATTGCCCGTGCCTTGCACGCCCACGCCAGGATCCTGGTGATGGACGAACCGACCACGCCGTTATCGTCCCGCGAGACCGACCGCCTGTTTGCGCTGATCAAGCAGCTGCGCAGCCAGGGCCTGGCGATCATCTACATCAGTCATCGCATGGCCGAGATCTACGAGCTGTCGGACCGTGTCTCGGTGCTGCGTGACGGCCAATACATCGGTGAACTGACCCGCGACGCGTTGTCGGCCGAGGTGCTGGTGAAAATGATGGTCGGCCGCGACCTGTCCGGTTTCTACAAGAAGGAACATGCCGCCTACGACCCCGGTGCGGTGGTGATGCGCGTGCGTGACATGGCCGATGGCAAGCGCGTGCGTAACTGCAGTTTCGACCTGCATGCCGGTGAAGTGCTGGGTATCGCCGGGCTGGTGGGGGCAGGGCGCACCGAGTTGGCGCGGCTGATCTTCGCCGCCGACCCGCGCACCAGCGGCACCCTGGAAGTGGTGGGCAAGACCGTGACGCAACTGCGCAACCCGGCGGATGCGATTCGTGCCGGCGTGGTGTACCTCACCGAAGACCGCAAGGCCCAGGGCCTGTTCCTGGACATGAGCGTGGCCGACAACATCAATGTCTGCGCCTGTGTGCCGGATGCCCGCGCCGGTGGTGTACTCGACCGTGGCCATGGCTTGAAACGTGCCAATGAAGCCATCAAGTCACTGTCGATTCGCGTGGCGTCGGGCAAGGTCAATGTCGGCGCGTTGTCCGGCGGCAACCAGCAGAAGGTCCTGCTGGCGCGGCTGCTGGAGGTCAAGCCGCACGTGCTGATCCTCGACGAACCCACACGCGGCGTGGACATCGGGTCCAAGTCCGAGATCTACCGCATCATCAATCAACTGGCGCAGGCCGGCGTGGGCATCGTGGTGATCTCCAGCGAGCTGCCGGAAATCATCGGCACCTGCGACCGGGTGTTGATCATGCGCGAAGGCCAGTTGGTGGCCGAAGTCGGCGGGGCCTCCGGTCACGTCATCTCCCAGGAACGTATTATTGACCTCGCCACCGGTGGCGATCAGGTGGTTGCCCATGGCTGATTCAATGATTGCTACAACAGGCAAGGCAGAACGTGCCCGCGAACTGATGCGCACGGTCGGTATGTTGCCGGTGCTGATTTTGCTGCTGGTGGGCTTCGCCCTGGCCAGCGAGAACTTCCTGACGATGCAGAACCTGTCGATCATCACCCAACAGGCCTCGGTCAATGTGGTGCTGGCGGCGGGCATGACCTTTGTGATCCTCACGGCGGGTATCGACCTGTCGGTGGGAGCGATCCTGGCGGCGTCGGCCGTGGTGGCGTTGCAGGCGTCAATGTCGCCGCAGTTCGGCATGTTCGGGATTGCGGCCGGTATCGGCTTCGGGCTGCTGCTGGGCCTGGTCAACGGTGGGTTGATTGCGTTCATGCGCCTGCCGCCGTTTATCGTCACCCTTGGCGCACTCACCGCCATGCGTGGCCTGGCGCGCTTGCTGGCCGATGACAAGACCGTGTTCAACCCCGACCTGCCGTTTGCCTTTATCGGCAACGACTCGATCCTCGGCGTGCCGTGGCTGGTGGTGATCGCCGTGGCGGTGGTGGCACTGTCGTGGTTCATCCTGCGCCGCACGGTAATGGGCGTGCAGATCTATTCGGTGGGCGGCAACCCCGAAGCGGCGCGACTCTCCGGGATCAAGGTGTGGAAGGTGCTGCTGTTCGTCTACGCCATGTCGGGCGCCTTGGCCGGGCTGGGTGCGGTGATGAGTGCCTCGCGCCTGTTCGCCGCCAACGGCCTGCAACTGGGGCAATCCTACGAGCTGGATGCGATTGCCGCCGTGATCCTCGGCGGTACCAGTTTTACCGGTGGCGTCGGCACCATCGGCGGCACGCTGATCGGCGCGCTGATCATCGCGGTGCTCACCAACGGCCTGGTGCTGCTGGGGGTGTCGGACATCTGGCAATACATCATCAAGGGCATTGTGATCATCGGCGCGGTCGCGCTGGATCGCTATCGCCAGTCCGGTGCGCGGACCTGATTTCACTCCCATAACAATCACAAGAGAGACCCGCATGAACCTTAAACGCATCTTTCCCGTCGTCGCCTTGGCTGCCCTGATGTCCCAAGCCGTAGAGGCCCGCGAACTCAAGGCCCTGGGTATCAGCATGGGCTCGCTCGGCAACCCGTATTTCGTGACCCTGGCCGATGGCGCCACGGCCCGGGCCAAGGAGCTGAACCCCAACTTCAAGGTCACCTCGGTGTCGGCCGACTACGACTTGAGCAAGCAGTTCTCGCAGATCGACAACTTTATCTCGTCCAAGGTCGACCTGATCCTGATCAACGCCGTCGACCCTTCGGCCATGGCCTCGGCGATCAAGAAAGCCCGCGATGCCGGCATCGTCGTGGTGGCGGTGGATGTGGACGCCAAGGGCGTGAATGCCACCGTGCAGACCGATAACGTTGAAGCCGGCAAGCTGGCCTGCCAATACCTGGTGGACAAGCTTTCCGGCAAGGGCAACGTGATTATCCAGAACGGCCCGCAAGTCACCGCCGTGACCGACCGCGTCAAAGGCTGTAAAGCCGCATTGGCCGGCGCGCCGGACATCAAGGTGCTGTCCGACGACCAGGACGGCAAAGGCTCCCGCGAAGGCGGCCTGAACGTGATGCAGGGCTACCTCACGCGCTTCCCGAAAATCGACGGCCTGTTTGCGATCAACGACCCGCAAGCCATCGGCAGCGACCTGGCGGCCAAGCAGCTCAAGCGCAGCGGCATCATCATCACCTCGGTGGACGGCGCGCCGGATATCGAGAACGCGCTGAAGACCGACACCCAGATCCAGGCGTCTGCCAGCCAGGACCCGTGGGCCATGGCGCAGACGGCGGTGAATGTCGGCAATGACCTGCTCAACGACAAGGCCCCGGCCGAAGCGGTGACCCTGCTCACGCCAAAACTGATCACCCGCGACAACGTGGGTACGTACAGCGGCTGGTCGAGCAAACATTGATAGCGTGAGAGGAACAGCGTCGTGGTGACCATGGATGACGTGGCAAGCAGGGCGGGGGTGTCGACGTCGACCGTGTCACACGTGTTGAACGGCACCCGCAAAGTCAGCCCGGCCACGGTGCTGGCGGTGCGGCGGGCGATCCAGGAACTGGGGTATATCCCCAACACCCTGGCGCGCTCGCTGGCGCGGTCGAGTACCAACACGATAGGCGTGGCGATCTCGGCGCTGTCCAACCATTACTTCAGCGAGACGGTGCACGCGATTGAAACCGAGTGCGCCAAGCACGGCTACATGATGCTGTTTGTCGACACCCACGACGACCCGGAGCAGGAGCTGCGGGTGGTCACGGCGCTGCATCATCGGCGGGTCGACGGTATTGTGCTGGCGCCGTCGAACGGTTCGATGGCCCTGGAATACCTGCGCGCCAACGAGATTCCGGCGGTGCTGGTGGACCGGATGATGAGCGAGCAGTTTGATCAGGTCGGGGTGGAGAATGCCCAGGCCACCCAGGGCCTGATTGAACACCTGATCGGGCACGGGCACCGTCGCATCGGTTTTATCGCCGGGCGCACGGGGTTCAGTACCACGGATGAGCGGGTAGCGGGTTACCGCGCGGCGTTGCACGCGGCGGGGCTGGCCTTCGATCCGCAGTTGCTGGTTAACGGCGGCTCCAACACCGAGCCTGCGCGCCAGGCCACGGTGCAGTTGCTGGGCCTGGCTTCGCCGCCCACGGCGATCATGGCCGGCAATAACCTGATGACCCTCGGCGCGATGCACGCCTTGCGTGACGCGCAGCTCGACGTGCCGAGACAAATGGCCCTGGTGGGCTTTGATGATTTTGACTGGGCGGATTTTTTCGTGCCGCGCCTGAGCCTGATCGCACAGCCGGTCAAGGCCCTTGGCGCCCGCGCGGTCGACCTGTTGCTGCAACGCATGGCGTCGCCTGACGCAGCGCCCCAGAGCGTGCGCCTCGCGCCGACCCTGCAGTTACGTAACTCCTGTGGCTGTCATTGATTGGAATAACACACGCATGAACAGTCCTGTTTCCCTGGGCATTGACCTGGGCACGTCGGAACTCAAAGCCATCCTGATGGACGCCACGGGCGCGGTGCTGGCCCATGCCGGCGTGCGCTTGAGCGTTTCGCGCCGGCACAGCGGCTGGTCTGAACAGGCACCGGAAGACTGGTGGCAAGCCTGTTTGCAGGCGTTGGCGCAACTGCGCAGACACGAGGCGTTTACGCACGTGGCCTGTATCGGCCTGTCGGGGCAGATGCACGGCGCGGTGTTGCTGGGCGCGGACAACCGCGTGTTGTACCCGGCGATCCTCTGGGACGACTCTCGTGCGGTGGCCGAAGCCGAACAGCTGGGTCCCGGCTTCGCCGACGTCACCGGCAGCCTGCCCATGGCCGGGCTGACCGCGCCGAAACTGCTGTGGTTGCAACAGCATGAACCCGAGGTGTTCCAAGCGATTGATTGCGTGCTGTCGCCCAAGGATTACCTGCGCTTGCGTTTGAGTGGCGAGCGCATCAGCGAAATGTCCGACGCGGCGGGTACGTTGTGGCTGGATGTGGCGCGGCGGGAATGGTTTACCCCGATGGTTCGCGCTACCGGCCTTACGCCTGAGCAATTGCCCAGGCTGGTGGAAGGTGGTGCGGCGAGCGCTTTGTTGACGGCCACGGGACTGGGCTTATCAGCTGACGTGGTGATTGCCGGCGGTGGCGGGGATAACCCTGTGGCAGCGGTCGGCATCGGCGCGGTCAACGCCGGTGATGGGTTCATCACCCTGGGGACCAGCGCTGCCATCGTCGCCATCACCGACCATGCGGCGGGTAACCCGGCCAGTGCGGTACACAGCTTCTGCCATGCACTGCCCAACCGCTGGTACACCATGGGCGCCATGCTCGCCGGCGCCAGTTGTTTGCGCTGGGTCACACGGCTGACGGGCATGGCGGATGAACAAACGCTGCTGGAGCAGGTGCAGGCGCAGTTGCCGATTGAGCAGCACGTGCCTTTGGGAACGCCGTTGTTCCTGCCGTACCTGGCGGGCGAACGCACACCCCACAATGATCCGTTGCTGCGCGGCGGCTTCATGAACCTGGGCCACGATTGCACGCCGGCGATGCTCGGTTACGCGGTGATGGAAGGGGTGGGTTTCGGTTTGCTCGATGCGTTGCGCGCGGTGCAATCGACCGGCGCCGACGTTACCGCTTTTGCTCTGGTGGGTGGCGGTGCGCGCAGTGAGTACTGGGCCCAGTTGCTGGCGAATATCCTTCAGCGGGAAATCTTTACCTTGCAGGGCAGTGAATTGAGCGCATGTATTGGCGCGGCGAAGCTGGGGTTTGTGGCGATGGGGCAGGGTGCGCAGTTGCTGGCGGCGGGGATGCCGGTCAAGGCCCGGTACACGCCTGACCTGACGCAGCAGCCGGTGTTGGCGGCGCGTTATCGCAAGTTTCAGGGTTTACTGAGCGCCGCAAAGGTCCTTCACGACTAGGCATCTGTGGCAAGCGGGCCTGTTCTGATGGGCAGGCTCGTTGTGGCGAGCGGGCTTGCCACAGGAAGCCCACTTGCCAGAAAAGGCCCGCTCGCCCCAATGGGTCATAACCAGACAGCATCCCACAGTGGGTAATCGCCAATTCGCTCCACCAACCCTGCTCGCAGGGGGTTGGCGACGATATAGCGCGCCATTTTCCGAATATCGTCTTCAGCCCGCACCGCCCGGTCGTGGTAGCCACGCTGCCAGAATTTCTCCCGACTACCACGGGCGTTGTTGATGCTCAAGGTGCTGCGCGACTTGGTCTGGCGCATCACATCAGGCAGCGTCGTGCCATTGAGGTCGAGCAACCAATGAAAGTGGTCCGGCATGATCACCCACGCCAGCGAATTGACCTGCCCTGAGTCATGAACCCTCTTGAATTCCGCGACTAATAACCGGCCCAGGCGAAAGTCGCGAAACAATGGATGGCGTTGATGCACGACAGCGGTGACCAGGTAGGCTCGACCGGTTTCTGAATAGCGACCACGACGTAACAGGTGAGAGTTTGGCTGGCGAGGCAATTCGTTGCTCCTTCCCATGGATAAGAAGCTTTGACGCTAGCAGCGGAGGCGGAATAGCCGCGTTGAGTTGCGTATCTTTCTGTTGCACGGCTTCCTGTGGCGAATGGGGTTACTGTGGCGAGCGGGCTTGACCCGCGTTGGGCTCCGAAGCAGCCCCAATAAGGGCACCGCGTTTATCCAGGCACAATGAGTGGTCAGGTTTTGGGGCCGCTTCGCAGCCCAACGCGGGGCAAGCCCGCTCGCCACAACAAGCGCGCTCGTCCGAGGAATCGGGTTGTTACGGTTCAGTCGTTGGTCAGCGGGGGCAAACGTCGCTTTACCGGGGTTTTCTTGACGATGGCGGTGTTGGTTTCGGCATAGGCGTTGATCCGATCCAGCAGGCTGTCGAGATGGTCCATGGTGCGCACGTGCAGGCGCGCGATGAAGCAGTCCTCGCCGGTGACCTTGTCGCATTCGGTGAATTCGGGGATCGCCTGGATCTGGCGCTCCACCTCCTGCAATTTGCCGGGCAGGGGGCGGATGCGCACGATGGCTTGCAGCAGGTAGCCGAAATGCTTGGGGTCGATGTCGACGGTGTAGTGAGTCAGCACGCCGCGTTCTTCCAGGCGGCGCAGGCGTTCACCCACACTGGGCGAGGACAGCCCGGTGATGCCCGCCAGGGCCTTGAGGGATAACCGCGAGTCATCCATCAAAGCGGCGATGAGTTGCTGGTCGATGGTGTCGATCATGGTGTTCGCCTAATAAGAAAAGGTGTTTGCGGGGTTTTGCCTTTTTTAGTCGCTGGAGCCGCTCACAAGCAGATTGCCATAATTGAGCCTCACTTGAGGAGCATCAATCATGGATTCATCCATCCGTCGCGGTTCGTGGGAAATGATCGCCGCCATGCTGATCTCGGGCACCATCGGCTGGTTTGTGCTGGTGTCTGGCGTGTCGGTGATCGAAGTGGTGTTCTGGCGCTGCGTAATCGGTGGGCTGACCTTATTGCTGGTGTGCGCGCTGCTGGGTTACCTGCGGCTGGACCTGCTCAATTGGACCAGGCTCGGCCTGGCGATGCTCAGTGGCGTGGCGATTGTCGGCAATTGGTTGCTGCTGTTCGAATCCTACTCACGTGCATCGATCGCCATCAGCACCGCGGTGTACAACGTGCAGCCGTTCATGTTGGTGATGCTGGCGGCGCTGTTCCTCGGCGAAAAGATCACCGTGCAGAAACTGGCGTGGTTGAGCGTGGCGTTCCTGGGAATGCTGGCGATTGTCACCGCCCATGGTAATCAGCCAACCGGCGACGATTACCTGGCGGGCATCGCCTTGGCCCTGGGCGCGGCATTGCTGTACGCGATTGCCGCACTGATCATCAAGCGTTTGAAGGACGTACCGCCGCATTTGATGGCGTTGATCCAGGTCACGACGGGCGCACTACTACTGGCGCCGCTGGTGCCTTGGCATAGCTTGCCGGTCACCACCAACGCCTGGGCGGCACTGGCGACGCTCGGCGTGGTACACACCGGTTTGATGTATGTGTTGCTGTATGGCGCGATCCAGAAACTGCCCACCGCCATCACCGGCGCACTGTCGTTTATCTACCCGATTGCGGCGATCTTCGTCGATTGGATTGCCTTCGGGCATCGCCTGGGCTGGCTGCAATGGCTGGGGGTGGCGGCAATTCTGCTGGCAGCGGCGGGGTTACAGCGGGGCTGGTGGTGGCCCCGCTCACACAGGGTCAGTGCGTGCCCTGATAGATGAGATTTTCCGGGTTGAAATGCTCCACGACACTGCCCGGTTGCGGCAGCCCAAGGATATGCCCCTTGATTTTGCCCACCACATGCATCTCGCAGGGTTTGCAGTCGAACTTCAGGGTCAGCACTTCGTCGCCATGAATCAACTGCATCGGCGCAACCTTGGTTTTCACGCCCGTGACACCTTTGGCCTGTTTAGGGCACAGGTTGAACGAGAAGCGCAGGCAGTGCTTGGTGATCATCACCGGCACTTCGCCGGTTTCTTCATGGGCTTCAAAGGCCGCGTCGATCAGCTTCACGCCGTGACGGTGATAGAAGTCGCGGGCTTTCTGGTTGTAGACGTTGGCCAGGAACGACAGGTGCGCTTCCGGGTACACCGGCGGCGGCGTGGTCTCGGCCTTGCGCCCGCCACGTGGGTGTGCGGCAACACGGGCGGCGGTCAACGCTTCGATCACTTCGCGGCGCAAGGCCTTGAGCTGTGAGTTGGGAATGAAGAACGCCTGCGGTGCATCCAGTTCGATACGGGTAGCGTGATACTCGGTGGTACCGAGCTGGCCAAGCAGGTCGCGCAGGGTGTCCAGCGCCTGTTCCGGCTTGTTGGCCACGCCAAACGGGCCGGGCAGGGTAACGCTGGCGCGGATGCCTTCTTCGCTGGTGGCGGTGACTTCCAACTGCTCTTCACGCAAACGTGCGACCCATGACAGGCCGATACGGCGTTCGGCCGAAGTCTTGAGCAACGCCTGCTGCCAGTTGTGGTCGAGGTTGCGGTTCAGTGGGTGGTTGGGGCGCAATTGATGCAGGCCGGCCGGCATTTCATTCGGCTCGACGCGGTAGCGGTAGCGCTTCTCGCCGTCTTCCTCGAACTCGCCCTTGGGCTCGGCGATGTTGGCGCGGAAACCCACCACTTCTCGCTTGACCAGCACATTGAGGCCGTCGCCGTTGGACAGCGGCTCATGGGTGATCACTTGCAGGTCACGCTTGCCGGCTTTTTCCACCACACCCACCGGCAGGCCGGTGAAGGTCGGGGTATCGAAGGCGCCGATGTCGATCTTGCGGTCGCTGACAAAGTAGTCGGTGCTGCCACGGTGGAAGGTTTTTTCCGGGTCGGGCAGGAAGAAATGCGCGGTACGGCCGCTGGACGCGCGGGCGAGGTCCGGACGGTCTTCGAGGATCTCGTCGAGACGCTGGCGATAATAGGCCGTGATGTTCTTCACATAGCCCATGTCCTTGTAGCGACCCTCGATCTTGAACGAACGCACGCCGGCTTCGACCAAGGCGCGCAGGTTGGCGCTCTGGTTGTTGTCTTTCATCGACAGCAGGTGCTTTTCAAAGGCCACGACGCGACCCTGGTCATCTTTCAAGGTGTAGGGCAGGCGGCAGGCCTGGGAGCAGTCGCCACGGTTGGCGCTGCGGCCATTTTGCGCGTGGGAGATGTTGCACTGCCCGGAGAACGCCACGCACAGGGCGCCGTGGATAAAGAACTCGATGGCGGCATCGGTCTCGCAGGCGATGGCGCTGATTTCCTGCAGGTTCAGCTCACGGGCCAGGACCAACTGCGAGAAACCGGCCTGGTCGAGGAACTTGGCGCGGCCCAGGGTACGAATATCGGTCTGGGTACTGGCGTGCAGCTCGATGGGCGGAATATCCAGCTCCATCACGCCCAGGTCCTGCACGATCAGCGCGTCGACACCGGCGTCGTAGAGCTGATGGATCAGCTTGCGTGCGGGTTCCAGTTCGTTGTCATGCAGGATGGTGTTGAGGGTCGTGAACACGCGGGCGTGGTAACGGCGGGCGAATTCCACCAGTTGAGCGATATCGCTCACCTCGTTGCACGCGTTATGGCGCGCGCCGAAGCTCGGGCCGCCAATGTAGATGGCGTCGGCGCCATGCAGGATGGCCTCACGCGCGATGGCGACATCGCGGGCAGGGCTGAGCAATTCCAGGTGATGCTTGGGCAAGGACATAGTTTTTTTAGTCAGGCTTGTCACGGTTGAGGCGCGCATTGTAGCCGTGAATTGCCTGACCGGCATCAACTCAGGCCTTGGCGGCCATCGCGGTGACTTCCACGCGCATGCCGTCTACCGCCAGTGCCGCCACGCCAACCGCCGCGCGCACGGGCCAGGGCTTGGCGAAGAAGCGTTTGTAGACCTCATTGAAGGCGGCTCGGTCGGCCATATCGGTCAGATAAATGGTCAGGTGCATGACCCGGTCCATGGAGCTGCCGGCTTTTTCCAACGCCACTTTCAGCGCTTGCAGCGTGCATTCGCTTTGCAGGGTGATATCGCCCAGTTCCAGGCTGCCGTCGGCGCGGGTCGGGATCTGGGTGGAGACCAGGATGCCGTTGAAGCCGACGACATCGGAGGAAATCGAGTCTGCATCCGGGTCGGGGGTGTAGGACAGGTCGTGGTTGGTCATCGGTGCGCCTCTTGTCGGCTGGAACAGGAAGGCGCCATGGTCCTTGAAAATAGCAACAGGGGCAAATAAGGGCCCCCCGAAACACCGGGAATCCCCATGTTTCGCACAACATCTTGACGTCAAAAAATAAACAACTAATCCACGTAAAGTCCCGTATTCCGCGGCCGATAGCGAGGTTAGAGATAGATTTTCTGCACGGCTGAGGGCGCGTCATGTTCAATACAACACTCAAAACCGAACTGGCGGCCAGGACGGCCGAAGTCACCGAGTACAAAGGACTGATCAGCGCCCTGGAACGGTCCATGGCAGTGGTCGAATTCGACCTCAACGGCAACGTACTGCGTGCCAACGACAACTTCCTGAAGACACTGGGTTATACCCGCGACCAATTGGCGAGCAAATCCCACCGGGACTTTTGCTTGCCGGCGCTGACCAACAGCCCGGCCTACAGCCAGTTCTGGGGTGAGCTTAAGGCCGGTAAGTTTGTGTCGGGCACTTTTAAGCGGGTGGATGCTCACGGCAAGACCATCTGGCTGGAGGCCAGCTACAACCCGGTGCTGGATGAACGTGGCCAAGTGCTGAAAGTGGTCAAGTACGCCCTGGATGTCACGAGCAAAGTCGAACAAGAAGCGGCGACCCGCAGCAAACTGGCCGCAGTGGACCGGGCGATGGCAGTGATCGAGTTCGACTTGAACGGTCAGGTCCTGGACGCCAACGAGAACTTTCTGCACGTCATGGGCTATACGCTGGCCGAAATCAAAGGCAAACACCACCGCGTGTTTTGCGAACCCAGCCTGATCAACAGCAACGAGTACACGGACTTCTGGCGACGCTTGAACAACGGTGAGTTTTTTACCGGGCAATTCAAGCGTCTCGGCAAGCATGGCCGTGTCGCGTGGCTGGAGGCCAGTTACAACCCGGTCTATGACGGCGACGGCACGCTGATCAAGATCGTCAAGTTTGCCAGTGACATCACTGAGCGCGTGGAGAAGTTCGAGGAAGACTCACGCGGTGCCTCCCGGGCCTACCATATTTCCTCCGAGACCGAGCGGTTTGCCGAACATGGCACCCAGGTGATTCATGAAACTGCCGCCGAAATGCGCCGGATCGCCGAGAACATCGGTGCATCGGCGCGTCTGGTCGGGCAATTGGGTGAGCGCTCCGAGCAAATTACCGCGATCGTCAATACCATTCGAGGCATCGCCGACCAGACCAACCTGTTGGCCCTCAACGCGGCCATCGAGGCTGCCCGTGCGGGCGACCAAGGGCGTGGTTTTGCCGTGGTGGCCGATGAGGTCAGGCAGTTGGCGGGGCGTACCAGCCGCTCTACCGCAGAAATCGCCGAAATGATCGGCATGATCCTGTCGGAAACTCGCGACGCGGTGGCCAGCATGAGCTCCACCCAAGAGGGCGCGCAACGCGGCGTGAACCTGGCCGACCAGGCGGGTTCGGTGATCCTGCAGATTCGCACCAGCACCAGTGACGCGGTGCAGGCCGTGAGTATGTTTGCGTCGAAACTCGATGAGTCGGAAGTCATTCCCAAGACGGCCGTCGGCTGGGTGGGCTGATCGCGTTTTAGGCGTGGAGAGGGAGCAACTCCCTCTCCACACGGCCTCCTTACAGCAAGGTGAGCGGGTAGTCGACGATCACCCGCAGCTCATTCAAGTCACCATCGCGCTGGTCGGCGTTGGACGACACGATGGCATCACGCACGCGCAACGACAGGTCCGTGACGGAGTCGGCAAACGCCACGGGGCTGATACTGGCGCACACCGCCAACGCCAACAGGCTCCACTGTTTAATCATGTTATTAACGTCCCTGGAATAATGAATGCGCACAGAAACGCCGCACTGTTTGGCAGGCGTGCACGCTTGTATGGGCAGAGTTATAAAGTGAGGCGTTACGGTTTCTTATTGTCTTCGGCGGGTTTGTCGAAGCTGACTCCAGGCAGAGTTTGCGCGGCCTGTAGCCCTGCTGGGGATGAAACTCGATTAATAAAGCTTCACGGTTTTTAATCGGGCAGGGGAGTAGCGTGGGGCCTGTCTTAGCCGCTCTGCTTCGACAAAATCCTTTGGTTGCCGCCGCAGATATTGCGGCGGATTTTTTTCGTGGGCGGTGTTTCAGTCAGCGGCGTAGTTGAACGCTTACAAGGGCGGAGCGAGCGGTGAATCCAGGGGCGGGAGGAGGGATTCACCGCTGATGACGCTACTCTTTTACATCCATGAACTCTTCAGCCCAAGCCACGTAGCTCTCTGGCAGCGTGTAGGTATGGGTCAGTTCGGTAGCGCTGAGGTTCGATGTGCTGTGGGTCAACTGGCGCTGGGCACGCAGGCTGTCGTAGGTGGCCTTGATCGCCGCAAAATATGCGCCATGGCCGGCAACTACCACGCGCACGCCGAGGCTGGCCAGGCGTTGGGCGTCATGGAGCTTGGGGTTGCCGTAGGTCACCAGCATCAGCGGTACCGTGAGGTTTTCGGCGATCTGTTCCAGATGCTCGAAGTCGCTGACGCCGACCATGCAAATCCCATCGGCACCGGCCTGCTGATAGGCCAGGGTGCGCTCGATAACCGCTTCGGTCGGCAGCACACCGGCGTTGGTGCGGGCGATGATCGCCAGTTCAGGATCTACACGGGCCTCCAGGGCGGCGCGGACCTTGCCGATGCCTTCCTCGATGGAGATCAGGTCGGTGGATTTACGCCCGAATTGCGCGGGCAGCAGCGTGTCTTCGATGGTGAGCGCGGCGACGCCGGCACGTTCAAGTTCTTCGACGGTACGCATCACGTTAAGGGCGTTGCCGTAGCCGTGGTCGGCGTCTGCGATGAAAGGCAACTGGGCGACGCGGCCAATCCTTGTTGCCTGTTCGACGAACTCACTCAGCGTGATCAACGCAAAATCGGGCGCAGCCAGAACCTGCAGCGAGGCGACGGAGCCGCCCAGGATGCCCACCTCGAAACCCAGGTCAGCAGCGATACGTGCAGACATTGGGTCGAATACGGAGGCGGTTTCAACGCACACAGGCGTTGCAAGCAGTTCACGGAAGTTGCGGCGCAGGGCTGAGTGGGACTTTTTTGGCATGATCTTTCCTGGTTGGGCCATTGTCGACTGACGATCAATGCCTATTCATAGTCGCAGCAGATTAACACGCCGCAAAAAAGAGGATTATGACGTTTGAGCATGGGGTATGCGTGTAACACATACCCCAGGCCATTTTTGCTGGCTAAAGCTGATAAAGATCAACTAGCCGCCGCTGTGCACGGCTCAATCTGGAGGCCCATTCACGGATTGAGATGGCCACGTGCCGAGGTGCCCCATGTTGCAGACTCCGCGTTTACTGTTGATTGCCCCTTCCACCATGACCCGCACGCCGGCGTTCGAGCGTGCCGCTGCGTTGGCACACGCGATGCAACTGCCGCTGCACATCGTCGCGTTTAATTATTTACAGGCCCTGGCCATCGCCGGCCTGTTCGCGCCAGACCAGATCGATCGCGCGCGGGAAGGGTACCTGGACACCCATCGGCACTGGCTCACCGCACAGGCCGACTCGATGAGCAAGCACGGGCTGGCGGTCACCAGCGAGGTAGTGTGGGTACATCACCCCTTTGAGGAAATCCTGCATTTCGTCAACGAGATGTCGCTGGCTCTGATTATCAAGGATGCCGAGGACGTACCGGCGTTGAAACGGGTGTTCTTCCCACCCCTGGACTGGCAGTTGCTGCGCGATTGCCCTGTGCCGGTGCACCTGGTCACCGAGGCACGGCATCCGCTGCCGCGCAAGGTGTTGGCGATCGTCGATGTGTTGCGCAGCGAGGAGCAGGACCTGGTGTTCAATGACCAGATTGTCGAGGCCGCAGCCAAGCTGGCCTCCCAGTGCAATGCACAACTGGAACTACTGCATGTGTACGACTGGGCGGCGGTGTATGCCAAAGACATGGGTTACGGCGCTGTACCCCTGGTTTCCGGGCTCTACGAGGCGCTGAACGAAGCGCAGCATGAGGCATTCGCCGGTTTGGCGGAGCGCCAGGGGATTGCCGTCGAACAACGGCATTTTATCGAAGGGGTGCCGCTGTGGAATATCTGCAACTTTGCGCATGACCATCAGATCGACGTCATCGTCATGGGCACCGTGCGGCACGCCGGGTTGGACAAGCTGCTGGGCACCACCGCCGAAAGCCTCTTGCACAATGCGCCCTGCAGTATGTGGGCAATCAAACCCCCGCGTGGTTGAAGCCGGCCGGTAGCCTTGAGAGGACCTTGGGCTGCGGGTGGCAGCAACACCGAACGCGCCCTGTATTCGGTTCCTGGCAGCATTTTGGCGATCCGGCAGACCATTGACCTCGGGATAAGTATTTTCCGACCTGCTGGAGCGTGTCACAACCAGATACGCTTTGGCTGATCGAGATGTTTGGAATACAGGTGGAGCATTTTATGAATACCGATGAAACGCTTACACAACGGGTGATGGAAGAACTGAATTGGGACCTGGCATTGAAAGCCGACCAGATTCTGGTTCAAGTGTCCGACGGCATCGTGACGCTCTCCGGTAACGTCGCCAGCCATGCCGAGCGTTGGCACGCCGAGCAGGCGGTGGCCCATGTCGTCGGCGTGGTGGAGCATCGCTTTTGCCAGCGGCGGAAAACGCGTAAATCTTGCGCATCAGACTCAGGTAGCACTTTGGGACCCGTGAGCCAAAACAAGGGTAGAGTGTTCATCACTTTCTGTTCATAGGGCCTTCGCGTAGTCGCACTGAGCGGTTCCAGCGTCCGGACAGGGCAAAAAAAAAACGGTATATCAATTGTTAAGTGAAGAATGAATCGTCCGCTGTTTGTTTCTCTGGATGGGCCCAAGGGAACCGGCAAAACCACGCTGTTGGAGGCCGTTACGAAAGCACTGAGGACAGATAACAAAAAGGTGATCCGGCTTTGCGAGAGAAAAAGCGATCCCTACCGGGAGGGAACAATGGCGCTTGTTAACCAGCTCGTCAGAAGTCCCTCTCGGGAGTTGGAACTGCGGGTGTGTGAACGCTTTGCTGACAGCCGTGCCTGGATTTCCCAGCAGGTGCTGGCTAAACAGCCACCAGGCAGCATCATCCTGATCGATCGCTGGTACCCGTCGGATGCTGCGTTTCGCCGGATAATTCCGTTTGCAGAGATCCTGCAGTTGAACATTGATCGAAACGTGCGAGTGCCAGACCTGCATGTCGGGATTGTCACTGCCCCTGAGATTTCATGGGCGAGGGCAGCAACACGACGGCGTGGGCTGAGCAGCACGGTGATCCATAAGCTGGAAGAACATAGCGCGTGTACCCAGGCATTCGAGCGAGCGAGTGCAGATCACGGTTGGGTTGTATGTCGTAATGAAGGAACGATCGAAGACGCAACGATGCAGGTGATGTCCGCGATCTACAGAGTCCTTGCTTGCGCGTCCCCGGCAGTCATTCTACCGGCCCCGACCTCCATCGATTCCTTGTGCTATCCAGGCTTCTAATGCATCGGCGCTCATAGGCTTGGCTATCAAATAACCCTGTGCTTCGGAACATCCCCACTGTATTAACAGGTCCAGGATTTCTTGATTTTCTACGCCTTCTGCAACCACCTGGTAGCCGAGCCCCTTAGCCAGTCCGATCAGGGTTTTAACCAGTTGCTTGTCATTTTGATTGCTGCCCAGCCCGCTGATCAGAGATTGGTCAAGCTTGACAGTATTGGCCGGGAGCTCCTTCAAATAAGCCCAGTTGCTGTAGCCGGTGCCAAAGTCATCAACAGCAATCTCTACGCCAAACTTACGGACACGCTCCAGTTGCCGGATGACTTCTTCAGGGTTGGTCATGAGCATGCTTTCGGTAAACTCAAGTTCAAAGCCAGCGGGGTCCAGGCCGTGCTGTTGAATCTCATGGATCATCGCGTCGACGAATTCGGCGCTTTCAAGATCGCTGACGGTAATGTTCATCGCTATCCGCAGGCGCACACCTTGCGCTTTCCAAATAACCGCTTGCTGGATGATTGCGTTGAGCACCCACAATCCAACAGAGGGTATGAGTGCGGTTTTTTCAGCCAAGGGTATGAATTCAGCAGGGCTGATGGGCCCCAGTAAAGGATGTGTCCAACGTAATAGTGCTTCTACTGAATGACACCGTCCTGAGGGCAGTTTGATTTTTGGCTGGTACACCAGGCTGAACTGTTTGTCGGCGCTGACCGCCTCCGGCAACGAACTCAACAACATGAACGCGCGTTGTTGAGCTGCATCAAAATGGGGTTCATAGCGCGACCATCCCAGCCTGCGGTCACGCGCCTCATCCGCAGCGCTGACCACCAGGCGAAGCCAGTCTTGCTGGAGCCCTGAGCTATGAATAGGCAGGACGCCAATCCCAACTTGCATGAGTATGGGGATGGCGTGGCATTCGACAGGCTTTTTGAAGTCCTTGAGGATGTTTTCACAAATGTGCTCGGCCGTTTGATCCTCCTCAAGGAGGAAACCAAACCGCGTCGGGCTAATTTTATAAAGTAGACACTGAGGCGGTAACAGTTTTTGTAGGCGCGCTTTGATTGCCAGGACCAAATCTGTGGCAAAACTGTAACCCAGCGCCTTCACAATATCGTTGAGGAACTTTGGCGAGATGATGTCAACCGCATACGCTTGGCACGCGCTGTGGGTCTTGAGCGCTTGGCGTATATCCTCCTCAAACCGGAGTCGATTAAATAACCCTGTGGGTTGGTCGACGAAGTTTCGAGAGCGCATGCTGTGGATGCGCATCATCACCAGTTCAGCAAAACCGCTGAGCATCGCGCTATCACGCTCACTCATGGCTGCGCGTGAGACTGTATCAATGATGCACAGGCTTCCCAGCGTAAAACCCCCTTCGGTAATCAGTGGGGTGCCCGTGTAATAACGAATATACGGAGGCCCCGTTACCAGGGAATTGTCTTTAAAACGGGGATCAAGCGTCGCGTCCAATACCTCCAGCGCGGCGTTATCCAGCGTCGAGTAAGCGCAGAAGGACACTTCTCGTGGTGTCTGCGTCTCTTTAAGCCCTACGCGCGCCTTGAACCATTGCTGATGCTCATCGACGATCGAAATCAGCGCTATGGGTGCGTTGAAGTAAGCAGAAGTCATCTCGACGATTTTATCGAAGACAGTATCGTACTCGCTGTCAGCTGGACAAAATTTCGCGACCTCTTTAAGCCGTTCAATTTCATTCGGCGGAATAGGAGCGCCTGCGCCCATGACAATCCTCGGAGTGGCTGTGTTTATGTGCACGGTATCAGACAGTGCCATCATTATGATGTTGTTTTTTCTATTCCTCTGATAGCTCAACGGTATGCAGGCAGGCGGCCTCTCCTGTGTTGCCGGGAGAGGCGCGTGTTTGGCCTCAGCACTGCGTAGACCACATGGATCACACGTTGATTTGCTGTTCAGGGCCGGAAGGGTTGAGCTCCGTCTGTGCGGTGCGCCGCGAGAAATCCACTGCCAGCTAAATATTACTTATGACAGTTTTAAATCGACCCAACGTAATTGCAGTTGACGATGACCAGAAGCGAAGGATCGAAGCCTTACCGATGTATTGCAGCGGCAGAGCGGCCGGTGATGCTCGGTTGATAATATGCATATGCTCTTTTAGTCGTTGATTCTTAATCGGTTTCACTTTCAACTGGCTTCTTTTTGACAGGTGAGAGTTGATGTCCGAGCGGTGTGATGTAGTGGTATTGGGGTTGGGGGCCATGGGGGCCGCTACGGTGTATCAGTTGGCGAAGGCGGGTGCGAATGTTGTTGGTATCGACCGCCATCACCCACCTCACAACCTGGGATCCAGCCATGGCGATACGCGTATTACCCGGCTTTCGGTGGGTGAGGGCGCGCAGTACGTTCCCATTGTGCGCAATTCCCACCGCATCTGGCGCGAGCTTGAGCAATTGTCAGGGGAGTCGCTGTTCGAACAGTCGGGTCTATTGGTTCTGACTTCGAGTCCCGAGTTTGACCCCAACGATAAAACCGACTTCACATTGCGCACCATCGGCCTAGCACAGGCCTATGGCATCGAGCACGACGTTTTAACCGCCGACCAGATTCGCCAGCGCTTTCCACAATTTGCCAACGTACACGACACTGCCATCGGCTATTTCGAGCCAGGTGGAGGTTTTGTACGTCCTGAACGTTGCATTGATGTGCAGCTCAAGTTGGCCGAGCAACACGGAGCAATCCTCTACAAAGGCGAAACCGTCACTGGGATTAGCTCGAATGAGCAGGGAGTCCATGTCACTACGAATCTGCGCACGCTCTTTGCAAACAAGCTTGTGATTAGCGCCGGCAACTGGAGCGGCGGTTTGCTGGGCGAGCCGTTTGACAGCCTGCTCAGCGTCTACCGGCAGAAGCTGTTCTGGTTCGGGCTGGAGGAGGGCGCCGAGTTGGTGGATCACTCACCGACGTTTATCCTCACTCACGGCCGTGGCGACGACAAAATCAACTACGGCTTTCCCGCATTACACGGCGAGGCCAGCCTGAAAATCGCCACCGCGCAATACCACACTACTTCGTTGCCGCAAACAATGGATCGTACGGTCTCGTCGGCGGAAGAGCGGGACATGTATGAGCACCAGGTGCGCGGCCGCATCGTCGGTGTTACCTCGAACGTGGTCAAGTCTGCTGTCTGCGCCTACACCGTGACGCCGGATCGCCATTTCATTATCGATGAGCACCCGTCGTGGCAGCACACCTTGGTGGTGTCCGCCTGTTCCGGTCACGGCTTCAAACATTCCGCCGCGTTGGGCGAGGCGTTTGCACAGTGGTGCATACGCGGTTCGACCGACTTGGATCTCTCGTCTTTCTCCCTTAAACGCTTCGAGCGCTATCAATCATATTGTTAAGTTCAATATCTGCTGACGAAAGGCTTGGAAGCAGAGAGAGGAAAAGAACTAAAGCTAAACGCATACATTCCCTTATTCACATAACGTTTGGTAAAGGGGCGGCGGAACGTCGTGCCCGCGAGCGACTTAAACCATGTGTTAGACGCGAGGTAAGTCAAGCATTGAATGTGCAGGCGACGCCAAATGTACCTCAAGCCGAACCGAAAAGGTGGGCAACGAACGTGCGGGCGTTGGCAGATAAAGAAAGGCGAGGCGATCAATAGCGTTGCACTTCCTAATTGGCCTCAGTTCAAGGCAAAGAGGTATCTACGAAACCCGGGGCGATTCAGACAGAGTCTTCAGACTGGTCGGAAAAAGTGACGCCGCGCTCTCCCATGTGGCAGCCAAATACATTCTGTTTCTCTATTTGGGACTCACAGGAGGCGGAACGCTCGCGCTCTGGATTGCCGGGATGACGCCATTTGATGCCGTCAATCACGCCATGTCGTTGATCTCTACCGGTGGTTTCTCGACGTCGGACGCCTCGCTTGGGCATTGGACACAGCCTGCTATTCACTGGGTGGCAGTTGCCATCATGATTCTGGGTAGCCTGCCTTTTACGTTATACGTCGCGACATTACGCGGCCATCGGCGCGCGCTGCTGAAGGATCACCAGGTTCGTGGATTTATTGGGTTCTTGGTCTTCGCGTGGTTGGCGGTAGGTACTTGGCTTTGTCTTCACAGCGATTATGGATGGTGGGATGCATTTCGTATCGTGGCGGTGAATGTGACATCGGTTGTCACCACCACCGGCGTCGCCGTCGGCGATTACACCGTGTGGGGCAGTTTCTCCGTGTTGCTTTTTTTCTATTTGACCTTTGTGGGGGACTGTTCAGGCTCCACAGCGGGGGGTCTTAAAATCTTCCGTTTTCAAGTGGCGGCAACTTTGACGTTCTCATTCTTTTTCACCATCACGATTGCTGTGATTGCCTTGGGCTTGAGTCTGATTGGGCTGGATTGGACAACGGCGTTGAGCGGTGCCGCTACAGCGGTGTGTAACGTCGTGCCTGGGCTTGGCACAATCATTGGGCCGGCCGGTAATTTTTCATCACTGCCGGATGCCGCCAAATAGCTATTGACCATAGGCATGCTACTTGGACGGCTGGAAATCCTGACAGTGTTAGTGCTCATAACGCCGGTATTCTGGAGATATTGAGTGTTCACTGTTTATAGGCTGGAGCCAAGATAGAGGGTCAGCACTCAGGGCCGTCGCGACGCGAAGCACCGATGCATGTGCGGCCCAAAGGCTACTCGGTGATCCCATTCAGCGTGCAGTAATCCTTCCATGGCATCTCAACCATTTCTGACACTTCCCGATGAAACGCCAGGGTCAGGCGTTTCAGCTCTTGGGGGGACTGCGAAATCATTGTCAGCGTCAGCTCCCACACTTCTACCCCAAGCCTTGCGGCCTCTTGCTCAAAGGCCGATTCAATACACAGTTTCTTTTCAGCCTGACTCAGTCCCTGTACGGCGTCATTGAGGGATGAATCGCCTTCGAAGAATTTTGATAGCGCGAGCTCTTTGCGTAGATCATCGGAGTTCATGACCTTCTCCTCACTATTCACGTTACCTGGGCTTCATCGAACCAGCTGCGAACCGTCTGGGTAAAAAATAAATGCACGGTATCCCACCAACGTCGCCACCAATGACCTTGCTCTGCGTCCACTAGGACCACCAATGGGCGACTCCCCAGCTTATGCTCGGCGTCGAACAGGTCGAGTCTTCCGACGACCGTGCCTGCCGTGATAGGGGCTTCGATGGGGCCATCAAACGCCAGGCGCATCTCGACGTCACGATTTTTATTCTTGGGCAGCGTGAGGGTCATGTCTTCAAGCAAACCCACATTCACGTAGGGTTGTATGCCTTTCCAGAGCGCCACCTGCGAGAGTACTTCGCCACCTTTCTTATAGGTTTGGGTGGCATAGAAGCGAAAGCCGTAACCCATCAGTTTCTCTGTTTCTGCCGTACGCTTATGGGCGCTACTGGCGCCCAGAACTGCGCTGATCAAACGTTGCCCATCCCGCTGTGAGGAGGCGACCAAGCAGTAGCCCGCCGCCTCTGTGTGCCCGGTCTTCAAGCCGTCATAGGTGGAGTTACGCCATAAAAGCGCGTTGCGGTTGGATTGCTGAATGCCGTTCCAGGTGAAGGTTTTCTTGGCGTAAAGAGGGTAGTAGGTGGTCCCTTCGTTGATGACTTTTCGAGCCAGGGTCGCCATGTCACGTGCGGAAGAATAGTGCTCCGGGTCCGGTAGGCCGGTGGAGTTCATAAAGTGGGTGTTGAGCATTCCCAGTGTTGAAGCGGTTGAGTTCATCATCCCGACAAACCCGGCTTCGCTTCCAGCGATATGTTCGGCCAGCGCAACGCTCGCGTCATTGCCTGAGTCGATGATCACGCCGCTTAGCAAATCGTGAACCGAAGCAGAGCTGCCGGGCTTGAGAAACATCCGTGAGCCACCTGTACGCCAGGCATTTTCGCTCACGACGACCTCATCATTTGCGCTTATCAGGCCAGACTTAAGCTCATGCGTCGTGATATACGCAGTCATTAACTTGGTCAGGCTGGCCGGTGGTAGGCGTGCATCACTGTTGTGGCTGGTAATGACCCTGTTCGTTTTCGCGTCTATGAGTATCCAGGCTTCGGCTCCCAGCTTCGGCGCAGCGGGGATCATTGTCCCCATGGTCGCGTTGGCAGCCAGAGCGGCATTCGCCCAAAGAAGCGGTGGTGTTACACAGAGCACGGTTAAGACACGCAGGAACAACAGATATCTCACAAGCAAAAGGCCTTGGGTCAGCAATATGTGCTGCCAAACTAGGCCTGGGCGCCGAGGCGCTCAAATTAACCAGTATTAAGTAAAATTTAATGTTCAGGTACAGATCGATCCGTGGCTTGACCGCTGAACATCGGGCAGTGAATCAATACGCGTGTTCCCCTGCCCGAGGCACCGGGGTGGATATCCAGTGTGTATCCGTGCAATTTCACTATGGCGGCGACTAACGACAGGCCTAGGCCGTGGCCTGGGTTTATCTGGCTTCCCTCGCCGCGATAGAGCCGGCGAATGACATGCGTACGGTCCGCTTCAGGGATGCCGGTACCATCGTCCACTACTTCAATAATGACAGTTGAGTCCTTGATGCTCCCCCGCAATTCGATATGGCCGCCCTCCGGGGTAAATTTAATGGCGTTATCGAGCAGATTGACCAGCGCTTCGAACAGTAACGAAGAGTCGCCATACACCTGGGGACAATCGCTGGGAATGTCCAGCGAAAGCGTTTGGGCGCAGTCCAGTGCCATCGGTTCGTAAAACTCATGCGCCTGTTTCAACAACGTCATGATCGGGAAGGGCGCAAAGGCAGAGCGGCGACGAATATCCTCAAGCTCAGCGACCCGCAGCAGTCCTTGAAAGCGCACCATGATCGACTCGCTCTCCTCAAACGCCTGATTCAAGGTCTGCTTATGTTCTAGGGCCAGCGGTAACTGCTGGAGCTGATAGAGCCGTGCGCGTAAGCGGGTCAAGGGTGTGCGCAAATCATGGGCAATACCGTCGCAGACGCTTTTCACCTCATACATCAACTGCTCTATGTGATCAAGCATCGTATTGACGGCGTTGGCCAGCATATCCAGTTCATCGCGGCGTGCTGACAACGGCAAACGCTCAGCCAAGTTGCCCGAAACGATACTTTTGGTACACAGCTGCAGGCGTTTGACACGACGCAATGGGCGACGTCGCAGTAAGCGCCAGCCAATCAAACCGGGGATGAGTGTTAATGACAACCCCCACATCAGGGCCTGCTCAATAATGCCACCCACGGCGGAAATCGACCCGCCGTCACGTGCCAAAATCAGGATATGTCCGTCAGGGCGCCGTGCCAGCAAGGCATAGCTGCTTCGGGTTTCGGTGCTGGGTAACGCAATGCTCAGGCCGCGCTCAAGGTAGTGAACCTGGCCGTCGTCGGGTAGGTTGGAGCGCAGTTTCAGCAGGTCGCCGGCGACATGGGTGCCATCGGGTCCAAATAAACCGTAGGCGTCGATCCCGGGGGTCGAGTAAGCCTCACTCGCCGCCAACTCAGCAAGCAGGTTCGAGTCGTCGACCTTTTGATAATAGTGGGCGCGTTGCAACAACGTACGCTCGGCAACCGTGCCCAGATAGTGGGAGATTTCCCAGTACAGTACACCGGTAAAGAGTGCTCCCCACGCCACGAAGAACACCGCGTAAAACCCGATCAATCGACTACCGGACGAGCGCCATTCCTCATTTTTTGGTGGCGAGGACATAGCCGGCACCGCGTATTGTATGGATCACAGGTGAATCTTTGTCGCTTTCCAGCTTTTTACGCAGTCGTCCGATGTGCACATCAATGATGTTTGTCCCGGGATCGAAGTGATAGCCCCAGACGCCTTCAAACAGCATGGTACGAGTGACCAGTTGGCCGGCACTGCGCATCAGGAAGTTGAGCAGTTTGAACTCGGTGGGCAGCAACTGGATGTCTTCGTCATTGCGCGTCAGCTTGTGCTCCACCAAGTCCAGTCGCAGGTTGCCGCAACTGAGGTGTGGGTTGCTGGGGTCTGCGGCGGTGCGTCTGAGCAATGCGTCAAGGCGCGCGATCATCTCGACGGCCGAAAAGGGCTTGGTCAGGTAGTCATCGCCGCCCGCACGAAGTCCCAGAACGCGCTCATCCACGTCCGAAAGAGCGCTGATCATTAGGACCGGTGTCTGAATCCCAAGACTGCGCAAGGTGCTGACAATCGTCAGCCCGTCAAAGTCCGGCAGCATGCGATCCAGCGTAATGGCGTCGTAGCCGCCTGCAATCGCCAAGGCCAATCCCTCGCGTCCAGTGGCAGCCCACTTTGAGCTGAAACCGTGGCGTTGGAGTTCAGCTACGATGATTTCGGCCGTCACCTGATCATCTTCAATGACCAACGCATTACTCATGACTTCCCCCATTTGTGCGTGTTTTTCGGCGCTCCCGACTCAATGCCGACACCCAGTGCAAGCGAACCTTATTGATCTAAGTTGCGCGCGAATACTAACTATTTCTTAACCCACCTTAACCCTCTCACCTCGCCTACGCGGATATATTCGTAATAACAGCCGAACGCGCTCACGGACATGAGGGCAAATAATGACAACCTATCTGGCTTTCCTCTTGCTGACATTCGCTTTGGTATGCGTCCACACAAATTGGCTCACCCACAAAATAAAATCGACGTGATGGGGCCACTGAGCTGGGAGTGAATAGCTATATTTATCTGGTCACTGCCGGTTGGACGTGACCGTTTAACCCGTTAATCTTGTTTTTGCATGTTATTGAACCTCAACAACGGGAATCTGCTCGGGTGATCAAACCGATATTGCTGATACGTCGTCGCTTTGCCTCGATCCGATGGCGTACTCGGGTGACACTCTGGGTCGCTGCTACCCTCGCAGGGTTGCTGGTAGTGATGTTCGCCCGGTTGGCTGACCTGGCGCTGATGCAGTTCGCCCAACAGGCCGTCGCCCGGCCGTGGCTGCCGTTTATCTACACGCCGCTGATCGGCATGTTTGTGGTGTGGATGACCTCGCGTTTTTTTACAGGGGCTCAAGGTAGCGGTATTCCCCAGGTGATCGCGGCTACGCGGTTGGCCCACCAAGGCAAGCCCGTGAATAAGTTGGTATCGTTGCGTCTGGCCTTCGCCAAGATAGGGCTCGGTACCCTGGCCCTGACCGGTGGTTTTTCAGCGGGGCGTGAAGGCCCTTCGGTGCAAGTCGCCGCCTCGATCATGCATTTCTTTCACCGTTACCTGCCCAACGCACGCATCATTCGCCCTGAAGACCTCATCCTGGCCGGTGGCGCGGCGGGTATTGCTGCTGCCTTCAACACGCCCTTGGCCGGTGTGGCCTTTGCGGTGGAGGAGCTGGGGCGCAAGTTGGAAACCCGCACCAGCGGGGTGTTGCTCAGCACGATCATTTTGTCGGGTATGGTCGCGATAGCCTTGCAGGGCAACTACAACTATTTCGGGCACTTCGACGTACAAGAGGCCAATTTCGACATCGTTCTTCCGATACTGGCGATTGGTATTGGCTGTGGTGTTATGGGGGGATTTTTCAGTCGGATGCTCCTATGGCCACAGCGGTATCGCAGTTTTGTCGTCTGGGAATGGCGCCGCCTGCATCCAGTCTGGTTCGCAGGTGGCTGCGGCATGATCGTGGCGACTCTCGGTTGGCTCAGCGGTGGGATGTCCTTTGGCAGCGGTTACGGGATCACCTCCCAGATCATCGTGTCCGATGTTGGTTTGCCGTGGCACGCGCCGATTACGCGTTTTCTTGCGACCGTTGTGACTTATTTTTCCGGCATACCGGGCGGTATTTTTGCCCCCTCTTTGGCGGTAGGTGCCGCTGTCGGTGCCAATGTCGCTGAATACTTCGCCTTGGCGGCACAGCCCATCATTGCACTGTGCATGGTGGGGTTTCTGGCAGCAGTCACGCAATCGCCGATCACCTCTGCAATCATCGTGATGGAGATGATCGACAGCCATGGCATGGTCATTAGTCTGATGGCTGTTGCACTGATTGCCAAAGCAGTCAGTGCCAGGATGGGCCCCGAGCTCTATCAGCAGTTGGCGCGTGGCTTTCTGCAATCGGACGGCAGTGGCGCCGCCGCGCAAAAAGCCAACACGTAGATTGGGTCAGTGCAGCAGCGGTCGCGCCGCTGCTCTGAGCTTGTGCCGGTCCTCTTCGAGTACAAGCGCAGTGTTCGCGTGCTTGAGCAGCAGTTCTGCGTACCGTGTACAGGCACCCCTGAACATCGCCGGGTTTATCTGTGCCAGGCTTACAAGGGCCTTCATCATGCGCAGGTCGACTTCCACTAGACCCGCGCCATCTCTGGCAATCGGTGCGAAGAAGTCATCGAACATGTCATCCACCGTCAAACCGCGCAGGTAAACGTGCTGGCAGTGAGCGTCGATTTTCGCGGCGGGTTCTTTAGGTGTACCCCAACATGTCAGGCTTCTGACGCCGCGCCCAATGACGTCAATGGCGGTGCCGGGGTCATTGACGGCCGGCGACAAAGCGCGGGAGGCGATCTCCGACAACACTGACAAGCCGAACCGGGGGTCGTGTTCGAACGTTCGACGCACGCCGATAGCCAGGGTAGCGATGATTTTTTCGTTGCTCGACGCCAGTTCCTCCCCGCGTACCTTGCTCAAGCTAACGGTTCTTGCGAGCGGCATGCCGACATGCACAAAGCTTCCCGGCAAGACGTCCATAAATATCTGTATCTCGTCTGCATTGGCGATCGCGCCTAACGCCTGAACGTCAATGTGCTGGACGTACCCCGTGTGGAGGCTTGTGATGATCAGCGCAGAACTGGGGATCACTGACTCGCAAGGGTAGGCGGCCGCCCCCAAATGCGGCCATTGGACTCGATTGTTAATGGCATCAATGGCTGCCTGCTCGACACGGTCAATAGTTTCTCCCACCCGCCCAAGCTTGGACAAATGATCGATCCAGCGCAGCAGCGTGTAGACAATCAGAATGACCACGACAATGGTTACCGCGAATAGCAAAACCCTCCCTTGTGTACCGTAGGCGCCGGTACTCAGCGCAATGATCCCAACTAGGCTGAACAGGAAGGAGCCGATAAAGGTGGCCAGGGCATTTTGTGTCGTGGTGTCTTCCATCACCAGGGTGGTGGCACGGGGCGTCACACCGCTGCTCGCCGCACCATAGGCGCTGACCATGGTGCTTAACGAAAAGGTCGTCACCGCGAGCATGCTTGAGGCAATGATGCCCAATATCTTATCGACGGCGTCGGCACCAATGCGGGCGGGCAACGACTCGGGAATGTAGTCCTTGAAGAAAACGGCGAGTAACGCGGTCGCAATACCCAGCAACGAAAACAGGCTCGCCCTGAACCACAGCCGTTTGGTCAATTGGTGTAGCACCCAGCGCCAGCGTGCGAGCATTTTTTATACCTTCTGCAAATAACACGATGGGACCCACCGCAAGGATTCAGGGAAACGAAGGCGGTGAGTTGATTATCCTTAATGGAGTGTTTTGTCGGGCCGAGGGTTCATCCCTCGTCTTTGGTTGCCGCACACGGAATGACTCGCTTGACCAATTTACCGATCGACATGCCTTGGATTAGGATAGAAAAAACGACCACCAGGTACGTCAGGGAAACCACGATATCGCGAGCCGCGCCTGAGGGCAGCGACAACGCCAATGCTACCGATATCCCGCCACGCAGGCCGCCCCAGGTCATCACACTCCAGGCACCTTCCGGTAGGCGGAAGCGTTTACCCAATACCGCGATGGGAACCCCTACAGTCAACAATCGTGATAACAAGGTCAGCAATATGACCAGCAGGCCCGTGGTGAGCAATGGGTTGGAGAACTGGATCAGAACGACTTCCAACCCGATCAATACGAACAGCACAGCGTTGAGTATTTCATCGATCAGTTCCCAGAACATGTCCAGGTTTTTTTCAGTCTGCTCGGACATCGCATGGGAACGCCCTTGGTTACCCACAATCAGTCCCATCACCACCATCGCCAATGGGCCGGAAATATGGAACTGAGTGGCGAGTGCATAGGCGCCGAGAACCGAGGCCAGGGTGATGAGCACTTCCTCCTGATAGCTATCGATACTCTTGAGCATTCTGTAAGTGATATAGCCCACGCAGGAGCCTAACAGAGCACCGCCTCCGGCTTCCTTGAGTAACAGATACGATGCACCGATAACCGACGGTGCCTCCCCGCTGGCGATCATTGCGACGATCAGCGAAAACAGCACGACACTCACGCCGTCGTTGAACAGTGACTCACCGGAAATGACCAGTTCCACGCTATGGGGCGCGCCGGCAGATTTAAGAATACCCAACACGGCGATGGGGTCGGTGGGGGAGATCAGTGCGCCAAACACCAGGCAATAAGACAACGGTAGCTGCAGTTCTGTGAGGGACAACAGCGCCCAGAGCCCGAAGCCGATGAACAATGTTGAGAGCGTTGTCCCTACCAACGCCAAGGATGCAACCTGCCATTTGTAGGCCCGCAGCTCCGACAGGTCCACATGCAACGCGCCAGCAAAGAGCAGCAATGACAACATGCCTTGCATCAGCAGTTCGGAAAAGTCGATGGACTCCACCAGCGACTGCTCAAGGGTATGCAAGGCATGAAAGCCCAGCGCATCGAATGCCATATTCAAAAGTGACAGGCCCAAGGCAATGCCCATCACACCGATAGCGGATGGCAGGCCAACGTAGCGCCGATTGAGATAGGCAAGTACTGCCGTGATGCAAAGGAAGATCGCAATAATGTCCAGCATTGACCCGCTCCAATAACACAGGATGAGGAAAGCACCCTCGGCAATGCAGATCGCAAATGCCTCTGACCGTTCAGAAATAACCTCCACCTGCGCTGTACATTCAGTGAATGCCGCGCCTGCCGGGATTATAAATATGAAGGCCAGCCGTACAGAAAGGCCACTGCCCTTTGCGATGTAGGGCGCTCGCAACTTTAATTCTTTTCAGCATTTCGAGGTTTCATGTAAATCGAGTTACAGGAGATCAGCGACCACCTCTATCGTTTTGCTCCATTTGATACGCTGCCAAAGGAATCGGTAGACGCCATCGCTCGGCGGGTAGAAGTGAGTTATTTCAAGGCCGCAGCGACATCCTTGAAGCGGGCGCGATCATTCATGACTTGCACTGTGTGCGTAGCGGTGCGGTGGAGATTTACCGGCGAAATGGCGAGCTCTACAACCGACTAGTCGAAGGCGACCTCTTCGGTCAGGCCGGTTTGTTGCGCAGTAACAAGGTGCGTTTTCCCGCCCGGGCCTTGGAAGATAGCCTGATCTATTACATACCCGCCGACGTGTTCGCTGACCTTTGCGCGCAGCATGATGCTTTCGCTGATTTCGTTGAAGCTGAGGGGCACTCCAGGCTCAAGACTGCCGTTGAGGCGCAGGGGCGTGCCAGTGAGCTTATTCAGCTCAAATGCCGAGGCCTTATCTCTCGGCCCTTGGTGTGGGTCACATCGGATACCTGCGTCGGCGACGCGGCAAAAATCATGACAGAACAAAGCGTTTCTTGCGTTCTAGTGATGTCATCAGCGGGCTTGCAGGCGGCTGAAATCCAAGGGGTCGTGACGGATCGGGACCTTCGCACACGCGTTGTCGCGGCCGGCCGAAACGCTGACGAAACGGCTGCCCGAGACATCATGACGGCCGAGCCGGTAACGATAGGCGCAGACGACTCAGTGTTTGAAGCGATGCTGGTGATGTTGCGCCGGAATATTCACCATCTGCCGGTTGTCCATCATGGCCATCCGATTCGGCGTGTGCTCATTGTTACGTTCACCCAGACGAATCAACAGGAACTGATCCATCGCCTCCGCACCCAGGTCGGCGATCGCTACAACCTCGAGGTTCTGGGCTGGTACACATTCTTGCTTCGCCACTTTGTAAAACCGTTCCTGCCATTCAAATTTCCGGGGGAGCGGGTAGGGGGCTTCAACTTCGAAGGTCGCCCTAGCATGTACGCGAAGAACAAGCAGAGATTTATGGATAGTAGCAACCAGATCTACGCATGCGAACTCGGACGCCTCGCGCGGGAGCTTATCGCAGCCACCCCAGCGTTGATACGCAGACTTGAGTGCCTCTACGACGAAATCTTGATCGACGAGGTACAAGATCTCAGTGGCTACGATTGGGAAATCGTCCATGAATTACTTGAGTCGCGGGCCGACGTCCGCATGGTTGGTGACGTGCGCCAAGCGGTGCTCTCAACAAACCCTCGGGGACAGAAAAATAAACAATATGGGTATGCAGGTGCACTTGAATGGTTCCTTGCACGCGAAAAGGGAGGGCTGCTTAGCATTGAGTATGCGACCACGACTTACCGCTGCCGAACTGAGATCGCTACATTCTCTGATTCCATTTTTGATACGTCATGGGGCTTTCCAGAAACAACGTCAGAGAACCACGTAGCGTCTGAGCATGATGGCGTGTACTTGCTGCACTCCAAGCATGTCGACCAATACGTTGAGCGGTACCGGCCTCAATGCCTACGCAGTACTATAGCTTCTGGCAAAGAGTTCCCGTTGGACTTCATGAATTTCAAAGTGTCGAAAGGCGCCACATTCGAGCGTGTGATAATCATGCCTACGGCGCCAATAAAGTCCTTCATTCAGATAGTGTCACAAGGGCTGAAAGGGCAAGTCCCCCGACTCTTTATGCTGTAAGAGCATTGCATTGTCAGCAACCAGCCTTCGTTAGGCAATATCGCGGACAGTCCTTGGCATGTGAGCTTCATGTCGGATGATAGTGACACCTCGATCACAGACGACATTGTCTTTGTGAGTGAGGCGAGGGTGGATGAATGCCGTAGAACATGCATGCGGATTACCCGGGCCCGAAAAAAGAGTGAGACGTCAGCCCAGTTGCACTGGGTGATGAGCCAGGTATTTCCGACGCTGATGCCCAATGTGGTGTTCGAAGGCAGCCGCCCTAGCATCAAGGCGCTTGAGTTCGGTGATAGGCCTTTTTAGAACATTCAACGACCACAGCAAGAGGTGCTCGACTTGACAGCGATAGGTGCTAAAAGTCAGGGGGTTTTCCGCAAAATGCCGCAGGTACGCACGCGCGGCCAGGTATCCGTCGACGGCCAGAAGCTCTTTATCGAAACTTTCCAGTAGTCATTGACGCTGCGTATAGATGACCGACCCACAGTAAAATCCTGATCTAGAAAATCATCATGGGATTCAAATGCAACGGTCACATCAGCAGCATGTCGCCTGCAGGAAACGATGAACAAGGAGGCATGCAGAACCAATCAATAGAGTTGCACATTTGCACAAATTCTTACCACACAGTTTCAAATTTGCGGACAAAAAGGCAACAGCAGGGGTGTTCACACTCGAAAAGTCTCAAATTCGCGCAGTCGCAAGGGAGGTATGTGGGATTGGACACGAACCGAAGTGGCTGAGCCTGATACATTATTTAACATAATATACATTATGCGAACCAACAGAATGTCCTCGTTGGGCTCTGCTTGGCGCTTTTCACCAAGCGGCCCCCCCTGTAGTACTCGGAGTCCGCCGAACCAACCTTGACCCCAAATCTGGAAGTAATCGCGTTTTCTAGAGGTCTCGATTCCATAGGGTTCACTTTACTTCTCGCTTCATACGTTTTTCTCGGAATCACTTCGGCACGCTTGTCAACCGTTCAATGCCTATGCGTCACCGTCTTAGATTTGAATCATCCTGTAAAAAAAGCGCTTGGAGACGTTGAGAAAGTCATTCAGGAATCGACGCTTGTAAATTTGCTTCCATGTACCATGAAACCACGCCTCACTAAACATGCCGAAGAAATCGGACAAGTGGCTCCAAAAGTTTGCTGGAAGCGAACTTAGATGCTTGGCATCAAGGAAGTAATCCTAGGTGCATGGCATCAAATCTCAGGCGCGACACCTTTAATATTTAATGCGTAAAACTTCAATATAGTCCTTAATTACCGCACATTGAGTTCAGGTGGATGATCAGGTCATCGAGGCTACATTTTTGGCCATCGCACCAAGCGGATCGACACCATTCGGTAGGCTGGACACCCTCGTACATTTCGATTTAGCTTGCCGATATCGCCGCCGCTGCGGTCTAGATGTGGCCCACCCGTAAAAATGGCGCTTTAGGTGACGCCCACCGTCCCCAGCGCGAAAGCCTTGTAGGCCGGGCCTTTGCATGCAAGCAACGCCTCACGAATCTCCATAACATCGTTTTTTATTTCTGGCGGTACCGGTCAAAAACACATGGTTTGGTTCCGGACCACGATGGATGCCCGGCCAATGAAACTTGCGCTGATTCAAGCGTCGCGCCGCTAGGGGCCAGGCCACGAATAAAACACGCGCAGCCGTCCGGATCTGAGGCTGGCCATTTTACGGTGACGGATTTATCGCCCAGAGCCAGTTAGATGATCACCGTCTCTTCTGCTGCGCGCTTGGGTGCAGCTTGTACGGGGATAAAGGCCGGCAGAGTTGCGGGTGATTGATCCCGGTCGCTTAAAATACGAGGACACCATCGCCCTAAATACTGGAGTTCGGTAGGTATGTTCGCCATCCGCTTTCAATACATCAACAGGATCCGTAACAGCTTGCGCGACATAGAGCAGGAGTAACATCTCTTAGTCGGAGTGAGCCGGCCTATAGATTTGCGGGACTTATGCTTTCGCACTCTAAATGAATCATGCTAAAATGCCATCTTTTTAAGCATTGTAATTCGCGATCATTTTTCGTGAGTAATTTGCTTCCGCCTTGGTAATGGATTTTTAAGGATTGTGACATGCGTCGTATCTTAATTGCGTACAGTAGTCCAGCTGATGAAGAACCACTGCGGTTAGATCGCGAGCAACGACGCGTCAACCAAGCTATAGAAATAGAAAAAGCGGCGGCGCTAGTTGATTTTAAACAAGCGGCGACCCTTGAGGATTTGGCGCGGGCGATAGCGCAAACCAAATATGATATCTTGCAGTTTTCTGGCCATGGGGACAGTGGCGGGTTCTGTCTTGATATGCCCTCAGGCGACGAGGGTCACTATGTCGAATCCAAGCGACTGGCTGCACTGGTTGAGGCGACGCAGCCAGCGTTGTCCGCTGTCGTTCTTATGTCTTGTTATTCGGCAGATGCTGCAAAAAACTTTCTAAAAATTTCACCATATGTGATTACTGTTTCGGGGCTGGCTAATGACCAGGCAGCAATCGATTTCTCAGGTCATTTTTATGAGCACTATTTTAGAACGGGATCAGTTGAGATTGCGTTCAATTTTGCCAGCGCATTTGTGCATGACACACTGGATGTTAGTCTGACTAAGGGGGATGCGCACGAAAGAACAATTCCTCGTCTGGCGGTTTATCCTCATCCTCATAGAGATCCTCTTTATGTCGATCTCACAGAGGCGCGAGATACTATCGCAAAGCTTGATATATCCGAGGAGCGATTCTCATCAATAATGACTCGAAAATTGAAAGTTCACAAATGGATTTTTGATGGTGAGCGCGAGGACGTAATCCTACCAATTGCTGGTTACTTTGCTAGGTTTTCATGGAGAAATGCAAGGGATGTGGTTTACTGTCATTGGGTCTACAAACCCGATGCTGGGCTAAGTGTGGAGGTTTGTAGTTATATTGCGGAACTTATAGTTTGTTATAATGACATTTACGTTAGTTCTTATCGGCGCAGTGACAAGCCAGTGGCTCAGCAAGATCCACGAGCTTTCCGCTATGCGCTTAAGAGCCTTCATGATCTGAAAGATTATTTTCTGCTGAATGATTCCAAGTTCTCAATCTTCGAGGCAGTGAACCAGATTGGCGCCCGGATGTTATTGGCTACATGCGTCTCCAATTTGGCAAAGGCCGACCAGAAGGTGGCGCTTGGAGAACTATCCAGTGCTGTGATTTATGCAGAAACGGCGCTAAGCGCTATTCATGACGCGATCACGAGTCTTGTGGAGAGCATTTCGACCGGAAAATGATTTCCTTTTGACGCTTTGCACATGGTACCAAGCCTCAGCTGCAGGAGGGCAAGAGCGCGCGTGGATTCTTGCCTATCTTCATGAGATCTATCAGGCGCCGGTTTGGCGGAATAGCAGGTTCATCTGGAGCTTGTGGCAGTCCTGCTATCAGCTCCCGAGCTTTTGGTGAGCCGAAGGTTGCTCGCCTCCCCTGCCCGGATAATGCAGTTGAATATTACTCGATACACTCTAGTCAAGAAATACCACTAGGGCAGCGGCTGGGAGAGCGGACTGTTTTGAGAATTCATAATCCAGGGTTTCCGTTACCCTTCGCCGCTGCTTCGTACTATTATGAGATCCGTAGCATAGCCACCATATAACTCAACTAAATATTCATTTAGTTGAGTTAGGCGATAATGCTTTATTGAAACACATCTCAAGGTTTCATCTGAGGCTCAGACCCCACCGGCTCTGATCTTTTTATCGCGCCCTCTTTGTCCTCTGCATTCAGCAGCGCAATGATTTCGCTAGGACTAAACCCGTACTGTAGCGCTAAGTGGTCGAGCTCCCCAAGAAACCTTAAGCAATCCGCCACTCCCGGATCGTCCATCAGCTCGCAGGACAAGCGATAACGCAGCCCGATGTCCTGATTCAGCTCGATCAGCCGGCCCAGCTTCTGATGGATGGTTTTGCCTTGGCCCTCACCCATCTTCATGCCCCCCTCTCTACGCGGGCCTCACCCTCGATCAGGCTGAAGATGTGCCTCAAACGCGATACGGTCAGATTCGGTGCAAGCTCTAGATCTCCCCTCAACATCAGCAGCTCCACCACATCCTGAGAGGTAAACCCAAATTTTTGCATCAGCCCCTGAAGCTTTCCGTAGAATTCCACGTCTTGCGCATAGCCTGGATCCTGCTGGAGTGTATCAATCCGCTGCCTGAGCGTTTCGATCTGCTTTTCTGCGAGGCGGATGCCGACTAAACCGTGTGGTGAGGGGCTCATAAGGACTCCGATGCTTGACCTTCGTGATCCGATAGGGAGAGTGTACTGCACCACCCTCCACCCTAGTACCGCCCGTCTGATTCAAAATCCAGATTGTTGCAACCTTGGTAACTCAGACCCTGCGTTAAAATGGGGGGTCAATAGATTTTTACAGATATAGGTACAATGCCAAAAAACCGTAGGCGCCCTGCAATATTTGTGGCTCCAACCAAGGACTGTTTTAAGCATATATTGAAAGAGAAAAACTGCTCAAAAATTGCCCCCCATGCCGTCGGGCCGCAAATTCAGTTTCCTCAGCGATGACATCCCACCACACCTGAGCCGCATGTCTTGATCGCTCGCAGACCCGTGCGGTTGCGAGAAATCGACTATTCCAATAATTGACCTCTGACGTCCCTGGTTGCTATGCCGTGCCGTCGTCGCACCGGCCAAACGCGACTGTTTGGGTGTTTAGCCGCCCGTCCTGCAAAGATTCAAATGCCCAGTCAGCCGTGCCTTTACAGCCAAGAGCCATCAGGACGTTAAGGCAGCGGCGCTTCACAGCCTGATTCGCAGGGGCAAGTGTGCTGCGCCAAGCGGTCATTAACCCGAATGGGAGAATGGGAGTAAATGGGTCGCGGCCCCTGCTACTCAGCGTTGATCCGCTTACTCACCGAAGCCAGCCTGCGCTTAACGCCAATTTTTGGATTCAAAGCCAGCGCTTCCTCATAGACCTGTACTGCTTCGGGGTACTGGCCCAGCTGTTCGTGTGCAAGCCCTTGGACTTTGAGCGCTGTTGGCTTCCAGGCAGGGTTTTCATCTGCACCGAGCGAGCGGGCACGCTGTACAGCAGTCAGGACTTCCTGGGTGCGCTCGTCTGTCAGGTCGTCCTCCCCCAAAATTTTTTCTGCAGCGAGGATGATGCGGTCGTAACGGGAGGAACTGAGGTTGGCGTCGCCGAGCTGATCAGCATCCACGAATTGGCCATGAATGTCGTACCGGAAGCTGCCCATGTCCTTGAACAGCGCCACGAGTTCGCCCGTGCTCTCGTCCACTTCGTAGCTATCAGGCCATCCGGCCTTCGGGGTGGCACTGTACATTTCGACCCGATTGACCAGGTCAAACAGGAACACCTTGTTGCCATGATCCGTCGGGCTGTTGGCGGTAGCGCAGAATGCGTATTTCCCATGCCTAGAAATGCCGCTGGTGAGAATATTGGCCGTGAGCTCTCTGGTGAAGACCAAAGAGCCGCTGGGATCGTAAACGCTGAATGTCCCAGACAGGGTGCTGCCAAAATGCCAATCTTCCAGGCAAAACATGCCAGTGTCACTCACGTGTCCATTGTTTGGCCTGGGCATGCTCCCCTGGCATGAAACGGTACCGCTGTTCAGATCTGCAAGGACGTAGGCCCCTAATCCGGACTCCCTATGACCTCCGCGCCCTGCTGATGGATCAGAATCTCGCCAGGCGATCGCCCACTTCTTGGACTTGGACAGTTGATAGACGCCTGAGAAATCCAGCGACTCTATTCGGAGAAAATGCTTGTCACGTCGGATCTGAGGGGTAGCGCGTAGCTCTGGCTGAGCGGCTAGGGATTGAGCCTGAGCGGGCTGGTGCTTTGTTGCGGAATCGAATTTGACGGCCTTGGGCCCATTGAACAGCCAGCTAAAAATGCCCATCTCCTACTCCTTTGGAAATTTGAGCGTACTGGAATGCGGACGCATATTCCGAATAGTGTACTCGTTGCTCAGCGCCTAGCCACACACGACCAGCGGGAGCCATTAGCCTCGCAAACGATGCTCGCTCACTCTCCAGGCCTCTCACTCAACACCTGCCGCAATTGCTCAGCAAGTATCGGGCTCGTAACGGTGCGCCTTGGTCACGCCACTGCGCAGATTGTCGGGCACCAGGATCTGTGCGGTGCCGCCGAAAAAAGCAAAACAGCGGGCGTGCGAGCCCAGCCAGTCGGGCAGTTTCTGCGACCAGGTCGCCTCGGCGAAGGTGTAGCTGGAGGCGCCGAGGACGGCGACGAAGATCTGGGCCTGGCGGATCTCTCCGGTTCGCCGGTCGATGATCGTCACGGTCTGACCCGCGTAATCGACGAACAGCTTTTCGCCGGCGCGATGTTCCTGGCGCATGACCACGTCGACCTTGGCGGCCCAGAGCCGGTAGTGCTCGCAGAACCAGCTGTATTGAAAGCCTTGCTGATGAGCGAGTCGGTACTCTTGCCAGAGCAGAGCCAGAGTCACGCCGGGGCGGCGCAGCTCGGCATGCGCCCAAGCCCAATCAGGCATCGGCCTTTGATCGCTGGGAGCTGTTGGTGCTGGCGGAAACAGGCATCGCTCCAGCTCGGCGTCCGACAATGATGTCGGCCAAGTCAGCCCGCAAACGTTGAAACGGTGCAGGTAATTGCCGGCACTGCCGCTGCTGATGCGCAGGCTGGCGGCGATCTTGCGCACGGACAGGCCGGCGTCGAACTTTAGGCGTAGTACCTCTCGGATTTTACGCATGGATATACGCTCCACGACGACCTCTTCGCTTCGATAAAAGAGGCCGATGGTAGTGAATAGTCCTGCGTTGCTGCCTGCCTGAGCGTGGGTCGGATCAGTGAGAAATCACTGTCCAAGTCAGCGTGGAATCGCTGTCCAAGTGTTCGTGGAATGGGTGTCCAAATGCGCGTGGAATCCGCAAATAGCGGCCATCCGGTGTTATTGGATACATAACGCGTGTCTCGTAAGCTCATAAGACTAGGGACAACCAAAACCTCCGTATAACTTCATCGCACTTGTCTTTCAGTGCTGTGAGAGAACCGTGGGGCTGCCCCAGGCATGACGTTTTGTCTCAATTCGACTTGACCAGTCGTTTGCGTTCAGCGCGGCTGAGGCCGGTATGGCTTTGGAATCGTCATTGCTCGGCAAGCTATTCTTCAGGACGACTCGGGCCTTCAGGTGAGGCGCCGTGAATCTTCATTTGAGGAACATCACGTGGGCATCTAAACGACGACAAAGTTGATCAGCAACCGCCGCGAGGTGAATACCAATCTGCTGCTGACTGCAGGATGGACATTACTGCTCGTGGCTGATCGCCAACCCCTCTGCTAAGGCTTAATATCGATGTGAGCGTTGCTCAACGGTTGGCTACGCCCCGCTGCGCGCTCTGGTGACACGTATACCTCCAAATTCGCCTGGTGTGCACCTGAACCTTTCTTGATGACAGGCTCGCGGTACACGTAGCGTCCATCAGCACTCTGGTACATAGACTTACCTTCATATCCAGGATAGGGCTTCTTCACTGCCCCTTCGCCGACAAAGGCTTTCCCGACCGCATCCATTTCCTCAACAGTGGCTGTACCAGCCGAGTAGTTCATAATGAAATCGTCTTGAAGCCGGTAGAGCTCCGGATACTCACGCATAGCTCCAGAGACCACGGTCTCATGAGTTGCCATTAACTTCTCCGCCCGAAGCCTGGGGCCGCTTGCCGCCTCAACGAGGATTTTAAGAAATTTAGGTACCTTTTCTTCGACTGAAGACGCCCCGATAAAATCCTTAAGCTTAATGGCAATATACCTGGCGTAATTAACCGCCATTTCAATAGCGACTATATTTCTGGAGCTTACAACCGCCAAATCTTTAAATATCTCTATCCCTCTCGCAATTTCCCCAGCATACCCGAGGGTTGCCACGCTAAATATTGCAATGCCGTACTCGAGACTAGAGAGTTGTTCTCCCGTAATCATGTTTCGACCAGTGAGCGACTCGTATAAAGCCCTAACCGTTCCTGTTACAGGGTCAATCCCTATTAAAAGATCAGCAGCAGATCTAGCGATGCTGTAATAGTAGGCCGTTGAATCTTGATCACCCTTAGCTTCCGCTGCATCAGCTAAAACTACAGCGTTTAGCCCTATTGCTTTTATGTCTTGAGTGTCTGGGGTTGTAGCTGGGACTGTTTCAAGATCAAAGTAGGCTTTGCCAGCCAAGTCTTTGAATTCGCTATTTTGTGAAGACCATTTCCTTAAATGATCGGGATTTCCATCCTTCGAATACTGCACGAGCGCGCCAAAATAGTCCTTTTTGTTGTATATCTTAAGATATTCGTCAGTGGATATGTCTTCTTTGGGTGCACTGTTTATCTGCTCCCATTTCTTGGAGATCTCAGCGGCTCTCGCCTTCTCCTCTTCGGACTTTCTATTTATAACCTCTTGCGGAGGCATAGACGGAGAGGCCCCAATTGCCCCAGTCACAGGCCCCGATGTACCACCGCCGAACACCTGATCCATTCCTTGTCGGAGTGTATCGTTTCGCTGCTGGTCGACTGGAGCCTCTTGCCCTGGCGGGTTGTTACAGCCTCTGCCTGTATAATAGTTGCAAACTAAAGAGCCACCGGCAAAAGCTGAAATATGGAAAAGCGCCAGCACGGCGTAAGCTAGCGGCCTATAAACATTCGCACTCATTGCTGGGAAACTCCACCAGATTGCGGATCTATTCTATAGATAACTCCGTATGAAGCCAGCTTCTTCAAGTCCGCCCCAACGACATCTATCCTCCATTTCCCCAAGCCAAGGCCAGCTATATCTATTGGGATAGATTTACTTTTAGATTCAGTATCAATCACCTTCGGCTGTGTGATTCCCTGCCTGTACACCAAGAATTTCACCTTCAGAGGGCCGGCATTCACCGCTTTCACATTTACAATGAATTTCGGGTTGCTAATGTAGCAGGTTCTCTCGTCCTGAGATCCATTTTGATAAACTGCTACAGAAGATATTACTGACGGCTCGGCGATATATTCTCCATACTCTAGCTCTGCATTCGCCCCGGACATAATCAGTTTCTCTGCATTCTCACGCCGGTCGTCAATGTCTTTCAGTGCAGCCCTAGTCGCCAATTCAAATGACTTCTTATATTCCTCGCTGTCAGAATTGCAACTATCTTTCGCCTTGCAGCTCAACAAAACTGTGTCCATTATCAAAAGACGCTCAATGGAATAGGCTATTCTCAAGCAATCTATTTTTTCTTGCTTTAGAGTTTCCGCATCATTTTTCTTGGCTAAATCATCGACTTCCTTAATTTTCCCTTGATATCCCTTGTCCACGTCTGAAATGCATTGGTACATACTTGATTGAGACCTACACGCATTCTCACACATTTCAAACGCGATCTTGGCCAGCACATAGGTTGCACCTGCCGACTGAGTCCAAGTGAGAGGGCCGCTAGCAGCAACTGCTGCTATTAGACTAACCCCTCCCGCCTTGTTGCAAACATCAACATCATTTTTGTATTTGTCGTAATTCGACTGACAGCTTTGTTTGTAATCTTTCTGTAAATCATCCGGCTTAGATCCAGGCAATTTACAGCTCAAACTAAAATTCGTTGCCTGCTCAAGAAACTTCCCTATGTCTTGACCTGCTTTCTCTAATGTTTTCCCTGTGTCTTGGGCTGCTTTTTCCAATGCCATTCCAGAGTCCTGTACACCCTTTTCCAAGGCCTTACCTGCGTCTTGCGCTCCTTTTTCAATATTTTTCCCGGCGTCGTTTACTGCTTTTTCGACAGTTTTCCCAATATCTTGAACCGCCTTCTCTGAGGCTTGCCCTAGATCTTCAATTGTTTTTCTCGGGTCTGGAATTGTTATCGGAGGAAGTTTAGGAAGCTCAGGGGCTTTAGGAAGTTGAGGTAATGGTATGTTTACTCCGCTTTTGCAGGCAAAATCTAGGTCTCCACAACCATAAAAGGTGGAACTTATTCCACTTACGATTGAAAATATGATTGCATTTTTGAGCCAGGCCTTATTACTCATAGATGTGATCTCCTGTGTTCTTATTCGGCACTCCTATTACCACACCACAAGATGCCTTCTGATATCAAAGCGCTATTTTTGCATTTTGCAAGGCCACATCTGATCGATTGTTCGCCCCGTAGGGGCGCCTAGCTCTGGCTCGGGCTTTTGCTCTGGCCCGAAGGGCCACGCGCCTCGCGCGTCGCGCATTTGCATTTCCGGCGCAGCCGGGCTGTGCCCTGCAGCTTTCCGGCGTTAGCCGGCCTATCTCTTCGGCACCTGGGCGGCCACCCTGCCGGGCTGAGCCCTGCAGCTCTCCGGCGTTAGCCGGCGGCCTTTTCGGCGCAGCCGGCCTATCTCTGCGCCCTGGCTCTCCCGGCTGTAGTGGTCAACTGATCCCGGACACTGCGTTAAGTTTTTCCTCGGCGACCGCAGGCGGTAACCCCTCGTTGAACTGATGCGGCCGCTGCCAGTTGTAGCGCTGCATCATGAACTGACCGATATCCTGTTGGGGCAGTGACGCGCTCATGTACCCCACTGTCGGTATCCACTCCGTTTTCAGGCTACGAAAGAAGCGCTCCAACGGGGCGTTGAGTGAGCATCTTTCCCCCAGTCACGCTCATGTCCAAGATACTCAGCCCGAGATGCTGCTCGCTTGGGCCATGACGGTGGGGCCGCAAACGCTGACCTCGACAGCGATGTGGTGGCTACGGCCTATGCAAACGACTGGTCAAGTCGAATGCAAATGACTGGTCAAATCAATGCAATTACCCAGATCTGACCGGGCTTTGCCGACGATTATTTTAATCCGGAGCAGCAGGGTAGCTTCCCCGGCGTGTCCAGCACGCTTGTTATTTTGAAGAGCACAGCGGTGTATCGTAATTCGTTCAGTGGATCTGCCCGCGCCTTTACCTTCCCTCTCCTCGCTGGCCTCGTCCGCGCCAGCTGCTTTTGCACCAGCGAACCTGAACACCTGAGCTGGCTCTGTAGTACATCTGTACTCCACTGCTGCGCAGCGCGAGGTTTCGAGCCTTTTCCGTACCCTTCGCGTTCGACTCCTGATTGAAAATGTCGTCGTGAGGTGGTGATTGAGGCACGGCGAAAGAACGCCCAGGCGGCCTACTGTTTAAGCGACATCGGGCTTCTACCCTGCCTCACCCGGCGTTGATCAAGACCCCCTGTCCGAATGGCAGGGCAACATCAGCACTACATCATCCCTTCTGAAAGAAACAAGGTGGCTTCCAAACTGATCCGAACAACCCACACTTCCTTCTGGTGATTGTTGGTTTCGGGCTTTCGCCTCGATTAAACGCCCAGCAAAGCCCGGGCCTGTACTCTCCGATGAGCTCACCATATGATCGGAAGAGCAGCTAACGGATGGGAGTAACCATTTTGCCGAACGTCTTTTTCTCTTACTGCCATGCCGACGAGGCGCTACGCGACCAACTGGAAAAGCAGCTGTCGATGCTCAAGCGCCAGCGGGTCATCGAGACTTGGCACGACCGCAGAATCGGCGCCGGTCAAGAGATCGATGCAGCCATTGACGATCACATCAACAGTGATGAAATCATTTTGTTGCTGGTTAGCCCCGACTTCATCGCCTCAGACTACTGCTACAACATCGAGATGGCCCGCGCGATGGAGCGCCATGCTGCTAAGGAGGCGATCGTCATCCCCGTAATTCTTCGCCCATGCGATTGGCACCATGCCCCGTTTGGCAAGCTGCTTGGCACGCCTCAAGACGGCAAGCCAGTGACGCTGTGGCCGAATCAGGACGAAGCATTCCTGCAAGTGGCAAAGGAGGTGCGCAAGGCCGCCGAGCGATGCAGCCTCAGCCCAACGGCGACATCCGTGCGATCTGACCGCGACGATTTTTCTATGGGTGCAGCGCCCTTCCCTTCGACACCGCCTGGCCCTAGATCAAGCAACCTGCGGATGGCTAAAAGCTATACCCAGCTGGACAAAGACCGCTTTCTGCTCGACAGCTTCGAGTACATCTCCCGTTATTTTGAAAATTCACTGACGGAGCTCCAGGCACGGAACGCAGGGTATGAAGGGGTCTTCCGTCGTGTAGATGCCAATCGCTTTGCTGCGAGTATCTACAAGGATGGTCATGACGTTGCGAAGGCAACTGTGTTCACCGGTGGCCAGCTAGGCGCGGGGATCTACTACAGCCATGGGGATTCGTTTGGCGGGGGCTCATACAACGAGGCGCTAACGGTTGATACGGACGATCAATCTCTATACCTGAAGACACTCGGTATGTCGTTTCATACTCGGCAAGACCAGAAGCTTTCTCAAGAAGGTGGTGCCGAAACTCTTTGGAGCCTGTTGATTGCACCGCTCCAACGCAATCGTTGAGTCAAGTATTCGCCAGACCACGGTGCACCGTTCTCGCTTACACCCGCGACCATAGCGTACGACCTACGTAGAAGGCTCATATCATGGAAGTAGTCCGGCTCGCTCACATCACATTAACCGCATCGGCTCAGCTAGTGGTGGCGGAGGTTTCCGTAGCCAGCACCAGGTGAAGTTTTCTGCTGAGATGACAGAAACGGATCAATCGACTCTACGGCAAGCCCGTTATTTATCAGCTGGCATATCCATGATCGATTTGCGTCAGCACTTCAATAACCTGATCTAAGCTCTCCTGATCTTTCACGAACTCCAGGGGGGTCATGCCATCGAAGAGGTTCCTGGGCGTCGACAGCCACACGGCTGCTCTGGCTTTGTCGCCGAACACCGTTTCAGCTTTTTGCCACACAAGATCGAAATTTTGCACAACCCCTCCGCACTATCGAATTCGCCATCACCGTGTGAGCCTGGCTAGACGTCAACCACGGGGGGGTTGCGCCCAGTAGGAGCTCCATGAGCTCTGGCCTAGCCAACCTCATACCTGAGCACTCATTTCATAAGAGTATCAATCCACTTTCCCGAAGCGACCTAAGTTAGACTGCAATACTGTCGGTGCCGAAGCCGCCCAAAATGATGGAGGTGGAATAATGCGCAAGCGTCGACAAGGTAAGGTCGTCGATCACAGCGGTTCCAACGACTGGAGCAGCTTTCTGATTTCCGAGTACTGATCCGCTCCCAAGATGTCATAGTCTCCGATGCTGCTGAGGCGGTAGACATCCCGCGCTTTCTTGATTCGGTCAAGCAGCGGCAAAATCTGGCTTGAGGCCAGTTCCAGAAAATCGTTTATGTCAGCCCGCGCTCGGGGGATCTTATAGCCCTTGGCAGCGCTGGCGATGATGACCTCAGCGTCGCGCAGCTTCGCAATCCCACTTGATCTGATCTTCTGATCCGAAAGACCATGGAACCCCCTGTCCGCGAGGTGCTTGGCTATGTCACCCGTGGAGACATATTCATCGGCGACGAAATCGCTCCTGAAGCGTAGGTAGTCCAGGATGCAAATCTGAAGACGTTCGTCCTCATCAGGGTGCTGCCCAACCTTGGATTGGAATTTATCGGCTTGCTTAAGGGCCTGTTGATGGACGCGGTGATCGGCCAGCGCTGATTCGTCCATAGGAGGCGGAATCAACGACTGATAGCGCGGTGGCCATTCCAAAATGCCTAGTGTTCGGCTGCGCAGGATGTTCCTGTAAGCCTCGACAACTTCGCCGCTAGCCTTACCCTCGTAGATGTGCGCGACACTACCCGCGAAGAAGTCCGCTACCTGGATCAGAACGTCGTCTTTACTGCTCTTGGTCTGAAACGCGGTGTCACGGAAGAGATCTCCCGAATAGCGTTCCGATACGTAGTCCCTCAGGCTGGCCTGAAACTCGGGGCCGCCATGCTCGTCCACTGTCATGTGCAGGTCGGTACAATGATCAAAGAGCCGCGAATACAGAAGGTTATTCACGTGCTTGATGAAAGACTGCTTGAACTGCAGCCCCCCGTCCTGGTAGACCCGACGCTTGTCTACCACTGTGAGAAAGAGTTTGAGCGGTAGCTCTGCGAGATCAACGAGAATCCGCCGGCGCCGATCCGCGTCCTTGGCTCTGAGTTTGCTGGACTTGATCTCCCCCGACTGGAAATGCCTCGCCCTGGCTAGGCCAGCAAGCTCGTAAGCTTTCGGTAAATCCGTTTCAGTGACGATGACGGAGCAGATCACAAAGAACTCGGAGCTACCCGATTTCGAGGTATCGAGATCGTGATTGCCCGACTCGTCTACAAATGCGAATGTCCTTCCCACGCACTCACTCCCACAGCCTGAGCGTATGGCGACGCCATAGCCGATTGTAGATTCCGGGCCACGATCTGAAGGTGGCGCCCTCAAACCTGTCCTCTCTCATGAGATAGCTTTATGCCACATCATGGGGCATGGCGCGAGAACTGGTGTAAACCAATTTTTTGCACTGTAAACCCCGGTGGTTAACGGTGTTAAAAAGTGATTTACACACTCCTATTTTCTTAAGAGGCTGGGAACTGGGCATAAAGGGGCCCTCGCGAGGGCCGTTTTTTATTTTAAGAAGGAGGCTGCCTTCCCAATCCCTCTTATCGCTACCGACGATCCACACTCTGAATATGCTGTGATCCCTGCTCGCTTTATGGCCATCGCACCAACTCCAGTTCCTTGAGCCGGATGGCCATCGCCGAATCCGAGACGCCGAATTGCTGGACAAGTGACACCAGGTTCTGGTTGTTGAAGCGGGTGCATCGCGCCAGCGACAGCTCACGTTCTCCCGAGTCTTTTGGGGCGTAGAGGAGCCGATCCGGATTGTTGGGGTCGAGGTGATAGGCAATCACGTCGCTGAAGCGCAATTGCCCCTTGCAGCAGAACATGAATTCGAACCGTTCCCTCACCAGCTTTTGAGGCATGAGGAAGCAGGCCGCGAAGCGATCGGCTTGTCGCTCTGCAGGTGCACGTGGTGTTTGCAACGGGCTGCCATCAAACGCGCGGTCGCGATGCATGACGGTGTCCTCATGCAGCACAAGATGGCCGATTTCATGGGCACCCGTGAAGAGCTGAACTTTGTCACCAAACTCGGTAGCGACAGCGATCTTGTTCGATTGACGGTCAATCAGGCCAGCAATGCGAGTACCGGTATTATGCCGGTTGAACTGGGTCTCCCCCAGTGTGGGATGTTCATGATAGTCGTAGCCGCAGACCATAGCGGCGATACGGGGGCTGCGCATCATCATCGGCGAAGTTTCTTGATCTGGCCAGAGGTACCGGCGATCACGGTAAATCTGCATGAGCAGGTCAGTCGCTGCTTTCTCGATTGAAGCTTCGTTCATCGCAGAACACCACATGTAGGCTGTAAGATATAATCTAGCCCAATATGTAGTGGTTTCAATATGTGGCTAACCCAGTATATGGGTTTCCCGATGAACGGTTGAGGAGTTTGGCATAAGAAATAAAGTGATTTCATTTCGCCATCTTTAGGGTCGCCCTGCTCCACGTTGTGTGCGAGGATTCGGCCACCGCGATGGCCGATGAGGGCGTGCCAGACCGCTATCAACACATCGAGCCCTTGATGTCGCCCGTTGTAGCGTTGGGGGCCATCAAAAGGATTTCAGGAGGTTTGACAAGAAACATGGCATTGGATGTTGCGTTTAGCATTGAGGCTGGAGACTTTGTCGACCCCGATCGAGCCTATGACCTGTTTTGGGCAGGTGTTATTACCAATAAACGAGCCTTCGTTTGCCCTGGAGCGGACTGTGCAGCCCAGGTGACCTGTGCGAATTTGGACAAGGACGTGCAGAGCATGCGGGTCGTGCCGCACTTCAAGGTTTACGGAGAGCATAGTGAGGTATGCGGGATCACCAACGGGAAGGCGATCGACCTTGAGGTTGAGCCGAACGGCCCCGACGGGCAGGAGCGCAAAACCGTCGATGAGTCCATTGTTGACGTGTTCAAGCTTGATCGACCCGACTCGTACTATGACGAGCCTACTCAGGATCCCAGCGCTGATGTGCATGTGGCGAAACAACGCGCTAGAAACACAAGGTCTTACACGACCAAGCTGGGTGAATCCGGGATCGTAGGCCCCATTTACTCCGTGCGCTCTGTAGTAAGCCGGTATATCCGATATCGATCCGACAACACCTTGGAGTTTCGCCGACTCAATATTGCCGGCCAGGACGTGGACTACGACAGCATTTTTAAATGCATCTGGGAGCAGGATCTGAATGACCTCCCCGTGCACCCCGTCATCTACTATGGGTGGGCCTACATCGATCGCACTAGGAAAAACGACGCGTACCGGATCAAGTTCAAGAAATGCTTGATGCGCGGAACCGAAAGCCTGACGACCTCAAGCTTCGTTTCGGACACGCTCGTCGAGCGCTACAAACTCAAAAACCTCATGGCTACCAGGCTTTCAAAGATCTCCCAACAGCCCAAACCAACTGCGTTTGTGTTTCTGTACGGGCAACCCACAGTGCGAACGTCACAGGGGACGAGCTACGCCAATTTCGAGCTGAAGAACTTGGACATGATTGACGTTAACTACGACTGCCCATTGCCTTCCAAGTATGACAAGTAGTTAGTGAAGCCTGAGCAACCCCGAAGCATATGCGGATGGTGGTTCGGGCCTGCCATGGATGCTAAGCGAGCCCTAACGCGCTCAGACTATCCCGGGAGAAGCAGTCCTAGAGCGTCAAGGCTTAGGGGCCTATCGAATTGGTTTGTATCCACGTTACAGCTCCAGAATCGCCCGCCTGCGGGCACAGGAACAGCCCCATGCTTCACATTAGCATTCCCCTCGCCCATGCTGCTTTTACGAGAAGCCAGAGAAGTCATGTGCGAGGGTCGGGTTATTCCCACGCAGGTCAGTATGAAGCCCTATGTGGCACTGTACGGTGGTCGCTAAGCTGCGACCTTCAACGCTCAGGCTAGAGCCATCCGTCCTCAGATGTCATTGACGAGGGCCTGGTGGTTGCGATGATGACGTCGTCCTTTGTGGTCACCGTTGCCAAGTACCCTTCAGATTTCATCGCGTTGACCAACCTTCGGTTTGACTCGGTCTTTCTTACCTTGATTTTCTTGACATTTGCGCTCACGGCTTTGAAGTCCTCATCGTCGAGCAACCCTAGAGCCGCAGCAACGTCCGGCCACTTCATCCCAGGAAGACATTGTGTCAGCATTTCAGAGCGCTGCTCCGGGGTGAGGCTCGCGTTGCGAACCAGATGTCGCAGCACAGGCATCAGCGGATCAGCAAACCTTGCGCCAGCTTGATTGGCCAGCATAGATACACGGCCGAGCTCTGAAACCGCTTCCGGTTTGCTTTCAATCGTCTCCAGGCTAAGCCCTGACCACATCTGAATTTTCTGTGTGAGTGACAGCGCTTTGCTTTTGCTCAGCGTGAGCATCGAGTCGAGCTGAAGCGAGCTGATATCGATCTCTGCCTTTGCTAGATCCCACCGTTCATCCAGGTACTTGCCTTCGAGGTGTGGGCAAGTATTCAGTACGATCTCCCTGACTTCCGAGCTGTATGGCAAAAATGATGAGGCTACCAGCATGCCCCAGCGCCCCTCAGGTAGCGCTGCTTTTATCATTGATAGGTCTTGAAGCACGACGCCATCGAGCAGTACCTGGAGCACGTCATTACTGATACTGGTGGCGCTCAGAAGATACTGTTGCAGCGACCAGTCTGCGCTCGTTGACTGCCACAGCGTGCCCTTGAGAGACGAAGCATTCCGAGCGATGAAACCGGTGAATACCGTTGTGGGTTCCGATCCGATTTCTTCGTCCGAGAGGTGGCCGTCTGGCCCAATGACTTTCTCAAAAAAAATCCACACTGCATCAGCTTTGGCCACCAGGCGATCACTCTCAAGTGCCTTTGTCCAAAGATGTCTCGGGGCGTCAGTGAGTGCGTGTAGGTCACAGGTCGTGTGATCGAAGAGTCTATTTGTCAGGTCATGATCCGCGTCCAGTTCTGCTAGTAAACTGGCCAAGGAGTCGCTTGATTCATCCAGGACAGCAGACTGATCTAGTAATGCGCTACCGAGCTCATCGGCGTGAGAGAGCAGATAATTACCGAGCCCATTAATTCCCAAAGCCTGCAGCCTACGCAAGGACACGATGCCCACATCTGCTGGTTCGGATTTGGCGTCTTTAGAATCCTGTCCAGCTTCCGACTTCGCGCATATCAGCGATAGCATTGGGAGGTTGATCTTGATGCAGCGCCATTCGATCAGTCTTTCGAGGTCTGCGAGACTCATCGTATGGCCCAGTGAGGCAAACTGGACTGGGTAAGCCCTGAGCCACGCCCAGGCTTCCACATTGCTCTCTAATCCTGGCATCAGTCGTGAAGCATCTTCCAGCCAATTGATCGTAGGAATCAAATCCGTTGAAACGTCATCGGCCAGGGTCTTGAAATCGGATTCCGGAAGGTTGTCGACGATTGCTTTGACGAGGGACTGACGGGCCTCGCTTCCTTCAAAAACGCCGCCAGCGTCCCCCGTGTCCCTAGCGTCGAAAAGGCTATGAAACAGTTTGGGTTCGAGGCGGTACACGGCGCGAATGAATCCAGTCGCGTCTGTTCGACTCAAAAGCTCGCGCACTGCGATGGCCATTCGTTCGGTGTGCTCGTCCAGACCGCTCCTCAGTATATGGCTTAGCTGTGTGTCTGCTGAGTCAGCTGTGAGCGAGGTTGGTCGGGCGCTGAGACAGGCTATCAAATCGACTACGATCCCCCTACCCTCGTCGAGCTCGTCACTCTTAAGCTTCTCCAGCACGGTAACCGGACTGTCGACAAGGGTGGATACCTCAGGCAGCACACCACGTCTCAATGAAAGGATCAGATCTTTGTCACCAGGCGTCAGCGATCCCTGATAGAAATAACCTAGGTAGTCGGTGTAGTCGGCATCGAGAAAGCCATGCTGCATCAGATAGCTCACGACATCCAAGCCTGGAAGATTGCTCCTTACGAACTCTCCATACCCTTTCTTGACGGCGGTCGTAAACGACATCCTGATGACCTGATCCGATTCCCTCTGCACCGCTGCGATTTCGTCCGCGATTGTGCCAAGTCGCCGCCCAAGCAAAGCATGACGCCGCTCATAAGACGTAGCGTTGAGCACCTCAGTCATTGAAACGCTACTAGCTGAGCGATTAAACATCTGACCGTACTGATTCAGGGCAACGGTTGACAGCTGAATGGCTTGATTTTTCAGTGAGTCGAATACCTCTTCGGTTACAAATTGCTGTGCCGTGTAATAGGTACCACCGATTTGAACGTGGGTGGCTATCTCAGTGCCGGTCAAACGAAGGATCGTGAACCAAACGTAGGCCCTCAGCTCAGCGACATTGTTGGCCAGCTCGGAGACTCGCTCATCTCGCTCACGCCGCAAGTCATCAAGTCGCTTTGCATTGGTGCTGTTCTGCTGGATTTTCCAGGTATCGAGGCCCTTGATGACCCCATAGATCGCCCCCCGCCGTTTGACCAAGTCGGCGTACGCCCCTGGATGCAGATTGCGAATGGCGACTATCGCAAACAGCTTGTCTGGCTCTAGGCGTAGGCCGCTGGCAAGGATATTTGAAAACATATCGAATTCATTGACGATATTTTTCACCAGCCGGAGGTCATCGATGTAGTAGCAGGCCGTCTCCACCAGTCGACGGTCGAGGTGTTCGCCCATGGGTTTCGATTTGAAGGTTCGAAGGTTCAGAAGCTCCATCATCTTCTCTTGGGAGTTTTCCGAGTTGATGACGGGGATCACTGGGACAATGAGGTCAAAAAACTTGGTTTTCTCGCCGACGACGAACATTTCATCGCGCAGCGCGTAGACGAAATAGACGGGGCGTTTCACCTGAGGTGATTGCTTGATGATGAAATTGATTTCCCGCAATCGGGTGAACACGTCATGAATGCCGAATCGGTCGAGATCCTCAATGATCACCACGTCAATGCTGCTTCGCTCAAAGCAGTAAATGATCTCATCGATATTTTTGTGTAGGACGGAGCCATGGTGGGTGGTCTCCAGCTTGCCACCTTTGATTGTCAAACCATCAATACTGAACAGCGAACTCAGACGCAGGCACGTGTGTAGCAAGTGTATGCACCCTAACGCGGCGACTCCGACGGCGAGCGGGTTTGGGATCCATAGCAGCCATTCCAGGAGCCAGGCTGGCTCAATCTTGGGCAGCTTCTCTGCCACAGGAACGTACAGTCTCAGCGCCGCCACAATGAGGAGGCCATAGCAGAGGGTTTTCCACCAGATTTTCAGGCCAGATGCCTGGTCGATCCTCTTAAGGCGAGTCTTGGGGAGTGTCTTTGCAGGGACGGCATACAGGAGCTGCTGGACGATCGTCTCCTCGATCCGGGCAACAAGATCGGATTCAGCCTTATTTTCCTCGGCTTTGGATTCCTGTCCTGGCTCGGATGAGCGCGGAGATTCCGAGGCCGCGTCGGTATCGGTAACAAGCTCATACGCCCCAGAGATCTCGGTGTCCTTGCCAAATGTGGCTAGCGAAACAAACGCGTAGACGAATTCAGGGTGGCGATGGACGAAGGTTCGAAGCACGCTGCTCTTCCCTGCCCCGTACTCCCCGGTGATCGCGATGTTCCTTACTTGATCGTTCCTCAGCCCATTCAGTAACTCACGCTCATACCGCTGGATCTTCCCAGGTTCGATGAGTACTGGGGTTAGCGGCTGGAACAGATTCTCATGAGAGGGCGCGGCCAAGAACGCACGTGCGGCCTGATAGGCGCTGACGGCCGCGCGTGGGTACCGCTTCAAAGCGGCTAGCTTACTGCGAGTCTTATTAGTCCAAGCGTTAGAGGCATCTGATGCCCGGTTATAGAAGGCGCGCAAGTGAATGAACATCCGTGTCTCCAAGCAGGCTGGCAGCTACCAGGCGTTCATTTGCCGAAGATTGAATGATCGATCTTGGGTCTGAGCGGGAAGGTGAACTTCCGGTGAGCCTGATACGAGGGTTGGGATGATAGCTCACCGCCATCTTCGCCTGCGAACCCTTTGTTCACCTGGCAAGAGCTTGGCGCTAGCTTACTCTACACTGCGGCCTCCGGTTTTCCCGGACAGCGTTGCGGGCAACGGCATAGCGGCTAACTTTAGTCCTCCCTACCCTTCGAGTTCAAAGCTGATTTCCCGCAAAGCTGAAGTTATGATGCTCTCTACGCATCCGCCGACGTCGATCGCCGCCGGGCAAGCATGGAGCTGTTCAAACGTGACAATCGCGCGGTATTTTTCTCGCCATCTGCGTCTTGAAAACAACGAATCATCTGGCCGTCCAGCCATCGTTGATGAGGATGGTCTTCTTGCCATTGCAGGCCCCAAGGTCATATTGGGGGAGCCGGGCATGGGTAAAAGCCAGCTGATTGAGGAATTAGGACGGCGCTTAGACGTCCGGCCAATCACCGCGCAACGGTTCATCGCCAGCGGCAACCCGAGGCGTTTTCATTTTCCTGGTAAACCTCTGTTGATAGATGGGCTCGACGAAGCCATGGCGCGGCGGGATAGCGATGCTGTGGATATGGTGTTAGGGAAGCTTGAGGATGCCGGACATCCCGACTTCATCCTTTGCTGCAGGTCGAGAGAATGGCAGTCACGCAATGTTGTGAACCTAACGCAAATTTATGGCTCAGAGCCCAGCATCCTATCCATCGAAGCCTTTACGAGGTTGGATGCCTTTGCTTTCATGCGCCAGCTCTATCCAGAACTCGATGTGGATCACGTCCTTGATCACCTGGAGGATCAAGGGATCGCCGAGCTCTACCAGAATCCTCTGACTCTTAGCCTCATTGGCAAAGTCGCTGTTGCTGACAGGACTCTCCCTGCTACACGTGCGGGCCTCTTCGAACGGGTGTGCACTCTACTCTGGCCCGAGCATGACCCTCACCGTATTGACGGCGCGCTTGGCCTTCTTTCTGAAGAACAAGCGCTTTCGGCCGCTGGAGCTCTCTGCGCGGGATTGCTGCTCGCGAGCGGGGACGCGATCAGTCGCTCCGGCCCTAATCATCTCGTAGTAGGGGATGTCAGGCTTGCAGAGCTCAGCGAGCTGCCCGAGGCGGAAGCCGCACAAGCGGTTTATTCCTCAAAACTGTTCCAGACTGTTGGCCCGGAACGGGCAAAGCCCATACACCGCGTGGTTGCAGAGTTTCTCGGCGCACGATGGCTGTCGAAGGTCGCAAGAACCACTCAAGCACAGAAGAGAGTGCTCGCTCAGTTTCGCACCGGCGGCAGTGTGCCTGCGAGTTTGCGAGGTCTGCACGCGTGGTTGTCTTACCACAGCCCAGCTATGTCATCTGCGGTGATTGCAGCCGATCCATATGGCGTGTTGCGGCACGGCGAGACGGCGAACCTCACGGCAGAGCAAGCTCAAAGCATGCTCGACGCGCTTACATCCCTGTCGCAAACAGATCCTTTTTTTAGATCCCATGATTGGGGCAGTCATAAGGCCAGTGGCCTGATGCATGATCGCTTGGTAAGCAAAATCGAGACGATCATTACATCGCCGGACAGCAGTGTTCACTTAAGGGCCCTTCTGATCGAGGGTCTCACTGGTACTCCCCTAGCCAGGTCGCTCGAAGACGCGCTTAACGGCGTGGTGTTCTCGGATCGTTATGCTTTTTCAGAGCGGAAGCATGCCGTGCAGGCGCTACTGCCAGCCTGTGACCGGGTACGCCGGCAGAGCATGATTAACCGCTTACATGAGCCCTACACTGACGTGTCGTTCGAGCTTGCGCTGTTCGTCATCGAGGCGACTGACTTTGACGTAAGCGATGAGCTTCTTGCCATGAATATCCTGGCGTGCTCAGGGCTATATGTTTGTTCGCTGCCTAGAGCATCCTCACGGACATCTGGCGGATTGTACTGGCTACCGTTCAGCCAAAAACTGGTTCTCACTAGGATTCCAAAGCTGCTGAGCCTGCTCACTGAGCAATGCATTCCAGTCGACATCAGTGAGACTGAGCCACCAAGCTATCTGGTCGGTCTCATCGCGCTGCTTATAAGTCGCGTCATCGCTGAAAACGTACTCACCGCCTGCCCAGAGGATGCAGCGCTTCTCTGGAACTGGCTAGGCGCTATGCATCGGCTTGATCTTTACGATGTACCAGAGAGGAAAACACTCAACGCCCACCTCGACAATGCCGACGATCTTAGGCATGCCGTCCAGCAATATGTGCTGCATGATCTGGAGCCTGCCAGCTCTGTCTGGTCACAGAATTGTGATCTGGAGGATCGCCTTTTGGGGCTTGCAAGCCGCAAGTCCGACTTGATCTTTTTTCTGGAGCAACTGGCTCTCCTTAGCACTCAGGATGAGAAAGCCCGGGCGCAGTGGTGTGATTTGATGTTGATAGCGTGTAGAAATCGCACGTTTGACCCTGATGTTCGAGCTGTCAGTCGAAAGTTTCAACGGGATGACCCTGAACTGGAGGCCTACGTCTACAGGCTGGAAAATCCAGTCAAATCCGAACTTGCGATTCGAAGAGAATTGAGACAGGCGGAGCGAATAGAAGCGCTCCGCGTTCAGTATGAAGCCGATAGTGATCACTATCTTCATCACCGTTCATCTCTGCGAAATGGCGATTTGCGGGAGATACTCCCTGCGGCCAGATACTACCTGGGCCACCACGACGTTTACGACGTCCACCTTAACTCAGTCGAGGCCCTCACGGCGTGGCTTGGTGCCGAGTTCGCCGAGGATGCTCTTGTAGGCTTTGAAGCCGTGCTACACCGCGATGACCTTCCGTCTCCCCATGATGTGGCTCACAGCCCTGCTGAGGAGAAGGTCTGGAACTACTGTTTCCCTATGGTTGCCGGATTACTGACTAGGCTGCGCGCGGGTGGAGGCTTATCAGACATCCCAACGCCCGTTCTCCTATCCGCTTTGATTGCTTGCTTGCACAATCAGATAGCGTTTGTTCCCGACAACCTTTCGTCCCTGTGCGAAGCTCTCGAAAACGAGTTATTTGGCAACCATGATTTGCCAAGGCGAGACACCCTGAGTCGTTATGACTTCGCTTGGCTGTGCCTTGAGCCTTGCATCAAGGCTGGCAAACCACAAATCTCAGCGATGAATGCAATCTTCTCTCAACCCCAGTGGCATGCAACCGCTGCTCACCTTTCTGCGACTTGGCTCAGCGACCAACTCGCCATGGGAGAATCGATTGAGAACAGGATGATCCATCTCTTGGTCGCACCAGAACATCTGCACGAAATGGGCGCGATCACGAAGCTTTACTCGGACGTTGAGTTCAGCTCCGTCAGTCGGATGCTCATGTGGCGGGCCGTAGATTTTCTGGTCAGCTTTAATGAATCCAGGGAGGCTCTTGCGGCAATTGGCAAAGACCACCCGGATTTCATTTGGCCCATCATTAGGCTTGAACCCGGAGAGCGCCGAGGGCAAAAGCGTGTACTCGATACCGCTCAAGTCAAATGGATCGTATCCAATTTTCGAGGATCCTGGCCGCGCCAGAACAGGGCGTGGGTGAATGACGGAAGTCAATCTCCTTTTGAGGCTGCCAGTTTCGTTCGATCAATGATCCAGCGGCTCGCAGACGACACCTCGATCGAGGCAATTGAAGCCCTGCAGGAGCTGATTGCAGAGCCGGAAGACAGCTACACCCTAGATCTTTTACATATGGCGGCCGAGCAGCGACAGAAGCGTGCAGAGGAAGACTTCGCCCCACTTCAGCCCGGTGCTTTGAGTGCACTGCTCAGTGAGGGGCCGCCGACAAACATGGTCGATCTTAGAGCAATGGTGCTCGATGAGCTTTCCGTGATTCAGAAAAAATTGCGGGGTGATGACCTTGATCGGGTAAGCATGTTCTGGGGTGACAACGGTGTGCCCTACATTGAGAACATCTGCAGAGACCGCTTCGCCATGCTCATCAGCCGAGAGCTGGAGCAGTTCGGTATCCGGGAGCTCACAGAGGCCGACATGCCCAAGTCTAAACGAGTGGATCTCGCGTTCGCCTGCGCTGACCTTCAGCTTCCAATTGAGGTCAAGTGCCAGTGGCATGACGAGGTTTGGCAAGGTGCAATCCACCAATTGCATGATCGCTATCTGATTGATTGGCGCTCGCATGGCTGCGGGATTTACCTGGTGTTCTGGTTTGGGGAGCTGCCGTCCAACACAGGGAAAAGACTGCAGGCTCCACCCTCGGGCGTCCCTACCCCTCGCACCCCTGAGGCCATGCGGCAAGCCTTGATAGAGTGTCTGCCGGAAGCGTTGCGATCTCAGATTGATGTGGTGGTCATAGATCTGGAAGCGGGAAGAACAAACCTCACGCCTCTATCAGAGGCCGGATGAGGCTTCATGGCTAATCGGTGTCCAGCTCCCGCTCCATTTGAATTCAAGTCCGAACTCACGCCATAGAAGACGTCTGCCTCAGCAGACTGCCCTAGGTTTACTACCGCCTGCGCCTGGAAGGCTTCGCGGGTGGTTTGGAGACGTCCTGTTTGGGGGCGCCATACCCCTGCTGCAGCTCTCCAGCAGAAGTCTCTGCTGGCTCGGCCTCCTGGCATTCGAGTTGAGCCTCTAGGTCGAGCAGGCGCCGCGTTAGATCACCTTCACGATTCGCGGCCAGAGCAGCGGAAACGTTGAGCGTTTTGACCTCCTCCCTTAGCTCAAGTACCTGGGTCTCATGGTGTTCGATGATCGCAGCGGCCCTTGCGTCGGATAGCGTCAAGGTCTGAACCTGGCTGGTGAGACGCTCTACCTTGTCGCTTTGCGCGTGTAAGGCTTTTGCTTGTTGGCGTGCCTCGCCTATCAAGCGCTCGTTGTCTCGACTCAAACGTGTCAACTCATCCTGTTTGACCACGAGTGATTCTCTAACCTGACGCAATTCCCCCTGGGTTAGCTGAAGCTGGTTTTCGTGGCGGCGCTGGTCTTGCTCCCGTTGCTCTTTGGTAGCTTCGCGGTAATGCTCAAGGGCGTTACGGGCGTGAACATGCTTTTCCTCCAGGGATTGAATCTGCTCATCCCGTTCCTGGATACGACGCTCTAGGTCATCACGCGCCTGGTTCAATTGAGCATTACGGCCAAGCTCGTCACGCAGGGACATTTCACTCACCTGGAGCGCGGTAGTTTGAGCCTCCAAGGCCGACTGTTGAACCTCGAATTGCCGCTCCAACGTCGCGAACTCGCCCTCCAAGCGTTGGTTGCGCCCCTCAAGATCTCGAATCTGTTCATCGAACTTGGCTTGGGCGACAGTCAACGCCTCACTGCCCTCCTCCATCACCTGGTCAAGAAGGCTCTCAACACTCGCCCTCAGCGCATTACCTATGCGGTCGCGTAGCTCGATGACCGGACGCTCAGCCGCATCCAGCTCTTTCAGATAACGAGAAATCGTGGACTTGGAGCCCGTATTTCCGAGCTCTACCCGCACCCCGTCGATGCTCGGGTGCATGCCCTTGGCTAGCAAGGCCTGTCTCGCCTTTTGCACCAACGCTTTGTTGATTCCACCCCGAGCCATGGATCCACTCCTACGATTTCGTACTGTGTTACATGTCATGTAAACACATTACATGATATTGAAATTCTAGCTTATTTTACGAGTAGAACTAGGAAGCTATAATGGAGACTTATGGCTTCTAGACGATTGATCGGGCCCATTGACCGTCCTTGTCGCCTGGTCAGGGCCCCAAGACACCCGGTTTCAAGGTCAAAAAAGATGGACAAGGCAAATCGATACCTACAGGCGGGTACACGGGAAAACACGCGCAAGAGCTATCGGGCGGCCATTGAGCATTTCGAGGTCACGTGGGGTAGCTATCTCCCCACGACGGGAGAAGGAGTCGTTCGCTACCTGGCGGAGTACGCCGACAAGCTCTCACTCAACACCCTCAAGCAACGCTTGGCGGCGTTGGCGCAGTGGCATATCACCCAGGGCTTTCCCGATCCGACGAAATCTCCAAACGTGCGCCAAATGATCAAAGGCATCAGGGTTGTGCACCCCGCCAGGGTCAAGCAGGCCGCCCCGCTATTGATCAGGCATCTGGAGCAGGCGATTGAATGGCTGGAACGTGAAGCGGCGGCTGCTCTGGAACGTGGCGACTACAAATCGCTCGTGCGCCACCGTCGGTCGGTCGCAATGGTGCTTATTGGATTCTGGAGAGGATTTCGGGGCGACGAGCTCGCCAGACTCACTGTCGAAAATACAGAGGCCTCAAGCGGTGAGGTCATCAGCTTTTACTTGCCCTACACCAAGGGTGACCGCGTTCATGAAGGCCAGACCTTTCAAGCGCCGGCGCTGACAAAGCTCTGCCCTGTCGAGGCGTACATCAATTGGATTACTGTTGCCGGACTCACCAAGGGGCCGGTGTTCCAGCGTATCGACCGCTGGGGCAACCTTTCGGGCAAAGCCATTCAGCCCCACAGCCTGATCCCGCTCTTGCGCCGTATTTTCAAGGAAGCTGGCCTGCCCGAGGCGCTCTACACCAGCCACTCGATGCGCCGGGGATTTGCGACTTGGGCATCGGCGAATGGCTGGGACATCAAGGCGCTAATGGGCTATGTCGGGTGGAAGGACATGAAGTCTGCCCTGAGGTATGTGGATTCAAGCGTATCTTTTGGAGGACTTGCCGTGCGGTCGGGGACAGTGCGCCTCAACACTTTCTAAGCCTTGCTCAAGAAATGCCTACAGATGGGTGCCCCCATCCCCTGTTCCAGGCTAACCCGTTAACGAAATTCTGCATTGCAAAACCACGGGTCATCCGCCAAGGCCTCGTAGAGCACCTTCTTCCATCCATTTACCAGCAGGTCATCGGCGCTGGCGGCTGAACGGAGGAAGTCAGCAAAAGCACCAAGAGGCTGTCGGGTAAAGTAAAGGGTATGCATATCCATTAGAAAGCCGACTTCTGTGCCTGCCTGGATGCTGTAGCGCTTGGCGATGCCAAACAATTCGAAATGGTTGGCTGCCCGTGCTTTGTCCTCCTCCGACCAGTTTTCCGGTGGATTAACGGAGTAAGTAATCGTGCAGGGCGCGGTATGGGTCACGGAAACACTGATCCACCGCTCCTCGAAAAACTGCCGCTTGTCCAGGTATGGATGAAGCAATTGCTGGTGCGGGTGGTCGACCAGGGGGTTACGCTTGTCAGTATTGCAATCGCGACAAGCTGGGATCAGGTTGTGGGGGACAATTGCCAGCTTTGGATAATTGGCTTTCGGCAAATAATGATCCAGTGTTCGTGGTTGCCCTATCCCACCACACGTAGGGCAGTGATCACCGGCAGCAACCAAGATGGCGTCATAGAGTGCTCGACCAGGCTCCCTCTGCACCATGTAATATTCATACAAGTTGACCAATTCGCTTTTCCGAATGTCATCGACAACGAAGGGATCCTCCCCTCGCCCCACCCTTAAAGAAGGTAGCTGCCAGGTGGATCCTACGGATGCTCGCTCAATGAACTCGGCAGCGTTGGTTCTTATACTTGGAAGGATACCTCTCATCCTTTCTCTCTGTTGATCATCGATGATCGCGGAGGTACAGGTCAGAAACGCGTCCTCAGGAGAGCAGTCGGGGCCCGTGAGGTGCTTCATACTTGCCCCTCAGAATCACGCTCAGCGATAAGCGCTCTAAGAATTGCCTGGGCCTCAAGCCCCAGTCTGCCACCGAATTTTCGTAGGATGACATCAAAACTATGCCCCTCGGCGGCTTCTGCAGCAAGCAGGGTGTGAAAGCCGGAAGACGCCACCTCCAAGCCAAAAACTTCCCGAGTCAGAATTCCTACATTCTCGCCGAACGTCTCAACTGTTGGTCGTTGTGCGGCGGCTACCAGGTGAGAACGATGAATTTTCCATACGCATGAGGCGGGTATTTCCTGAAGCACCACAGGAGAATGGGTGGCCACGATCGCTACACCGTTACGATCAAGGAGCAATTCACTCAACGCCCGGATTAGGGCCGATAGAAGCGGCGGATGCAGATGGCTTTCGGGCTCGTCCATTAAAACGAGAGTTTTTTCCTCGACCCGCTCTACAAGCTTTGTGATGGTCAACAAAACGATCGAATGGCCAGAGCTGAGATTAGAAAAAATCTCGTTAGCTGCGGTCATCCATTCCTCGCCACTCAAGGACAGCAGCCTGTCGAATCCCAAACCTGCGAAATTCTCATCAGACTGCAGGGTTTTGACGGCTTGCCTCCAACGATTACGCTTATACGTATCTCGTAGACAACCTCTCATCCCTTCAATGAAGTCTGATTTCAAGACATCACGACGCTTCAACTCATGCCACGCGTCTCCACCTTTTGACTTCAATCCGACGTAGAAAAAGCAGGTGCCCTTAGCGGGGTCAGGCTGCTCTGGTGGCGGGTCGAAAGGGTCAAACGCGCTAAACGATACGAGCAACACGCTGCTAAAGAAGTCTGGGGCAATCATCGCCCGTTGTTGGCCCCAAAACTGAACCTGATGGATCGCATCCGCACCAGTGTGGCCATCATGGATGGCTTTGATGATGCCATTCAAGATTGTGGTTTTCCCGATGCCATTGCGCCCGATTAGCGCATGGACATTCGTTAGGGGCGTTGAGTCAACGTTTACGTCGAAGCTCAACTCAATGCCGGCAGTAGAGTTGTCAGCCTGCTTCGTGTAAACGAAAGAAAAGTTTGTCCGGACAGCGCCGCCCAGAAGGACTCGCGCAAACTGGTTCTTTACGCTGGTCAAGCTGACATCCCGCAGCAAAGAGACTGAGAGCACTGGCTCGTCTTTTATCGCTTCGAGGATTTCAGGATTGGCAACGATGTCGTTCATTGCTGCAAGGAAGTTGAGCCGCAGATCCCCAGAAGACGAATTGGCGATTTTTTGGTAGTACTCGACACCAGTGCCCAGTGAGAAAAAGCCTTCAGGAAGGTTTTGGAAAGTGTCGGGAAGCTTGGAGCGCGTCGTAGTGGCGGTGTCCTGCCCTTTGAACCCTATTTTGACGTTTTGAAGGTCGTGAGCCTCGCCGAATTCGTCGTAAACGAGCACATGGAACATCGTGACAAAGCTGTGATCGTTCCAGTGGTCAAATTTGAGATACGCAGTGCTGATCTTCCCGCTCGGGAATTTGTCATCCCTGCCTATGATATGGAATTCCATTCTTCCCTGTTCCTGAGGAGCACGAGGCTCAGCGACTGACTTGGATGCCGCCTATGTTGGCACTTCGTCTCCGGAACTACAAACCAGTGAGCATTAGCCAGTGGATTGAGCTTGGTGCCCTTTCTGCTAGTCGTCAGCTACAGTTCCATGACCTAGCAGTGGCTCACGGCCATCGCCTTATCTCAGGGAGGATCCCATGCGCATCCAGCATCTGGAGCTTGCGAATTTCCGTAAGCTTAAATCCGTTAGAATCGACTTGGCGGCCGAAACCACCCTTCTGGTGGGCGCCAACAACAGCGGCAAATCATCAGCAATGCTGGCACTACGCAAATTCCTGGTTAAGCCGACGACGTTCCGGCTGCAGGATCTCACTCTTTGCCATATCGCTACGCTCGATGCGATTGGCCAGGAGTGGGAACAGGCCGATGACAGCTTCGCTATTCCAGCATCCAACGCGTGGGCTGAGTGGCTGCCAACCTTGGACGTTTGGATACGAGCAGCTCAGGGCGAGCTCCACCACATCCGCGACCTGATTCCCAATTTCTCCTGGTCAGGCGGCATGGTGGGTATGCGATTTCGGCTAGAGCCTGATGATCTTCCAACGCTCTACTCCGACTATCGAAAAGAACGGGAACGGGTCGCTACGCTGCTGCAGGAAATTGAAAATCAAGCTGCGGATGGCCAGGTGCGCCCGACCCTCCAATTATGGCCGCAGAACCTGCATGACTACCTCAACCGGCGCTTGGCCAAGGCGTTCAAAGTGCGATGGTACCGCCTTGATCCAGATAAGCTTTCGCCACCTAACGCAGAAACCAGGACTGCCAATCTTCAGCCGCTGAGTGATACGGCAATCCCGCTGGAGCGGAATCCCCTGCTTAACCTGATCAGAGTTCACGAGATCAATGCGCAGCGCGGTTTCGGGGACAGCGCCGATGAGGGACAAGACGAAAGCAAACCCGGAAGCGGCAGGAAGCTTTCTGAACAATTACGCACGTATTATCGTCGCCACCTTGACCCCGGTGATAGCCCGGATGTGCATGACCTGGAGGCCCTGCGGGCGATTGAAGCGGCTCAAAGTGCCTTCGACAGCAGGCTCACTGTCAGCTTTGCGCCAGCACTCAGAGAGGTCGCAGGCCTCGGTTACCCGAACAACAGCGATCCGAACATCAAAGTCGCAACTCGTCTCGGGCCAACAGACGGAATGGATCATGAGGCCGCTGTACTATTTGAGTTGGACTCTGTCGCAGGAGCACCAGGGGAACTGAATCGCCCCGGGTTTCGTAGACACCTCCATGCCTTAAAATGAGGCCAATCAGGAGGTGCCATGAGCAACCCGCGTTATCCCGAAGAATTCAAAATCCAAGCAGTCAATCAAGTGACCGAAAAGAA